>JBBSCN010000133.1:0-9041 GCA_038250265.1 Cytophagales bacterium | reverse complement strand
CCGTCAAGGTCGCCAATGGAAACTAAACGGGGACCTGCCCCGGTTGTGAAATCAAAGGGGCCGAAATAGCTAATGTTGCCTGCGCTTCCTGTGTTGCGAAATATCGATACCGAATTGCTGGAAGGATGAGCATTTACCACTGCCAGATCGGCCTTTCCATCCCCGTCAAGGTCGCCAATGGAAACTGTCCAAGGATTTATTCCTCCGGTGTTGAAATTTACTCTGGCGGCAAAAGAGCCTAGGTTAATGCTGCCTACGCTGCCCGTATTGCGAAAGATCGATACGGATTGATTGTTAAAATTTGCCACCGCCAGGTCGGCCTTGCCATCCCCGTCAAGGTCGCCAATGGAAACTGAACGGGGACCTGCTCCGGTTGTGAAATCTACTTTGGCGGCATAGCTGATGCTGCCTGCGCTGCTCGTATTGCGAAAGATCGATACGGTAGTGTTGAAAAAATTTGCCACTGCCAGGTCGGCCCTGCCGTCCCCGTCAAGATCGCCAATGGAAACTGATTCAGAACCTGTTCCGGTTGTGAAATCTACTTTGGCGGCATAGCTGATGCCGCCTCCGCTGCCCGTATTGCGAAATACTGATACGGTGCCAGCATTTGCCACTGCCAGGTCGGCCTTGCCATCCCCGTCAAGGTCGCCAATGGAAACTGAACGAGGACTTGATCCGGTTGTGAAATCTACTTTGGGGGCAAAAGAGGTGGCATCAAGGCTGCCGCCACCAGCAAATGTGGTAACAAAAGGTGTCGCTGAATAGGCCAAAAGCCCGTTGCTAAGCACGGTAATAGGTTGGTACGTTGCCCCCACCGGCACTGTGACCGTTAAACTGGTGGCTGTGCCTGCAGAAACAGTAGCTCGTGTTGCGCCAAAGAAAACAATATTATTGGCGGGGGTTAGATCGAAGTTAGTGCCTGTAATGGTTACCGTTGTACCAACCGGGCCAAGGTTTGGTGTGACACTGGCAATAGTGGGCACTTGAGCGATAGCTGTAGTCGCTGTTATAGCTACTATGAAAAAGATGATTACGATTTTCAATGCTTCAATAATTTTATGATACCGCAGAGATATTTCCATATTATTCAGAATTGTATTGTGCTTCTAAAATTAACATATTCTCGAAAATTTATTTCTCCCCTAAAAAGGGGAATTTTAGTTTACCCCTTGCTTTCCGCAGCATTAAGTCTAAAATTGTTATCAAATAGGTTGATCCAATCCTTCCATTTATGAATAGGTTAATAACCCTGCTAATATTGTTTAACACTTCCTTGATCTTTGCGCAGCGGCAAACGTTTGACATTGCCTCTTTTGTTCCGCCCAATGGCTGGCAAAATGAAACTAGAGATTACGCTGCTTCTTATACGGCTACAAATAATTTGACGCAAGGCTGGTGCCGAGTTACCCTTTATAAAAGTATGTTGAGCAATGGAGATGCGATGGCCGATTTCAACAGCGAGTGGCCCAACCTCATCACAAAAAGTTTTCCGGATGCACTCATGCCAATACCCGAAGCTACTACCGAAGACGGCTGGACATCAGAGGCGGGTGCGGCCAAGTTTCAGTTCAACGGTCAAGATGCAGCCGCCCTGCTCACAACTATTACCGGCTACGGTGTGGAGATGAGCATTGTAGTGCTGATGAACAGCGAAGAGTTTATGCCCGCAGTAGAATCTTTTTTAGCCTCTATTGATTTAAAAAAACCAACTGCCGTATTTATTACTCAGCAATCCCAACAGCCTACTAAACCAGCACAACTTGCTCAGCCCATTTTAGAAAAGGCATCCAACAACCACGGCATCTCTATTTCCACTATCACCTTTGATGATGGCTGGGTAGCCCAACCTTTTGATGATTATGTGAAGGTGACAAAAGGAAATACGAGAGTGTTCCTGCATTATGCCGTTGCAATAACCGATGCCATGCGCAATAGCAACGACATAGATGGTGCACTGTGGGATCAGCTCATTGCACCGCGCTATCACGTAACCAACTTGCGCAAGTATGACAACGGAGGGGCCTGTTATTTCTGCATCGATTTCTTCGAGGCAGATGCCATCGAAAAAGCGACTGGAAAAAATTGTCACGTAGGCTTTCGGGTAATTACGAATAATGGTAATTCCAAATGCATTGAAATCGTTTCTCCTTCTGCACAAGAGTTTCAGCAAAATTTTCCCGATCAGAAAAAGGTAGAGGCATTGTTGAACTACAATAAGTTTGCCGTTACGCGAGCAGACTTGGTTGGCGAGTGGCAGGAAAGTACAAGTTCGGGCATCGACATGTACAGCACGGTAACAGGTGCTTATGCAGGAATGAATTCTACTGCGGCTGCCAATTCATTTATTTTTAACAACAATGGAACCTACAGCAGCTCTCACAAAGGTGCTTTTGGTATGATGGGCAGTACAACTTTTTACGATCAAAAGTATATTGGTAACTGCACCATCACCGATTGGGATATTACTTTAACAAAGCGGTTCAAAGAGAAAACAGATATTTTTTGGGCGCAATTTGAAGCGGTACGAGGTGGTCGTATTTTACACATAACAAATAAGGAGGCGAGTGGAATATCCTACCATTTGGTGAAGACTAGGTAAAATCTAAAAAAAGCGCAGACTTCTCGCGAGATGCTGCAAAAGAAAAAATAGCCCACCTGCACTGCACTTATTTTTTGGGTCATTCTCTTTTCTTATATTTCTATCTGATAAATTCAGAAACAGTGCACTCGCTTAAATTTAAATTGATTCTGTTAGTTCTTCTTTCGTCTCCCGATTCGGCTGCCGGGCAATCACCCGTCTACCTATCTAAATGGAAAACATTTGATACAGTCGATCCATACTTGAGTTTATTCATTGACTCCACTAATTCAACAGATTTTGTATCGATACCTGCTGATCGTTTGGAGAAAATCCCAACCAATTCATTAAAGCAGACTCCCGCGCGAAGTCAACTGCTTTTGCCACACTATTTTTCGATTACCCTCATCAATGACCAGCCCGATACGGCTCACTTCTTTTTCTACATTTCCCCACAAGAAAAAATAGAAGTTAGGTCGTACCAAACAAAAGCCACCAGCAGCGTTTTGCCAATTACCAAAAAAATAAGAGGAAGCATTAATCGTCAGTTATATCCCATTTCAATACCACCCCGCGATACCCTTCGCTGTCTGTTGAAAATACATTTTCAGCAAGCCCCCTTGGACTCTTGTTACTTTTTCCTGATCCCTTCTGCCCAAGCTGGTTCCTTCATTTGGTATTGGGACGGATATGGAGGTCAAGACTTATTCACACTGATTTTTATAGGCATGCTGCTGATGATGGGGATCTACATGATGGTAAAATATTCTCAGGTCAAAAGAAATGAGTACGTTTTTTATTCTGGCTATATTTTTTTTATGGCCATCTATTTTGTGATCAAACAGGGTGAAACAAAAGAGGTACTATTTTTCTCTTCAAGCCGATTCATCTATGGATATGCGGAGCGCATGGCTCAAATAGCAGCCTATGCAATGTACTTTCCGTTCTTCCAATCTTTTTTAAGGACAAAGCAAACGATCCCCGGCCTCCATAGACAATTAACGTACGCCTCCTATGTTTTGTGTGGATATGCTTTGATTGATTTGACCCTGATGTTTTTGCCCCATCTTATTCAGATTCAATTTAACCTCTGGAGTTGGATGCGCATAGCATTATTAACTTGGACGGCCTATGCAGCCATTACCATCTGGAGAAAGAAGCAAGGGCAGATTAGTTATTACTTGGTGGCGGGTGGTGCAAGCTTGGGTGTGTTTGCTATGCTGGCGATGTTGTTCAGTTTTTATTATCAGCTCATCGCCTCTTTGCCTGCGCCTTTATCTAACCCGCTATTTTATTTTGAATTAGGCATCATCATTGAGCTTCTTTTTTTCTCAGCCGGCCTTGGGTACAAAAATCGATTGGACGAAAAAGAAAAAGTGAGCGCGCAACAGGCTTTACAAATAGAATCGGAGCGCCAACAATTTGAACTTTATCGCTCAATAGCAGAAACCCGCGAAGGGGAACGCTCTCGAATTGCTAAAGATTTGCATGATGGCGTAGGCGGGTTGCTTTCCGGTGTGCGAATATCGCTGTCCAACATAAAAAATAAAGTTACGCTTAACAAAGATGACGAATTAATTTTTGCGCGATCGTTGGATATGCTCGATGGTTCCATGCAGGAATTGAGGCGAGTAGCCCACGCAATGAAGCCGCCTTCGCTCGAGGTATTTGGATTAAAAACTGCGTTGCGCGATTATGTGGAGGCCATCAATAGTATGAAGACGTTAAAGATAGTTTTTCAGACGGTCGGTGATGAGCGTAGGTTAGCGAGCGAGCAGGAACTAATTGTCTATCGAATCGTACAGGAACTTCTCAACAATGTAGTGAAGCACGCGCAAGCTAAAGAATGCTTAGTACAAGTTTCGTACTTGTCGGCTCACCTTTCCATTACCGTGGAAGATGATGGAAATGGATTTGATATCGGTCAGGAAAGCAACGGGATGGGCTTGACAAACATTCAACAGCGGGTTGAGTTTTTAAAAGGAGGCATTGATCTGAATTCTTCAAAGCAAACGGGTACATCCGTTCAAATAAACATTCCGTTCAAATAAACCCCCTCCCCCAAAAAGGGGATTTTGATTTTTTAAGTTGCCAAAAGCCAAAAGTTTGTTCAACTTTCATCGTCAATAGTAATTGTATGGCCATTCGAGTTTTTATAGTAGATGATCACCCCATGGTAATTGAGGGATTAAGCTCCATGCTGCGGAGTCAGACAAGCATAGAATTGGCTGGGTTCGCTACCAATGCAGCTTCGTGCCTTGGGTTTTTTGTAACCCAAAGCGTAGATGTTGTGCTGATGGATATCAATCTGCCCGACAATAGCGGAATAGAATTGTGCGCATTGGTGAAGGCCAAATCGCCCATCACAAAAATTATTGCCCTCAGTAATTTTGATCAGCTCAGCTATGTAGAGCGAATGAAAGAAAGCGGTGCCTCGGGTTATTTATTAAAGAATACTCCGCTTGCAGAATTGATGGAGGCAATTGAAACGGTAAATGCGGGGGGTGCGTGGTGGAATTACCTAGAAAAATTTACCAACCAAATGGAAGCCAAGCAGGTGATGATGCTTACCCGCAGGGAAAAAGAAGTATTGGGATTGATAGCCGATGGACTTACCAACGTTGAAATTGCCGACAAGCTTTTTGTGAGCTCCAGCACAGTAGATTCTCACCGTAAGAATCTGATCTCAAAGTTGCATGTAAAAAATACAGCCGCTTTGGTGCGCTTTGCATTTGAAAATAAAATTATTGGCAGTCATATCTAGGCGTCCTGGCCAAGCGAAACGCAAGGCCATCGGGCTTTACGCTACAATCCACGCGAGGCGCGTGGGATTTTCGCTGCAATCCCTGGCCGAGTGCGCGTCAACTAAAATCGTATCACCTTTAGTTAAGTATCGTCTCCCGCCCCGGGGATGATACGCATCAATTGCCTTTGTTCACGCATCGTCCGCGAGGCGGGAGACGATGCTTGACATCCAGTTAAGAAAAACGTTTGTAAATCTGTTGAAAAGAATTTCACTTTATTTAGTTCTTTTTCTTGTGTCGTTTAAACGGATCGTACGCAATGACTATTTTTTTGTCTTTTTCATATACATGCAAATAGACGCTCATGCCAACTTTTACATCTGTTCCCACATTTTCCGGTTTATAGTTTTTGTGTCGCCTTTTAAGATTGCTCAGTGGAATTTGGATACTTAAATTTGTGCTGTCGGTAAAAGAGTAACGCCCCTCTAAAAATAAAGACAATACGGTCGATTGGATCTCCATCCGCTCAATTTCCAGAAAGGACTGAAGCACGCTAGACCGAATGCTAATTTCGGCAAAACCAACTTCCTCGAAATCACGTCTCTTAAAAATGAATGTGCTCATATTCACCAAAGGAGCAAAATTCGTAATCTTTCCATTTTTGATGCGCAGTTCAATCCCACCTTTCAACGTGATAGTATCTATTTTGAATTGATCATCAATATCGGCAGATAAATCTACTGTGGCCGAAATTTTTCCGCTCACATTTTCTGCTTTAATCAACTTTTGTCGGAAGTTGCCAAACGAATTAAAAATTTTCTTGATGTCCGCATCGTTTACCTCGCAGTGCAGCGAAACGTGGTTAGTGGGCAGGTGTAGATCACTCATCCGTATCCCTAGTTTAATGGTACCTCCGTCTGTATCCATTTTTACTTTTTGGGCTTTGAGTTGGTTGCTGAGTAAGCTTATTTTTCCCGTTAGGTTTTGACCACGAAAAGTCCCTTTCAACAATTCATCTACTTTTAGATCAATAGAAAATTCCACTTTATCTATCAAAAGTTGTATCAACTCATCGATCTTCTTCGTATTGTTTTTATTTTTCTCCGAGCCGTTTGCGGTCTTGCGCGCCTCTTTCGGTTTTAGCAAGGTGGCGATATCCAGTCGGGGCGAATGAATGGAAAGATTGACAAATCCTTTTTTCTTGGGCTGGAAGAAGAAAGGAATAAACCCTCTTATTTTTCCTTCTACCGCAATCGGATTTCCATTGATTTGAAAATTCATTTTATCAATGCTCATTTCCTTTTCGGTAAAGTGCAATTGGGCGTTGACTTGATCCAGTTTCTTTTGTTGGGGGATTAATTGCATCGCTCCGTTGATGATTTGCACTTTTCCTTTTAGTTTACCAGTAAAAGAGGTGGTGGTTTTGTCCACGTATTCGCTGAGCTTACCATCATAAGAGACTTCTGATATCACCACACCATCCAGAAATCTCAGTTTTGTAATGTCTGTGCTGTTATTTAAGTCCACTAGCGACATTTTTATTTTAGCATCCAATTTCAGCTTGGGGTCTTTCAAATTGGTAATACTAAGCGATCCTTGTGTGGGGATGCCCTCCATCTTTGCCGAAAATGTTTTTAAGGAGACACGCGAATTCGAATCATCGAATAGTTTGGTTGTATCAACGTGATTATTGAACGTGCCAACAAATGAGAAGTCATCAATACTTAACTTTGCCATCGAAAATTTATTTTCCTTGCTTGAAAAGTCAACCGTAACTTTCGGTTCGCCTTCCGCCAGTACTCCATCCAAATTGACCGTTAAATTGAGTGGTTCTTTAAACTGAAATTTTTCCAATTTTTCTCGAAGAGATTTTGTAACAATTGATAAGCCCTCTGAGAAATCTTGCTGGTTGGATTGAATCTTCAATTGCAACCTACTGGAAGACGCAAATTGAATTAACCCCGTTACCCCAACCAACGACTTTTCAAATTTTATGGTTGAGGGTAGAATCAATAATTTTCTTTTGGAAGGATTGTATTTTACCTTCAAAGAAACCTGTGTCTTTTTGTTCAACAAATAACTTCCCCTTTCGGGATTGAACGTAAGCCCTTTAAAATTGACCAACCCGTTGATATCAATTTTCATAGAGCTATCGGATGGTAATATCGCTACGTTGGTTTTTAGGAAGGTCAGTGCGTGCATTTTCTTTTTTACAGAATCAGTAACTTGAAAATGCGTATTCTCAAAAAAGATGCTTTGCACATCCAATGAAATCATTGATTTGGTTTCTTGCTTGGTGGAATCCAGTTTTTTGAAAGTATCCAGATTGGTGTACCCATTGGAAGCAGTAAAAATAAAGACCTGAGCATTTTTAATAGTAATGGATTTCAAGGTTACAACCCCCCGCAGTAATTGCATGGGTTGAACATGTATGTACAGTTTCTCAGCCGTAAAAAAATCTTGATGATAAACGGAATAGCGCGACCCCCGCAGATAAATTTTTGAGAGCGTGATGGACAATTGTGGAAAACGATTGAAAATAGTGTAGTCGAGCCCACCAATGTTCACATCTCCGTTGATGCCACTTTTGAGATTTTCGTTAATAAGCGCAAGCACCTTTGGCCTATAAATTTGTGCCGCCCCGTAGGCAACGGCCAGAAGGGCAACTACAGAAAGCAATACATATAAAATCCAACGGACAAAACGAGGCACAAACTTTTGTTTTACAGAAAGATAAGAAAGAAAACGCACTTCGCTCAGAAATGCACATCTTCTTTTTCTACCTTCGCCCCATGGCTGAGAAGAAACTGTTTTTACTCGATGCGTATGCATTAATCTACCGCGCGCACTTTGCATTTACCAAAAATCCACGGATCAATTCTAAAGGCATTAATACGTCCGTTCCATTTGGTTTTACCAATACATTGCTGGAGGTAATTCAAAAGCAAAAGCCCACACACATCGCGGTGGCATTCGACACATCGGCCAAAACTTTTCGCGATGAAATTTTTGCGGAATACAAAGCCCACCGCCAAGAAACACCGGAAGATATACGTTCGGGAGTTCCCATCGTAAAAGAAATTATCCGCGGCTTTGGTATCCCGATTTTAGAGTTGGACGGTTACGAGGCGGATGACATCATTGGCACTATTGCCAAAAAGGCTGAGCGAGAAGGCTTCACGGTTTACATGATGACGCCCGATAAAGACTTTGGTCAATTGGTAACGGATAAGATTCTCTTGTACAAGCCGGCCTACATGGGTAATTCAGTTGACATACTCGGCCCGAAAGAAGTGTGCGAAAAATGGGACATCGAAAATGTTTCTCAAGTGATTGATATCCTTGGTTTGCAGGGTGACACTTCGGATAACATTCCCGGCATTCCGGGAGTGGGACCAAAGACAGCGGCTGAGTTGTTGAAGCAATATAAAAACGTTGAAAATATTATCGCTCACTCCAGTGAATTAAAAGGAAAGCTGAAAGAACGTGTAGAGCAATTTGGTGAGCAGGCCATACTCTCAAAAAAACTGGCGACTATTATTTTGGATGTGCCCATCGAGTGGAACGAAAAGGAGTTGGAATACTCTGGCCCCGTGGAAGAAAAACTAAAACCCATCATCGAAGACTTGGAGTTCAAAACCATGGCTCCGCGGATTTTTGCGAGTACCCCCGGTTCTACCATCACCACGACTGCCGCCACTAAAAAGCCGGCACAACTT
>JBBSCN010000132.1:0-9179 GCA_038250265.1 Cytophagales bacterium | reverse complement strand
GAAATCCGGAATCGAGCGGTTTGATTGTTGCAATAAATTCTGCTAATGCCTGGCGGAATAGAATCCGTCAACAGCGTGAATTGTCCTAGTTCATGAGTGTTGAATTGAATTCTGCTATTACTCCAATTTCCTCCTACATATTTATACCTCTTTCCCTCCAAGTGATAGGCGAATGTTTTGTTCGGTGTTTTGTAAACTGATTGGGGTTTTAAGGTGAGGCTAATCGTTTGATGCAACGGTGTTGTCAGGTTTCCGATTGTAAATTTCTCCTGTTGGTTGCTCAATTTTTCGTACTCGACATTTAGGTAAAGAGTATCGTATAAATTTCCGTTTTGGAATTTGATATCCAATAAGTGGCTGTAGTAATCGTAGTGGGTGCCAGAGGGAACCGCATCTTTAAAATTGAATTGGATTGCCCCAGAACACGTGGTGATGGAGTCTGGTAATTTCTTTCTAAGGTCAATCAAGTATACTTGTCGATTCGCATTTGAATAGTCGGGCGAGATGGTTTCTTCTTTTCCAGCTATAAAGACTTTTGCGCTGGGCGTTTTACCGCAGTTCTTTGAACTTACCACCAAGGTATTTTCGAACTGGTCATAATCGATCGCTTTTGTCATCGGTTCGAGGAACAGTGGTTTTTGTGTCAGTGGATTGGGACGTAATGCAAACTTGATGTTGCTTTCATTACCTGAAAAATCGCGCAGTTTAATAGAAATCTTTTTGTTGCCTTCGTTCACGTGAATAATTCCGTTCGACACTACATTTTGATAAAATTTAAGCGGATTGCCGTCTGCTATATAAAGTTTATTAAACCGATTGCCCTGCGTCTTGAGGGTTTTATAATCCATCAACGTAACGATATCATAGCTTTCGATAAAATTAAATTTATCAATCACCTGAGCAAATATCTTCGCATTATCTACCGACATCTCAATAGAGTTAATGCCGCAACGAAACTGCGAGAGATCAATCTTGTCATGTGCTAAAATCTCAACGCCAATCTTTCCGGTGGCTAAAATGGGAGACTTCAATGAATACGTATTGCCCGACCTTAATAGTGAAAATTCAAATCGACCAAACCGATCATTGATCCTCGAGCTATCATCCAAAGTAGTGAGTGCTACTTTAAGAGCAATTGGAGAATACATATCTGTCACTTCCGTAAATCCAAAAGCTAATGGGTTCAGCGCTTCATTATTTGCATTGCGTATTTCAAAGTGTAAATGGGGCCCGCTGGAACCGCCCGTGTTTCCAGATAGTCCAATCGTATCTCCACGGTTTACCGGAAATTGATTCAGATCAAAAGTAAGATCTAGGTTATGGGATTTTTTTGCGTAGTGCTCTTTTAAGATATGAGTTGCAATCGCGCCCTTAAACTTATCCAGATGGCCATATAGCGAAGTGTTCCCATCCGGATGCGTGATCATCACGGCATTGCCATAGCCATAGGCTCCAACAATGATCCGTGATATATAACCTTGTTGAGTAGCTAACACTGGCACACCAATCATGTTGCCAGTACGCACATCTATGCCGGCATGAAAATGGGTAGAACGCAGTTCGCCCATCGTTCCAGCCAAAAAATTTGGTTGCCCCGGGTTGACTGGAAATAGATATGGTGCAAGGTCGACCGACTTTCCACCGAGTACTTCTCGAGGAAGGCTAAACTGTGCCAGTAAGCCGTTCAGTATTGCAAACTGAAAAACGAACAATAAACTACTTGACTTCAAATTCCAACAACTTCTCATCTTCAATGTAGGCAGTTAATTTGTTTCCGATTGTAACAGGCCCCACGCCCTTTGGGGTTCCGGTAAAAATTAAATCTCCGGTACGCAGCGTAAAAAATTTTGATAAATAGGATATGATATAATCAAACGAGAAAAGGAGCAAGTTAGTATTGCCTTGTTGCTTAAGTTGGCCGTCTATTTCCAGTTTGAAATTGATATTATTTTTGTCAGCAAACTGTTCTAGGGGAATAAACTTGTCTGAGATAGGAGCGGAACCGTTGAAGCCTTTGGCAATGTCCCACGGCAGGCTTTTGGCTTTCAATTTGGTTTGAATATCGCGGGCAGTAAAATCTATACCAATACCAATCGCATCATAATATTTAGACGCAAATTTTTCCTCGATGTTCTTTCCTTCTTTGCATATGCGAAGTACTAATTCTACTTCGTGGTGTATATCACGCGAAAACGAGGGATAGTAAAATGGGGCGTTGTTTCGCAAAACAGCCGTATCCGGTTTCGTAAAAACGATGGGTTCATCGGGTCTTTCATTATTCAATTCTTGAATATGTTCGGCATAGTTGCGGCCAACGGCAAAGATTCTCATGAACGCTCTTTTTTTTGCAAATTTACAAACAATAAAAAGGCTAAGACCCTTTTTTGTATTTGTTTTTTGATACTTTATAAGAACATTGGTTTTATCTTTGAATACTACATTCAAACAACTTTTTATGCTACCCAAAATTACCTCTCTGTTTATTTGCGTTTGTCTACTTTTTGGCTGCGCAACTGTGCCCATTACTGGCCGAAAGCAATTGGACTTGGTTTCCAGTTCGGAAATTAATAGCATGGCCGCCACGCAATACCAAGAGGTCATTAGTAGGAGCTCTTTGTCTACCAATCAAGAGCAGGTAGCCATGGTGAAGAGGGTAGGGGTAAAAATTCAAAAAGCCGTGGAGCAATACCTGGCCCAGAAAGGCGCAAGTGATCAATTGGCTGGTTTTGCTTGGGAGTTTAATTTAATCCAAGATGACAAAACGGTGAATGCTTGGTGTATGCCGGGGGGTAAGGTTGCGTTCTACACCGCCATTCTTCCCATTTGTAAAGACGAAACAGGCGTAGCAGTGGTAATGGGGCATGAGGTTGCCCACGCGATCGCCAACCACGGAAGTGAGCGCATGAGCCAAGGGCTGCTTCAACAATTTGGATTGTCCACGCTGGGTGCAGCCATGGGGCAAAATGCTACTATGACCAAGCAGATATTTCTGGAAGCCGTGGGCATGGGAGCTAACTTAGGTATGCTTAAATTTTCCCGTCAGCATGAATCCGAGGCAGACCATATTGGGTTGATCTTTATGGCGATGGCGGGCTACAATCCACAGCAAGCACCTAAGTTCTGGGAACGCATGACCGCGGGCGCCAAAGGCCAAAAGCCACCAGAGTTTTTGTCAACTCACCCCTCTGACAAAACTCGCATTAGTGCTTTGAATGGCTGGATGCCGGAGGCAATGGGCGTTTATAAACCAAACTAAAAGCAGAATTCGCTGTTTTAAGGGCGAAGTAAGAGGTAGGCTGCTCAAATATGAGGGACGAAGTAAGAATTACGAGTGGTTTGCGCTGTGAATTTTGTATTTCCTTCCTTGTACTTCGTATCTCGTACTTCCCACCTTTTTAACTTGTTCTATGGTTGACGCTTACAATTTTATTGCCTCTTGGCAGCTTTTTCCTGAGAAAGGGACGTATGAATTTGGCACCCGCCCCCGATCGGGTATCTACCGAATTCAGCTGGCTGAGAATGAAAAGAAACTCCACATTAGTATGAACTGGGTTTCTTTTGAAGACCAAGCATTTGAATCGAATTATGTAATAGAGCCAAATGGAGAAGAACAGACTTTTGATAAGCCTGAAATAGGAGACAGTATTCAATGCACACTTATTAGTTCGGTAAATTTTGAAACACGCTTTTTTAAAGACGGGCAACTGGCGCTATTGGTTGAGCATGACATCACACCAAAGGGACTTTTGAAAGTCACCCAAACCTATTATCGTGCACAAGGTTTGGTTCTTACCAATTCTGAAATCTATCACAAGCAAATGAGTGTTTTGCCCTATTCATCTTCGGTTTCGGGTGCAGTGATCAAGCCAAATGAAGCAGGCCTTATTCGCCACCATGCACTCAGCGCGATGGAAGAGCAAACCCATATGATGCTCACGCAGATTCGTCAACAGATCGAGTTATTGGCCATTCAGGCAAAGGAAATCCACCAGCGCAAAGAATTGAGTATGTTGATCTATGATGCCAAACTTAGTTTCAGTCCGGTTATTGGCCAGCAATATTATTTGTATCAGCAGGCAGATGGCACTTATTTGTTGACGATGATCGGCCCCAAGGAGTGGGGCACTAAAAGCCCCTATAAAAACTTTGTGGCAGCTGTGCGCTTACTGGCAGATCACACTTGGAAAGAAGTTTAGTAGGGAGTTTAGTAGAGTTACAGTTTTCCCGTCAGCACACTCAGTTTTATTTTTGTCAGCCAGCGTTTGGTGTCAAGCGGAAAATCTCCATTCATCATCCAGTCGTAATACGCGGGTTCGTCTTTAAACACTTTGAGCACTGACTTGCTCTTGTGTTTACCAAAATTAAAAGTTGGTTCTCCTTTATTATTTTTAACCATTCGCCCGGCAAGATCCACCAAATCAGCAGCCGTCAATTGACTGAGTGTTTCCACACTATTAGTAATTGCCCCAATTTTTTTTCCAAGACTGTCAGTAACATCGTTGTTTTCGTATCGTTCTACTTGTGCCAGTAACACATCCATTGTAGCTTGGGTGTCGGCTTCAGCAGAATGTGCTTGCTCTAAGCTTTTTCCGCAATAGAATTGAACAGCAGCAGCCAATGTACGCTTCTCCATCATGTGGAAGATACGTTGTGCATCAATGATCTTTTTTCGACTGTAATCAAACTCTACTTCGGCCCGCAAAAATTCTTCGACCAGTACAGGCATATCAAACTTTAAGATGTTGAAGCCAGCCAAGTCGGCACCTTCAAAAAATTTCACATAATCCTTTGCTACTTCTCTAAAGGTAGGTTTGCCCTGCACGTCTTCATTGGAAATCCCATGTATCGCGGTGGACTCAGCACTAATCGGAATCGTGGGGTTGACTAAGTTGCTTTTGTGGATGGTCTCTCCGTTAGGCATTAATTTAATTACCGCAATTTCAATGATGCGGTCTTGCGTTACGTTGATACCTGTAGTCTCCAAGTCGAAAAAGCAAAGCGGTATTTTTAAGTTTAATTTCATGCCAACAGGTAAAGTAAGGATTAGGAGTGAAAGAACTATTCGATTAACGCAGCAGCGTTGTAATATTGACCAGATGAGATCCCGATTTTGCGCACCAACTCTTTGGCGGCCGCTAGCACCAACAGGTTTTTAGTTTCTGTTAGTTTAATGGGGAATTTTTCATTTGTACTACTCACTAAAATCAGTTTGCCATTCTTGACTTCATGTGGCGGAACTTTATATGATATGAGTTGAATATCTGCCCGCTCTTTGCCCACGAGTGCTTTCAGTTTTTCATTCTCTTCTGGATAAATGATAATGCCGCTCTTGGGCGTAGCATCCAATAGGCCTTTTACCTCGTTTAGGTCATTACCCGAAAGGGACGTAAGTAGAAGAACATGATGATGAAATGCCTTTAGTTCTGGGCGTAAAGGATACTCGATGAATGTAATGGCTGCTCCCGCGATAGTCGTCAATTTACCCTTTGAAAAATGATTGTATTTGCGCTGGCGACTGTCTAGAATAGACTTGACGAATTTGGTCACAAGGGATCGGTCGTCTCCAGTAATAACAATTCTCTGTTGGTCGATGATTTGATTATAAACGGCTTGCGGAGTGAGCTCCATAGAGTAATAAAAGTTTAAAGTAAAAGAAAATGTAGCGAATCATAAAATCGGTGGAGATTGAACGAATTTGAAGGTTGCCTTACCCATTGAAAAACTTGTCCAGTTATCTAGCTCCATTTCAAAGGCAGCGATCGTGCAGGGCGAGAAATTTTCCACCGAATGCAAGGTAAGGTTGCTGGCAAAGTGGCTAATGGTTGGGTTGTGACCGATAATGGCCAGATGAAAACAATTGTCTTGGCTCTGAGAAACAATTGTGGCTAGCTCCCGAAGGCCGGCATGGTGCATCTGCGGGTTTACACTGATTGAATTCAATGGATAGGAAATGGAATTGGCGATAATGGCAGCGGTAGTTTGGGCGCGCACAGCTGCGCTGGTGATCAGTTGATCAAAATATAATCGTTTATTTTTTAAAAATAACCCTAGTTTTTCGGCATCGCTTTTACCTTTGAAAGTAAGTCCCCTTTCCAAGTCGCTCTGGTGCGGTTCTTTTTCAAAAGTTTCCGCATGACGGATCAAATAAAGATGTCGAATCAGGGTCATGACTATCCAAAGATTTAAATTCTAAACGCAAAATCTTGCAAAACGCGAATTATGTTGCAAGATAATGTGAATCAGGCGGATGGCGATCGATTAAAAAATATTTTCGCGGAGATTTTAGATGGCAAAATAAATCGTGGATTGAACTTAAATCCGATGGTTATAAAATTTTACTGATATTTGGGGCTTTAAAAGAAAGATAACTGAATGTCGAAGAACCTAGTCATTGTTGAGTCGCCATCGAAAATAAAAAAACTCGAAAGCTTTTTAGGCAAGGATTATAAAGTGGCCGCCAGCATGGGTCATATCCGTGATTTAAAGAAAGGAAATGCGGCCATTGATGTCGAAAACGACTTTGAGCCCACCTATGAAGTATCTCCCGATAAGAAAGATGTAATCAAAAATCTAAAGAGCTTGGCCAAGTCTGCTACCATGGTTTACCTAGCGACTGACGAGGACCGTGAAGGGGAAGCCATCTCGTGGCACTTAAAAGAGGTGCTTGATCTTACCGACAAAAAAACGAGGCGCATAGTTTTTACAGAGATTACCAAGAACGCCATATTAAATGCGATCAAAACTCCGCGTGGCATTGATATTAATTTGGTTAATGCACAACAAGCCCGTAGAGTGTTAGATCGGTTGGTGGGTTTTGCGCTTTCACCCATTCTCTGGAAAAAAATCAAAACAGGATTATCGGCTGGGCGCGTGCAGTCGGTGGCCGTGAAGTTAATTGTTGAGCGCGAGCGGGAGGTAGATAAGTTTGAAACTAAATCTGCTTTTCGTGTAAACGCAATTTTTGAGTTAGGAAAAGGCAAGCAGTTATTAGCTGAGCTTTCAGAAAAATTTGCGGAAGAAAAAAAAGCACTGGAGTTTTTAGAATCGTGCAAGCCCGCTAATTTTTCTATTGCTGATTTGCAAAAGAAGCCAGCCAAAAAATCTCCCGCACCTCCGTTTACCACTTCTACCATGCAACAAGAGGCAGGGCGCAAACTGGGTTTCTCGGTTTTGCAAACCATGTTGGTAGCACAAAAATTATACGAGTCTGGCGACATTTCTTATATGAGAACAGACTCCGTCAACTTATCGACAGAAGCTGTGGATGGCGCGGTGAAGCAGATCAGTTCTGCCTATGGAAAGGAATTTGTGAAGACCCGCCATTATAAAGGCAAATCAGAAAATGCGCAAGAGGCTCACGAAGCCATTCGTCCTACGGATTTTTCGATGATGAGCCCTGATACCGACCGTAATGGAAAGCGATTGTATGAATTGATTTGGAAGCGTGCCATCGCCTCGCAAATGGCCGATGCCGAATTGGAAAGAGCAACGGCTTCAATTAATATTTCCACAAGCGACAGAAAGCTGACAGCCTCTGGTGAAGTGGTAAAGTTTGAGGGCTTCTTGAAAGTCTATATGGAGTCGAAGGACGATGACGAGGGTGAAGACGAAGGCAGCAAAGTATTGCCTCCGTTGAAGGTGGGACAAGTTTTGGACTTGGGTGAGTTGAATGCGACACAAACATTTACTCGTCACCCGGCACGCTATACCGAACCAAGCTTAGTGAAGCGATTGGACGAATTAGGCATTGGCCGACCATCTACCTATGCACCGACTATTTCCACTGTGCAGAAGAGAGGCTATGTAGTGAAAGAAGCGAGGGAAGGAGTGGAGCGCAAGTACAATGTGATCCAGCTGAAAAATAAAAAAGTGGTAACCCGCACCGAAACAGAAATCACGGGTGCGGAGAGCAACAAATTATTCCCGACCAACATTGCCATGGTGGTGAATGATTTTTTGGTGGAACATTTTCCAGACATTACCAACTACTCGTTCACTGCCGAAATAGAACAAGAGTTTGACGAAATTGCCAATGGAAATTTGAAATGGCAAAAGATGATAGGTAAGTTCTATAAGCCGTTTCACAAAGCGGTTAGTAAGACTGAATTGGTAGAGCGATCATCTGTTCAAAATAAGAACAAAGAATTAGGTGTAGATCCAAAGACTGGAAAAAATGTGTACGTGAAACTCGGGAAGTTTGGCGCCTATATTCAGATCGGAGAGAATCCCGATGATAATGGAGGTGAGAAGCCGAAGTTTGCTAGTCTGCGTCCGGGGCAATTTATTGAGAATGTGACGCTGGCAGATGCGCTAGAGCTGCTAAAGATGCCCCGCACTTTGGGCGATTTTGAAGAAAAGCCAATTGCCGCAAATATTGGCAGGTTTGGCCCTTATGTTTTGCACGACAAGAAATTCGTATCCATTCCAAAAGGAGAAGATCCCTATAGCATTACGTTTGATCGCGCTATTGAATTGATCCAGGCTAAGAGAGAATCGGATGCCAACAAGACCATTAAATTATTCGATACCAATCCAGATATTCAAATTTTGAACGGACGTTTTGGCCCTTATATCAAAGCGGGAAAGAAGAATGTAAAAATCCCGAAGGGTAAAGAACCAGTCGAACTGACTTTGGAAGAGTGTTTGACATTGGCTGAGAATGCGCCCGAGAAGAAGGGCAGATTCTTTAGGAAAAAGAAAGCCTAGTACCACTCCGTAACTTTATCTATAGATTTTCGTGTCAACTTAGGCACATAGGTTTCCTTTGCCGGATAGCCCACGGGTATCAATAAAAAAGGCCTTTCGTTTTCAGGTCTATTTAAAATTTTAGATAAAAAATTCATTGGACTGGGCGTGTGTGTAAGTGCGACCAATCCGGCCTGATGGATGGCCGCCAATAAAAATCCACAGGCAATACCTACTGATTCATTAACGTAATAGTTATTTCGCTTAGTTCCATCGGGTAGTAAGTCGTAAGCTTTCTTGAAAACAATTATTAGATAAGGGGCGATCTCGAGAAAGGGCTTTTGCCAATCTGTTTGTAACGGAGTTAAATCTGCTAGCCATTCGTCACTCATTCTGCCAGCATAGCTTTCTTGCTCTTCTTTTTCGGCTGCGTCTCTGATCTTAGCCTTTATGGCCGGATCGGAAACAATACAAAATGTCCAGGGTTGTTTGTG
>JBBSCN010000131.1:0-9235 GCA_038250265.1 Cytophagales bacterium | reverse complement strand
CAAAACTTTTCCCACTATCTCGTGACCAGGCACCATTGGGTACCGAGCCCCACCCCATTCATTGCGCGCCTGATGTAAATCGCTATGGCACACGCCACAATATAAAATTTCAATTTGTACATCGTCAGGCCGAAGGTCTCTACGCTCAAACTGAAAGGGAACTAATGCAGTTTTAGAATCGAGGGCTGCGTAGGCTTTGGTGGAGAACATTTTTTATATTTTAAAGGCCATTAAATTTATTTCCTGTTATGTTTTATGTTTTTCCCAATATTCCTTTGGCGTAACAATGAAAGTCTTTTTGAATTTTTTCATGGTGAAGTCATTTGTGTTTCCTGTAATCAAGAAATTGGCTTTGGACTCATTTGCAAGTTCCAAAAACTTGTTATCGTCCTTATCTCTGATTACATCAATTTTAGTTTTTGGATAGCACCACGTGGACTTAGCTTCTATTGCTGCTAATATATTTTTCTGATTTAGATACAAAATCAAGATACTTGATAAATTTTTTACGACTTAGAACTGAATAATATTCTTCTAAAACTTGATCAGAAATACACAACTGAATTTTCCCTTCTATAAAAAGAGTATCTACAATAAGATTGGAATACCCGCGTTGGATGATAGCTGATACAAAGACATTTGTATCAATTACGATTTTTTGCATTCTTTCTCACGGCATTAACCTCTTTAGTAATTTCGTCCATAGTCATTTTCGAGAGTCCGTATTTTTCAGATAACTGAATACACTTCTCTAAAGTCTGGTGACTTAATTCTTTGCTAACGATATCTAGAAATTCAGAAAAAGTGAGCTTATCGTCTTTAATCCCAAATTTGTTCAACTCTATATCCGAAATAGAAATATTCAGCGTCTTCATATTTTCCGTAATTTGTCTTTTGTAAAGTTATCATTTTTTAGATCGACTTAACGCTAAGGCGTATTGATTTCATTAAAGCCATCCGTGTGATCTGTCCAACTCATTGGATAGTTTTTATCTAAGAATTCTAGTGATTGATCAGTCAAGTGCAATGGATGAAAGGTATCAATCATGACGGCTAATTCATGTGTTTCTTTGGCTCCAATACTTTTTTCAACCGTTCCGGGATGGGGGCCGTGTGGTAAGCCACCTGGGTGTAATGTGAAGGAGCCACGCTCTATTCCTCTGCGACTCATAAAATTTCCTTCCGCATAATACAACACTTCGTCACTATCAATATTGCTATGATTGTACGGAGCAGGAATAGCCAACGGATGATAATCAAACAAACGGGGAACAAATGAACAGATTACAAAATTGCGCGCTTGAAAAGTTTGGTGCACAGGCGGTGGCTGGTGCAGCCTTCCGGTGATTGGTTCAAAGTCGTGAATCGAAAAAGCATACGGCCACAGAAATCCATCCCACCCAACTAAATCTAGGGGACTATGCTCATAAACATAATTGTGCAGGAAGCCTTCTTTTTTAATCTTGACTAAGAATTCGCCCTTTTTGTCATCTGTAATAAGCTCGTGCGGAGGGCGAATGTCTCGTTCACAATAGGGCGAGTGCTCACCCAGTTGACCTAATTCATTTCGATAGCGTTTTACCGTTTCAACAGGAGCCGCAGATTCTATGATCAACAAGCGGAGAGGTCCCTCCTTGAATTCCAATTTATAAATCACCGTGCGCGGGATGACGATATAGTCCCCTTTCCTGATCTCTAACTTCCCGAAAGGCGAAATCAAATATCCTTCTCCCTCGTGGACAAATAATACTTCATCACCTTCCGCATTTTTATAAAAGTAATCCATGGTGCGCTTGCGCGGAGAGCAGATGGAAATAGAGCAATCGTTGTTCATCAACAGCACTTTTCGTGCTTCTAAATAATCATCTCCTGTGATGGTTACTTTAGAAGTGTTGAGGTGCGTTTGCTTGAGCGCATAATCTTGCACGCGCTTGGCGCCATATTTTACGGGCTCTTTCACTTCTTTGATCCGCGTAGGTGGATAGATGTGATAGAGATTGGAATAAATCCCAGAAAAGCCTGCCGAACTTACCAATTCTTCTTTGTACAAACTGCCATCCGGCTGGCGGAATTGGGTATGGCGTTTGGGGGGTATTTTTCCGAGGCGGTGATAGTACATATTTGTGGGTTGTTATTGAAAGCGAAGGTACTGATTTGAGATGGATGTAGGAAGACGGTAGTACGAAGATTGCCGATGCTTCTCGTTGAAAGCCTTTAATTTATTTTTTTCTGTTGTTTGCAGAATTCACTTCCCGAACAAGTTAGCGGTGTAAAAATTTCTGCGCGTATTTTCCACTCTCCATTTTCTTTATGCCACTTGGCATAATACGTACCCGACAATTTGACCAACCCATCTGGCTCTTGCCACTGTCCGTTCCAATCCCCTTGCTCAGCGGCCATATTCCAAAAAGTATTCACTTCTATTTTTCTCGGAGTCCGTACATACACTACCTCCTTTTTCGTGGAGAATTCCATTGCAAAATGGTGCCGGTTTTTTTCGCGGCCAGCTACTTCAAAGTTTCTCGATGAGATCACATGATAGTCGTCACACCAAATCTTCGCCAAGGCAACGATATCGTGGTCTACAATCGCTTGGTTGGAGATTGACCTTGCCTGCAAAATCATTTTTTCATCATCATTTCTGGGTTGCAGCGCAGGCTTACACGTTGCAAAAAGTAGATATGCCAATATGAATGTAACGATGCGCATTTTTAATTAAAACGATTTGCTCTTAAAAAACCTATTGGCTGAATAGTACTTCCTTTCATAGCTAAGTCTGCCATGATTTCACCCACTACGCTCACAAATTTAAACCCATGGCCGCTGAACCCGGTGGCAATGACTACATCCTTATCGTAACCCGGTAGGTAATCAAGTATAAAGTTTTCGTCAGGCGAATTGGTGTACATGCAGGTTTTCATCACCAGGGTCTCTTGGTATCCATCGGGTATGAAACGGTTCAGTGCCTGAACCAATTCTTTTTCATCTTCTTCTTTAGGAATTCGGTTGACAGTATCAGGGTCGGTCGTTTCACCACCGGGATAGTGCATGGCCACTTTCAAACCGACCGGGCCACCAAATTTTCCAACGGGCAAAACCGGGAAGCCATAAAAAGAGTGTCCTTCGTTTTCAATGATCCAACACGGAAACTTTTCAGGTTTGAATAAATCCCAATTTTTTGGTTTCATCCAAGCTACCACTTGCCGTGACACTCTCAATTTAGAAGATAGCGCTGAAACTATTTTTCCCGCCCAGGGTCCAGCCGTGATCACCAGTTTCTTTGTAGTGTAGGTGGCTTTGTTCGTTTTTACGGTAATCGTTCCGCCCTCCCTTTTCCAATCGACTACTTTTTCTTTTGTACGTATCTCTGCCCCCAGTTTGAGGGTTTGTTCTGCAAAAAGCAAAATGCTTCTTTCCGGAGTTAGAAATCCGGCATTGGGTTCTTCCAAATGTTCATATTCAGCAGGTAATTTAAACTGAGGATACTTTTTTGCGACTTCGGATTCTGAAAGTGAGTTAACAGTAATCTTATATTTTTCGGCTGATTTTTTTACGCCAGTAATGAATGGATCGGTGGCGCTTCCGAAATACAATAAACCTGTTTTGAAAAATACCTGAGCACCCGTTTCGTTTTCCAATGTTTCCCAATTTTGATACGCTCTCTCCAAAAGAGGAACATAGTCAGGGTGTTCGGCATAGGATTTTCTAATAATGCGGCTTTGACCTGCGTGTGAACCAAGTTCATGCGGAATGTCAAATTGTTCGAGGCCCAAAACGGAGTGACCCTGTTTCGCCAATTGGTAACAGGTGGCCGCGCCCATGCTGCCTACGCCTATTACAATTGCGTCAAAATTCTTTTTGTTCTCCATTCCCGTTTCAATTTGTTGGCTTACGCTCCCATAAAGTTCATGAAGAGGCGCGGCAGAAACAAGTGCGGAAGCACTTATAGTTTGGGTAAGGAATTCTCTTCGTTTCATTTAGAAAAGCAGCTAATGACGGTGCGATTTCGAAATTACATTTTTCTGCGATTCAAATCCGGTATTCGATCAAATAATTTATCCACTTTTGTACTTTTAGACAGGCACTTGAGTTTTTGACCTCTAGTATTACTTTAGATTGCAACTAAAGATTAGTTACATTTGTTAAAATGAGTAAGTTTCAGAAGGCATTAGTAAGACTAAGATCAAGGCCAAAAGATTTTAGTTGGAAAGAGTTACAAACGATAATGCTGCATGTTGGATATAAAGAGGTAAAAGGTGGGGGATCAAGACGGAAATTTATTCATTCAAAATCGGGCGTTACCATCAGTTTGCACGAGCCGCACCCGAGCCCAATGGTAAAAATGTATGCATTGGATATTGTGATTGAGCATTTAAACCAAGAAAATTTATTATGAAAAATTTTTTAGAGTATAAAAATTACCGAGGTACTGTCGAGTTTAGTGCAGAAGATGAAGTATTTTTTGGAAAGATTAATGGTATACGAGATGTCGTTACTTTTGAAGCTGACTCCGTTGCCAAACTGAAAAAGGCGTTTAAAGAAGCCGTAGAAGATTATATTGAAACCTGCAAGAAATCTGGAAAGGATATTGACAAGGAGTTCAAAGGCAGCTTCAATGTACGCGTGAAGCCTACTATCCATCGGATGGCTGTCATTAAATCAGCTGCGCTTAAAATTTCCCTAAATCAGCTCGTTGAACGGGCTTTAAAGAAAGAAGTGTTGAGCCATTGATTCAAATTCAAGAGTTCTAGAGAGATTAGTTTACTTCTCTTTCCAAGTGTAGTTTCTCCATTGTTTTTCAACTAGGCGGAATTTACATCTTCCCTCTATTCAAATCCGGTATTCGATCAAATAATTTAATCGCTTGCTGCAACACTTCATTCGTTTCGTTGAAGATGGGGTAGAAGCGGCTATTGTCCCACACTCTTCGTGCAATTTCGGCTTTCAAATAAACCTGAAATAGTTTTTTATTTTTCGCCAAGTCTTTGTAGTCAGGTTGAATTTTGTTTTTCTTTCCCAACTCTATTAGTTGATTGAGCATATTGTCGCTGACGGCAAAATTATATTGGAAATGGCCAAAACCTTTTTTCTGCAGTAGTTCCTTATTTTGCTCGCCATAGTTAAAAGCATATTCGCGTAGCACGTTAGCGTAAGATAACTCGTTAAAATATTTGCTTGTCAGTGTAGTGTCCAACGGCACAAAGTAATCGGGCATGATGCCACCACCGCCATATACCGTGCGTCCGTTTAATGTTTTGAATTTTAAAGAATCGTTGAACTTCACGCTATCGGCAGTAAAAAATTCACCGTGCTTATAGCGCTTCACAATATCCTTGTCATAGTCGTCATTGTTTTCATACGGTTTTTGGATCGAGCGGCCGCTCGGTGTGTAGTAGCGCGAAATTGTTAAACGCACTTCCGATCCATCGTTCAAATCAAAAGGCCTTTGTACCAATCCTTTTCCAAACGATCTTCTGCCCACTACCAGCGCACGATCATTATCTTGCAAGGCACCACTTACAATTTCAGAAGCGGAGGCACTGCCTTCATTGACGAGCACAATTAAATCCCCCTGTTCAAAGTCGCCTTCTTTGGTAGCGATCGCATTTTCATTATACTTTTTTTCTTGGCCGTTCGTGAATACGATTTTTTTTCCGGCCGGCAAAAATTCATCGGCCACCGAGATTGCTTGATCCATATATCCACCCGGGTTGCCTTGCAGATCAAGCACTAATTTTTTCATGCCTTCTTTGCGCAACTTGGCCATGGCATTTTTTACTTCTTCGTGTGTAGTTTGCGAAAAGCGATTGACTTTAATATATCCGATTTCCGCGTCAACCATGTAGGATGCGTCCACGGAAAACTGTGGAATTTTATCGCGCACAATGGTGAAGGTGATCGGCTCCTTTTCATTTCTGCGCAACACTTCAATTTTCACTTCTGTGCCTTTGGGGCCTTTTAGGTGCCGCTGAACATCTACGTTGGTTAGTTTAACTCCGGCAATGGTGCTGTCGTTTACCTTAATGATTTTGTCACCAGATCGCAACCCAACTGCCTCGGATGGACCACCGCTTAAGGCCGTCACCACCACCAGCGTATCATGAAAAATGTTAAACTCAATTCCGATGCCTTCAAAATTCCCTTTCAAATCTTCGTTGGCCGAGATGCGGTCGCGCGCTGAAATATAGGCGGAATGCGGATCGAGCTTGCCGAGTAAATGAACGATTGCGTCCTCCACCAGCCCGTCTGTTTTGGTGTCGTCCACATATTCTTTTTTTACCAGGGTAAGCACTTCGCGTAGCTTTTGAATATCCTTATTCACTTCATCGGAGCTCGATTTTGAGTTAATACCTGCCCCTATTAATACACCCGCAGCTAATCCAATGCAAAGAACCAATGGTAAACTGATCTGATACTTGGAATTTGTGTTCTCCATTTCAATTGTTATTGTTAATTAGCTACTTAACGCTTGTTTTATGACAAGGTTTAAATGTAAAAAAGGCTAAAATAAGTGGAGTGCGAAAGTATCCCTACGAATTTTACCATTTGTCCGCCCGATCTTTGGCTGCCTAGAGGGGTATCTCTATATTTACCTCGGTGGAAAAGGTATTGCTAAAAAATAGAAGGATTTTTGATTTGGTGGAGCAAGATAACGAAGTCGCGCAGGTGCTTTATTATTTTGGCATTCGTTTTTACGAATACGGCTCCCAAACATTGGAGCAAGTTTGCCACTTGCGTGGATTGAAGGTAGATCAATTGGTGCGTGAACTAGAGACACCACGGACCAACTTTCACGAGGAAGACGTACCCTTGTTTTCATATCCCATTGATTTGATTATTGAGTACTTAAAGCATGCCCATTTTTTATTCGTAAAAAACAAGCTTCCATATATTGGCAAACTAGTAGAAAACTTTAAAGCCGATCACACATCTTACAATCAAATTGAGGGTGATTTAAAGACTTTGTATCCCCTCTTTTTAGAAGACTTCATTCATCACATTTATGAAGAGGAAGATACGTTGTTTAAATATCTTCAAACTTTGCAGCGTGCGTTGAAAGGAAATTACAATCCATCAAAATTATATAACCTGATGGAAAAATTGGCATTGCAAAATTGTGCTATTCAACACGAAGTACACGATGACGAAATGGCGGGCATTCGAAAAATCACCAAAGATTATTATTTGACTTCCGATGCGCCCTTGCATGTGAAAGTCATTTATTCAGAATTACTCGGTTTTGAAAAGAGCTTGCAAGTACACGCGCGCATCGAAAATGAGATACTGTTCCCCAAAGCAATGGCGTTGGAAAATCAAGTCAAGCAAATCCTTCAAGAAAAGGTGAAGTGGAATTAGCCTGGCTTGTGACAGTCTTGATCTTAATCAATGCGCTTATTTTTTTGATGTTGGCCATACTTCATTTTTATTGGGCAGCAGGTGGAAGATGGGGAGTAACTGCAACTATTCCAACGCACCCAAATGGGTCAGCTATTTTTTCTCCTTCTATTTTCGCAACTGTGGTAGTTGGGGCGGGGTTATCGGCACTGGCTGTCGTTCATCTAATCAACGCAAAATTATTTTTACTGGAATTCACTTTGAACAGATTCGCTACCATCGGCATAGGCATTATTTTTTTTATTAGAGCCATTGGCGATTTTAAATGGGTTGGCTTGTTTAAGACAGTTAGAGAAACTCCATTTGGCAGAAATGATAAAAAATATTACGTGCCACTTTGTTTGTTCCTATCTTTTTCCAGTTTATTAATTGCTTATTACGATAAATGAGTCTTTCAAACCTTCACAAACTTAGGCAAGTGGCCATCGATGGCAATTATGAGGAAATTGAAAAGTTCTTCAACTCCTCGGCTCAATTAAGGCAGATGCACATCCGCATTGATCTATCGGTTCCTGAAAAACCACTCGTATGTATTGACCAAGTAATGGAAATCCATCAGGGCGGTATTGGCACTGAAGCTGTAAACGGGGCGGTGATTGCCCTGCTTGTTGATCTTGCAATTGGGCTGTTGGGTGTGCGGCACTATGCCGATGGCATGACTGCTACTTCCAATTTAAATATTAATTATGTGAAGCCCCTACTGGCTACCAAGGTAATGGTGAGAGCTGAAGAGACTGAAGTGATTGGCAAAAGAATTTTTGGAATCGCTAAAGTGATGAATGAGAAGGGGGAAATTTGTTCGTATGCAACAGGGTCGTTGGCAAAGGGTATTGTGGTATAGAGCAAGTTATCCCGATTAAAATATCCATCCTTCTTTAACTGTGCCTTTTTTCTTTTTTCCTTTCAGTTGCAAAGCCTCTTTCAATTCAAGCATCTTTAAAAAAATCTCATCTGCCACCTCAGCCCGTTGCCCCTTCTGCGCAAGAGAAATAGTAAACAGCGTTTTTAGAAATGTGCCTTGGTGAGAATACGATGACTACCTGCATCAATGCAGTAAAATTCTACTTTGAGCACGTGATGAAACGGGAGCATTTTTTTCTTTGAAATACCACAGCCAAAAAAAGTCTATCCTGCCCAAGGTGTTCTGTGCGAAAGACATGGCAAAACTGTTTTGGGTAGCCCTTAACCTAGAACACAATTTCACGATCAACAAGGACGGTGGCGTTCGCGGCTTGCGGCACAGTTTTCTGCCCATTTGTTAGTAAGCGGTAGGGACAGTAGGTCTATTAAGGAAGTTCTAGGCCACAACGAGATCAACACCATCCGCACTACACACACGTGAGCTCAAAAAGTCTTAAAAACGTAAAAAGCCCACTGGATAACATGGGCTGAGGCACTTCGCATTTTGTATTTATTTTAGTGCGATGGCTGTATTTACGCAAGTCTTTGGGCCAAGCGCATTATGTATTGTCGACTGTAGTAAAAGGGCATGCAACCTATTGTGTTTAAAGATATTAGGGTTATTTTTATTGAATCCAAGGGTTTTTTTTTATTTTTATCGGAGGATATTACCCTCGTATATTAAGGAGTTGGCGGTCATTCTAAACAGACATCACCCTTCGAACTAAATCATTAATTACAAAAATAAATTTTATGGGACTATTTGACTTTTTAAAATCAGGTTCTAACAAACCATCTATTGACTTGACAGATTTCAAGTTCTTGTCTAATGACCACACCCGTATTGAAAATGGACGACCAACAACTGCTGACAATAAAGGGGCGTGGCGTGGCATCAGAGTTAAGACTTCCGACAATACGACTTTTTTTGTGACAATGT
>JBBSCN010000130.1:0-9374 GCA_038250265.1 Cytophagales bacterium | reverse complement strand
TTTGGCAAATTTACGGGTGGTTCTTACCTGTGGCCCTGGAAAGGCGGCATCAAAGACGGTACAGCGATTGAAGAAAAAAGGAAGGTATTTCCGGTGCCTGCCAGTGACTTGGGAACGAATCCGAATTTGAGACAGAATGATGGCTATTAAAAATTTAACAAATAATTTATAACAGTATGAAAAACATAAAGTACCTGGTCTTTTTTTTAGGCGCACTGCTTGTGCTTTCTTGTGAGAAGGAAGAGACAAGAGTAACCTTCGTGAAGAGCACGCCTCCTGAATTGGCGGCTTCCAGCACAGCTGATTTGGTGTTAAATAAAGCGCAAGAGAATTTTAGTTCACTGCAATTTCAATGGACAAACCCAAAATTTGAATTCTCCAATGGGGTGAACACGCAAAGTGTAAGCTATGTGTTACAGATTGACGAGGCCGGAAAAAATTTCGGCAGTGCCAAGCAAGTGGCACTGGGTTTTACTAATGCCGTGTCGAAGTCGTTTACGGTAAGAGAACTAAATAATACCCTAGCCGGCCTTGAGTTGGCAGACTTTGTTCCTCAGAATTTTGAGTTTCGGATCAAGGGTACGCTTGCCAATAATAGCGTTCCTGTCTATTCGAACGTAGTCAATATTAAGATCACGACATATTTGGATGTAGTATTTCCGGTTCCGGCAAATCTATTTATTATTGGCAGCGCAACTCCTGGATTGTGGATCAATACAGTAGTTAATCTGGATCCTGCCCAAAGGTTCACGCTTAAAAATACATTTACGTATGAGATAAGTTCAATGGCACTTACTGGCGGAGGATACTACGTACTTCTCCCAGTTGCAGGAAGTTGGGATAACAAGTACGCATTTAGGGGCACCAAGGATCAAAACAATCTGTTGGGAGATGTTTTTATAGCAGATTCAGGTGAGGACTTTCTGGCTCCGGCATCAGACGGGAATTATAAAATCACCGTGAATTTTAAAACGGCTAAGGTTTCACTTGAAAAACTATAATTTATATGGTTATGAACAATAAAATAAGAGTAGGTTTTGGCATTGCCCTACTGACATTTGCCGTTTCATGCGTCAAATTGATAGAACCAACGCCCAGTTTTGCGCCCAGTACAACAGCATTTAGTGCATCCACTTCCGCTGCGGCTGTGGCTGCGGCAGCAGCCGATTCCACCAAGGCGGCACTTACAGTTTCTTGGAATGACCCTAAGTTCGCGGTGGGGTTGAAAAATAGCAAGTTTACCGTAATGGTAGGAAAGGCGGGAGCCAATTTTGCTGCCTTCTCAACGAAGGAATTTACCAACGCTCTTTCAGGCGATCTAACGGGCAAAGACCTGAACGGAATGGCGTTGAAATTTGGAGGCGTGATTGGACAACCAGTAGCACTCGAGCTCATGGTAGTGGCTTCGCAACAGAATAACAACGAACCAAAAAAATCAGGAGTTCTAAATGTTACTGTTACTCCATTCAGTGATTTATCGTTGGCGGCTTCGTCCACCTCTATTGTTACAACAGCTCAAAATAAAGATAATATAGGTCTTTCGCTCAATTGGAGTCCAGGATTTGTTGGGTATGAGGGGTCAAGGGTCTACCAATTGCAGTATGCTAAAGGTGGAACCAGCTTTGCTTCTCCAATTAATATTGATCTGTCCAGCTTACGTAGATCATTTACTAATTTTGAACTTAATAATATTTCAGCATTGACTTATGGAGTACCCGCTGGCACCTCAGGGCCAATTGAATTCAGAGTTAGAGCAACCAATGGTTTAGGCTCAATTATTTTCTCTAATACGGTATCGGTAGGAGTAACTCCTTTTGAAACAGTTTTTCCCTCTATCTTCGGAATGGGTCTAGGTTTAAATGGTTGGGGCCCTTGGCCTGATAACGCTGCAGAAGCTGTTGGAACGGCCTTTCAGGTATTTGAGATGACGGCAAAAATTAATAGTGGAGGAGCCTTCCGTTTTTTTGCTCAGGCAGACTGGGGTCCTAGTTCTTATAATTATCCGTTTTTTACCACTGTAGATCCAAAATTTGAAAACGCACTTGACGGAGACCTGAATTTTAGATTTGTAGGTACAACAGGATGGTATAAAGTAACAGTGAATTTAAATACAAAAGCAGTAACTGCCGTATTGGTAACAGAACCAACTCTGTACATGATGGGAGCAGCGCTAAATGGCTGGGGTCCTTGGAATGATAAGGAAGTAAAAATGACTTATAAAAAGCCAGGTGTTTTTGAAGCCAACTCAACTTTCAATGTGGCAACATTCCGTTTCTTTGCTCAGGGAGATTGGAACCCAACATCGTACAATTATCCGTTTTTTACCACTGTGGATCCAAAATTTGAAAATGCCGATGACGGTGATAAAAACTTTAAATATATAGGCACTCCAGGACCTTATAGAATTAGGGTCAACTTGAATACAAAGACCGTGGTTAATTTTTAATTGTCTTTCACTTTTTTGGGAGATCAGGCGCTGTAGCTACTGATCTCTCATTTTTTCTAAATAATAGATGCAATGAAAAAAATTTTGCTCTTATTGCTTGCTTCAGCTCCTTATTTTGTCGTAGCGCAAGTGGTTACTACGTCACCAGCGTTTCCGGTAGCTAACCAACCGGTAACTATTACCGTGGATGTAACGGGCACATCACTTGCCAATTTTACGGCCTACGACCCTGTAACCAATCCGGTATACATCTGGAGTTGGGTAAAAAAGCCTGGTTCTCCTGATGCGGACGCCCCCACAAACGTCAACCCGGCCACCGGTGCACAAGATGCGGCCAAGTGTACACGGGTGTCTGCTAATGTGTATTCGATTACGTTTACACCCACTACGTTCTTCAATAAAGTCGTAGCAGATATCCCTCGCATTGGGTTAAAATTGAAAACCAGAAACTGGAATGACAATAGGCAAACCGATGTAGATAAATTTATTGACTTTTCAACGGGCTTCAACGCTTTGTTTGCCACTCCGACTGAAAGTTCATTTTTCAAAAATACAGGTGAGCAAATTCCAATTACCGTCAACACCTCCGAAAGTGCCACCATTACACTCAAAGTAAATGGTGTAACGGTTTCGGCACCGATAGGTGTGACTACGCTAAACTATACGCACACAGTTACAGAGACGAGCGGAACTACACAAGTCACGTGTGAAGCAGTAGCTGGTGCGCAATCCAAAACAATCTCGTTCAGCTACACCATTCGATCAACTACTGTTAACCAACCTCGCCCGGCTGGATTAAAAGATGGAATCAACTATTCGGCAGACGCAACAAAAGCAACCCTTTGTCTCTGGGCACCGGGAAAAAGCTCGGTATATGTAATTGGTGACTTCACCAATTGGGACATCAACGCTACGTACTTGATGAAAAAAGATGGCGAGCGCTTTTGGTTAGATATAAGTGGGCTTGCTTCAGGAACCGAATATGCGTTTCAATATTTGGTGGACGAAAACCTACGGTTGGCCGATCCTTATGCCGACAAGATTTTAGATCCAGATGATTCGTTTATTCCGGCAGTCGCCTATCCGTCATTAAAATCGTTTCCGGCCAAAGCCGTTTCAGATAAATGGTATTTCAATAGACTGGCAGTGCTTCAAACGGGGCAGACACCGTATGTCTGGCAGGTCGCAAATTTTCAAAAACCAGCAAAGGAAAAGTTAGTGATTTACGAACTATTGGTTCGTGATTTTTTTGGGGCGTCTGCGCGCAATTATCAAAATTTAATTGACACACTGTCCTACTTTAAAAGACTCGGAGTAAACGCGATTGAGTTAATGCCGTTCACCGAATTCAACGGCAACGATAGTTGGGGTTATAATCCTACGTTCATGTTTGCGCCAGATAAATACTACGGTACCAAAAACAAACTGAAAGAATTTATTGACAAGTGTCATCAAAATGGCATCGCAGTCATTTTAGATATGGTGATGAACCACCATGATTTGCCTAATCCCTATGTAATGATGGATTTTGATTTTACTGCGTTTAAACCAACGGCCAACAACAAATGGTTCAACACCGATGCAAGACATCCGTTCAATGTTTTTTTTGACATGAACCACGAGAGTAGTTACACCAAAAAATACCTCGATACCGTCAACTATTATTGGTTGAACGAATATAAGGTAGACGGCTATAGGTATGATTTATCGAAAGGTTTTACCCAAACGAATAACCCAAATAATGTAGGAGCATGGGGTGCCTATGATGCCTCGCGTATTGCTATTTTGAAGCGCATGTCTGATAAGATTTGGGCGCATACACCGGCTGCTTATGTTATGCTCGAGCACTTTGCGGATAACGCAGAAGAAAAGGAGCTGGCGGAATACAAAGCGAATGAGGGGAAAGGGATGATGCTTTGGTCGGGTTTCCATGGCGCGTTTGGCCAGAGCACAAAAGGGGAGTCTTCAGGAACAGATATCAGCGGCATGTATTTTAAGAATAGGGGCTGGACGGTGCCACACGCCATTGGCTATATCGAAAGCCACGATGAGGAAAGACTGATGTATGGTAATCTGCAATCCGGCCGGTCTAATGGAGGATACAATATCAAAACATTGTCCACCGCGTTAGATAGAATTAAAGCAGCAAGCCTTATTTTTTACTCTATCCCTGGGCCAAAAATGCTCTGGCAGTTTGGAGAGTTCGGCTATGAGTTCAGCATCAATACGTGCCCAGATTTATCTATCAACTCAAACTGCCGCACCTCTCCAAAGCCCGTAAAGTGGGAGTATCGGTTGGATCCTGCTCGCAAGAGTTTATTCGATGTCACGGCTAATTTGATAAAATTACGAAATACACACAGTGTTTTTACCAATGGCGATGCCACCGTTTCTTCTGGTAGCGGTTTTGTGAAGCAAGTTTCTATCAAAAACAAGCCTTTTAATCCGGCCCCTACCACTACTGCTTCAATGAATGTAGTGGCAGTCGCCAATTTTGATGTTACCGTTCAATCGCCACAGGTCACTTTTTCTCACACTGGCATTTGGTATGACTATTATACGGGCGGGCAAGCGATTACGGTCGGCAGTACTTCTTTTACCATTGAGCTGCAGCCGGGTCAGTACAAATTATATACTGATGTTAGTGTAGGAGGGGGGCAAGTGATTACGGCAATTGAAGAAAATTTGGATTTGACCATCGACCTGTACCCGAACCCTGCAAACAACGTTCTCAAAATTGAATCGCCTGAGCAAGTCCTTTCTGTTAGTCTGATTTCTACTCAAGGGAGTAAGGTGCCATTGACAAAAATCGACAGCACAAGTTGGGACGTTGCCTCTTTTGCCACGGGTTTATACATCGCGGAAATTAAAACAGAAGGTAGTATTACTCGCAGGCGTGTGGTCAAGAAGTAAGTAATCTTCGGTTGATGCTTTTCTAAACTCGAATCGTGTAGGGCGCTCGCTCAATAGACTTCCGCTGACACGCCTTTTATTAGTTTTGTGTCATCTCGCTGAGTGTGTATCTAAAAAAACTTTTTAGATGCAGGAACTCAGCTGTGATAGAGTTTTAAAAGATGCTCTTATTATTAATAGACAGAATTTGCTAGCTCGTTTTCATTTTTTGAAATCGCATGGGGCTTTATCGATAGGCAAAAAGCTTACGATAGGATTTTTTGTTTTATTTTTATTGCAGCGCTGCGAAAAGAAGGACACCCCACTCTTTACCAGATTAGCGCCTATTAATTCTGGAATTGATTTTGAAAATTCTATTGTAGAGACACCGGAGATAAATATTCTTACTTACGAGTACACTTACAATGGCGGTGGCGTTGCAGCAGGTGATTTCAATAACGATGGGTTATGTGATCTTTTTTTTACTGGCAATACGGTTAGTAATCGTCTTTACCTAAATCAAGGCGGGCTTCGCTTTAAAGATATCACGGTCACGGCAATGGTGGGAGGTCGTAAAAAGTGGAAAACAGGGGTAACGCTCGCGGATGTAAATAGCGATGGTTGGCTTGATATCTACGTTTGTTATTCAGGGCCCGATTCGAGCCAATCACTTTCAAATGAATTGTATATTAACAACAAGAGTGAGGGTGAGCCAACCTTCACAGAGCAAGCAGGTCTTTATGGATTAGACGCACCGGGTACATTCTCTACTCAGGCATCTTTTTTCGATTACGATCGTGACGGAGATTTAGACATGTTTCTTATTAATCACGGGAATCACTTTTACTCTCCATTTATTAACACCAATAAGCTTCGTAACACGAGACATCCAAATTTTGGAAACCGATTGTACCGGAATGATTCACTACCCTCATCAGTTTCTGCTGGTAAAGAATCTCAACCATACTTTACAGAAGTTAGCCAAGCGGCTGGTATACATGGCGGGGGAATCAATTTTAGTTTGGGTGTTTCTGTGAGCGATGTAAATGAAGACGGCTGGCCGGATATCTATGTTTCCAACGATTACGAGGAACAGGATTATCTCTATCTGAACAACAAAAATGGAACCTTCACCGACTGTACGAAGGCATCATTTGGTCACCTTTCCAGAAATGGAATGGGTACCGATATTGCCGACTATAATAATGACGGGCGGCCCGATCTGATTGAAGTGGACATGTGGCCAGAAGATAATTTTCGGCAAAAGTTGCTAAAGGGTCCCGATGACTACAACCGATATAGGCTGATGATAGACAGTGGATTTCACCATCAGCAAATGCGAAATACCCTCCAACTTAATAGGGGAGTTGATCAAGCGGGAATTCCAATTTTTTCGGAGATCGGCCAACTGGCAGGCGTATCAGCAACTGACTGGAGTTGGGCACCACTATTTGCCGATTTTGATAATGACGGCAACAAAGATCTTTTTGTTACCAATGGGTATCTACGCGATTTTACAAGCATGGACTTCTTGAAGTATACTGTAGAGGAAGAAAAAAAGGCCGCGATCGGAAGGGGCGAAGTTTTGTCGCTTTTTAAGTTGATCAGTAAAATGTCTTCGACTAAGACCAGTGACTACATTTTTAAGAATAACGGTGATGTCACTTTCTCCAACGTGACCAAGGAATGGGGAATTTTTTTACCGAACCTATCATTTGGAGCAGCTTACGCAGATTTGGACAATGACGGAGACCTTGAAATCATTACTAACAATACGAATGAAACGGCTACTGTTTGGAATAACCACGCCAGCGAAAAAAAGCTGGGTAATCACATAAAGGTTAAACTGAAAGATATGCCTCATAATCCATTCGGAATTGGTGCGAAAGTTTTTTTAGAATCGGAGGGGCGCAGTCAACTACAAGAAATATATTTATCACGCGGATTTCAATCGTCCATTGAGCCAATCGCTCATTTTGGTTTGGGTAATGTAAACCCAACTAAAATTAAAGTAGTGTGGCCGGATGGGAAACAAAGTGAGATAGAGACAGGGCTAAATAACAATCTTGTGGAGGTTTCATATTTGTCGGCTACAGCCAACAAGCCGGATTTATCGGTAGGACCTAACACTTTTTTACAAGATGTTACGAAAGAAAGCGGTATTGATTTTATTCATCATGAAAATTCATTTGTGGATTTTGATCGGGAGCCATTACTCCCTTATCAGCTCTCGAGATACGGCCCCGCTCTTGCTGTGGGAGATGTGGATGCTGATGGGCGGGATGACTTTTTTGTCGGGGGTGCTGCAGGGCAGAAATCGGTGCTTTATATCGACCAAGGTGATGGGAAATTTAAACGCGGACTTAGCCAGCCTTGGGAAATTGATTTTGCAAAGGAAGATGTAGGAGCAACTTTCTTTGATGTAGAAGGCGATGGCGATCTTGATCTCTTTGTAGTAAGCGGGGGAAATGAATTTGAAAATGGAAGTAGCGATTTAGACGATCGGCTCTATATTAATCTTGGAAATAGAAAATTTGTGAAAGCATTGGCAAATGCTACACCACCGGACCATATCAATGGAAGTTGTGTGGCCGCTGCAGATTTTGATAGAGACGGGGACATTGATCTTTTTGTAGGTGGAAGAAACAGGAATTCAAACTTTCCTTTGTCGGCTCCGAGTGCGATACTACGGAATGAAAGTTCGAAAGCAAATAATTTGATCAAGCTAGAGTTGGCCACAAAGGAGGTGAATCCCGCCTTGCGAGAAGTGGGGATGGTTACAGATGCCATTTGGACTGACTTTAATAATGATCAATGGCCGGATTTGTTAATCGTAGGAGAATGGATGTCAATTAGGCTTTTTGAAAATAGAAAAGGTAAGTTGGTGGAAGTAATAGATCGTTCTCTGCAAGCCGCGAAGGGACTATGGAATCGGGTTGTCGGTTCGGACTTGGATGACGATGGCGATCTGGATTACGTGATTGGAAATGCGGGAACCAACTTGCCGTTCCGTGCATCTCTGGAGGATCCATTGGTGATGTACTATGGTGACTTCAATAATGACGGGCGCATAGATCCAATCATTTGCCAATCCATTGATGGAAAACACTATCCGATCGCTTCCCGCGATGAGTTGTTGCAACAGATGAGTAGTCTTAAAAAGAAATATCAGAGTTATGCCTCCTACGCCAATGCAACAATCGAGGACGTTATAGGTAAGGAAATGGTACAAGAAGCAAGTAGACTGGAGGTAAATATGTTGGAATCTATTATTTTGGAAAACATTGGCAAGGGTAAATTTAACACTCATCTACTACCCGTATTTGCACAGTTCTCCTCAGCAAGAGGCTTCATCATTAAAGACTTTAATAAAGATGGAAGAAAAGATATTTTGCTATCGGGCAATTTTTATCCATACAAAACGCAAATAGGTGCTTCCGATGCTGGCATAGGTACCTGCTTGCTTAGCGTTGATAAAATGGAATACAAGGCTATTGAAATAGAAATTTGTGAGGCAAATAAAGATGTCAGAAACATGATTTTGTTGAGAGAAGGAACAATTCTTATGACCGTCAATAATGGAAGTTCCGTGTTATTTAACGTTCCGTAATAATTGGTGCAAACGGTTGCGAAATCGTTTGTGAATTTATATTCAGTAAATTTTATGATTATCCCGCCACAATTTGGTAACATTGTTTTCGAAGAAAAATTTTAAACCCTAAATCAAACTAAGTATGACCAAATTGTATCTGTTCGTTCGCAGGTACCTCACAGTTCTTCTCATGTGCGCCACCTTGGTGGGCTTTGCGCAAGAAAGATCAGTGTCAGGTAAAGTAAAGTCGTCAGATGATGGCTCAGGAATCCCAGGTGTTAACATCCTCGAAAAAGGTACCACTAATGGTACTGTTTCTGACGCGGATGGTAATTTCACTATTTCTGTGGGAAATACTGCCACCCTTGTTTTTTCTTTTGTGGGTTACACCGCGCAAGAAATGGTGGTTGGTTCGCAGACCAATCTCGATATAAACCTACAAAG
>JBBSCN010000129.1:0-9397 GCA_038250265.1 Cytophagales bacterium | reverse complement strand
TCACCAATGGATAATGATCTTCATTTACGATGACTACCGCGTTGGGCTTGAATTTTTTTGCCTGCTCTATTAAGAGGTCAGCATTATTCTGTGCGGTGAGTACTTCTACTTCAAACTTTTCAGGATGTGAGGCAATCACCTGCAAGGCTTGCGTGCCGATGGAGCCAGTGGAGCCAAGGATGGCGATGCGTTTTTTGGGGTTCAATATCAAGAATTTTAGACTTTACTACTTGCCACGGAGCACCTATGCATCAACTAATGTTTCTCCATCTGTGCTAATAAATTTATCCGAAAGAGTAATTAGAGTTGGATACTCACTTAAAGAATTTCCAGTATACGTTCCAAAGGAAGCTTCCACGAAGCACTCACTTCCATCGGAAAAATTCAACACTACATACCCAGCTTCATCGTGCTTTGAAAGTTTTTGAACCTTAGCATTCGTTACTTTTCTACCTACCAATTCATGGGCATTCATATGCGAAACTAAAATGATAAATTTAATCAAATCCTTCCGTACTATTCTGATTTCCAAATCAATAATTTTTTTACTCTTATTTGACTTTTGATTACTACCGTAAAGTTACTCGCCAGGTCCAATTTTTTATTTTCAAATACACTCAAGATAATTTCAGCCTTATCTTGATTATTTAGTCCGCTTAGTCGATACAAAACAATTCCACGAGAACGCTTTCTTGTAGGCATAATCCAAAACATCCGCATCTGGTGAACCACTACTGAAAAAGGAAACGTGTTCAATATCAAATCCGCCTTTCTTCAAAAATTCAAATACTGGAATGTCTACACTTTCGTCAGCTAAGATCTTCATTAAGCCAAAGAATAGTTAGTTTCATTCTTTACTGAATCAACCGCAAAAGACATGCAGGCAAAAACGTCTTTACGTGAAATTGTTGGATGGGATTCTAAAATTTGTTTTAATTCTTCGCCCTCTGCTAATTTTTCCAAAATTAATTCAACACAAATCCGCGTGCCTTTGATCACCGGCTTCCCCAACATTACTTTAGGGTCAGAACTTATGTGCTTCCTCCAATTTGTTTTCATAGTAATCCTATTTGTTACAAATTTAACCAATTCTTCTTCTTTTTTAATGCGCTGAATATCGATGCTGAATAATGCTTTCGTGGTACAAAATCCAATAATAGGTGATACCTCCCGTTGGCTATGCCGAAGGCAAACAAAAAGTAGTTTTTCGGGTGAAGCGAGTTGATGTCAAAAGCTTGCCAAGCGCTTTTCCAAACAGCACTGATCATTTTCCAATAAAGATGAGTAAAGGCCGCGTTTCGATAGAAAAAAGACCGATCTATTTCGCAAGATTTTGCAACCAAATGCATAAAAGCATTCGCCTCATCTTGTCAATTTTGAATTAGGCAATCGAAGCCCTTTGTTCTGCGCTGTTGGCTTAAAAAGCTATTTCCTTGTATTGATTCAAAGATCTCACGGAGCTATTTTTTCGGGAAATTGAACCTTCGACTTTCCGATAGTAATAAAAGGGCGAGCGGACTTTCATCGTTTTAAACTGATCCACAATTCGTGACGCCAGATCAGCATCGGCTAGAGCATCTCCAAAGTAAACTTGATAGAAATCTGTAAACTGACTGATGACATAACTTTTCATCATCGTGTTTGGACCTAAGAACTGTGAACGCGTGGGCAGCTGATCATAAATTTCATGATGATTAGAAAATTTAGCATCAAAATTTGGCTTCTTTTCTGATTGGTCTAATTTTCTTTTATTAGTCTCAACAGATTTTACAAAAATAGAGATCAATTCATTACACTCATAATGGCAGGATTATTTGATTTGATATAAGGGCGTCTCTAAAAACTCCGCTCACCCTTCTCTTTTGGAGAAGGGAAAGGGTTGAGGTGAAGAAAACAAAGGTTTTTAGAGATGCCCATAATTTGATCCCGCCAATATTTTCAAACAATTTAACGATTCTCTAAACTCTTTTAAAACAATACCCAACTTGTGAACGAAATCTCTAGGCGACTGAACCCAGAGCTTCGCCATAATTTAAGGCTGGTGAGGTTGAAGAACGAAGTAATTGGCCGCTTAGATGGTTCGTTATCCTATCTTCTGGTAAAGATTTGATAAGATTAACCACTTGAATAGAAAAAGATATTAGTCTATCCTCTAATTCTTTGCTGTTCATTTTCTATTGGCGAAAATCTACCACCACAATTCAAAAATCACAGATCACAATTCAAAACATTATTTCGATACCAGTTCGTCCGCAATCTTCCTATCGTTGCTCAGCCTTGGCACTTTGTTTTGTCCACCTAATTTTCCCTGCGATTTCATGTAGTCAATAAATGCATTTTTTTTGAGCGAAGTGATTTTTAGCTTAGTTAGGATGTTACCAATGATTAAGTCATCATAGTAAACATTCAACTTCCGCAATTGCTCGTCCAACTCTAATCGAAAAGATTCTAGATCAGCAGGAGAGTTTGCAAACTCAATCAGCCACTCGTGGTGCGGCATGCCGTCTTCAGGAGAAACGTTTGGGGCGACTGTAAATTCTACTAGTTCAACTTCTTTGAACTTTCCCATGGTAAACTTCATGGCTTTTTCTACTTCCTCACCAATCACATGCTCGCCAAAGGCAGAGATAAAATGCTTGATTCGCCCGCTCACCACAATGCGATAGGGATTTTTAGAAACAAACTTGATGGTATCGCCAAGCGAATATCCCCACAAGCCTGCATTGCTATTGATGATCACCGCGTAGTTTTTTCCGAGTTGCGTTTCTTCAATGGACAAGCGGGTTGGATTATCGTTGAAATATTCTTCCGTTGGCACAAACTCGAAAAAGATTCCGCTGTTCAGCAGCAACAACAAACCTTCTGTTCGTTGCCCATCTTGGTAAGCAATGAACCCTTCGGAAGCCGGATAGGTCTCAATGGAATCAATTTTTTTTCCAATCGTTTCAAATAGCTTGGCGCGATAGGGTTCAAAGTTCACGCCCCCGTAAACGAACATGGAAAAATTGGGGAATACGTCTTTTATCTTCTTGCTCGTTTTCGCTTGGATCCGATCGAAATACATTTGCACCCAAGGGGGAATGCCGGAGATCAACGTCATGTCGACTTGAATGGTCTCCTCAATAATTTTATCCAGTTTTTCTTCCCACTCTTCAATGCAGTTGGTAGTGTAAGTCGGCTTTTGATTCGATCGTAAATACTGTGGCACATGGTGATTGACAATTCCTGAAAGCCGGCCCGTTTTGATTCCCGCTTTTTCATCCAGTTCAGGGCTTCCTGAAAGAAAAATCAAACCACCGTCTAAAAAAGAAGCGTTGCCTGTTTCATGCACATAACTGAGCAATGCGTTGCGCGCGCTGTTGATGTGATTAGGAACAGACTCTTTGGTGATGGGAATATATTTTGTACCCGATGTTGTGCCCGATGTTTTGGCGAAATAAGCGGGCTTGCCTTTCCACAAAATATCGGGCTCGCCATGGAGTACTTTTTCTACGTAAGGCTTTAATTGCTCATAGTCGCGGATGGGAACTTGCTTTTTAAAATCTGAATGTGATTTGATATCTGCGAAGCCGTGGTCTTTACCAAACTGTGTTTGTTTACCGCCTTCGATCAAATAGTTAAAAACCTTTTGTTGGTACTCGATCGGTTTTAATGACCATTCTTTGGTTTGCTTGCCGATATAAGCTGCGAAGGGTTTTGCTAATGTTGAACGAATGCCCATAAGCGGCAAAGGTAGGTATTAAAGGGAGCTTTATAAAAGCAGGCAATTTGAAGTTGGCCATTGAGGAATAGAAAAGTGATATTAAAAACTTTAGCTACGAAAAATGTTGAATGTCGTCAGTTTGGTCTTGTCGAAAACGGCCTATTCGTGCTTGCAAGTAGGCATCGACTGGCTCAGCCTGACAGTAAGTTATGGACATTGCGTAACTCCAGTGCATCTCTAAAAACTCCGCCCACTTTTCTCTTTTGGAAGGGAAAGGGTTGAGGTGAAGAAGACAAAGGTTTTTAGAGATGCCCTCCAATTAAAAATTGAACCTAAAGATGTTCTATATTTTTTCACCGCAGAGGCGCTAAGACACGAAGAAAAACGCAAAGATTCTTGATTGGGAACACCCGCGATGGGAAAGAAATCCCCGCGCGCCAAAGAATAAACTAACTGCCAAAATTTCACTTCGTAAATTTGGTTCAACTTTTGTACGATGGGGCTCATATTATAACAACTATCGGAAAGGGTTTTGCGTTGTGTGTTTAAATTTGCTCGTATGAATACTTTGAAGACGATTATAGTGGGTTTTATCGCAGGTATTGTAGGTGCATACGCATTCTTTGCCTACCAAACAGAAAAAACGGCTCGCCAAAAAGCGAATCAAGAAATAAATGTGGCGGACTTTGAACCCAAAGAAATCTACCGACCAACTATTGTGGAGCCAGGTACTGATGCCGCTGCCATTGATGGTGTAGATTTTACTGTGGCCGCTGCAAAGGCGATACCTAGTGTAGTTTATATCAATAGTATTTCGCAGAGTGGCGCAAGTTATTCGTATTGGGATTTGTTGTTTGGCGGCACTGGATCGCAAACGCAAGTGAGTTCTGGTTCCGGTGTGATCTTTACCCAAGACGGATACATCGTGACCAACAACCACGTGGTAGAAGCTGCCGAAAAAATTCAAGTACTCTACAACAAAAAATCATATGATGCAGAATTGATTGGCACAGATCCATCGACAGACTTAGCAGTTTTAAAAATCAAGGAAACGAATTTGCCCGCCATCACGATCGGTAATTCAAAAACATTGGCCGTAGGTGAATGGGTAGTAGCGGTAGGAAATCCATTTTCACTTTCCTCAACAGTTACTGTTGGGATTGTGAGCGCAAAGGGCAGAAGAATAAATATTGTAGAAGACAAATTTCCAATAGAGTCATTCATACAAACAGACGCAGCTATTAACCCTGGGAATAGTGGTGGAGCACTCGTGAATAAAAATGGAGATTTGGTTGGAATTAATACGGCAATACTATCGAGAACCGGTTCGTACACGGGCTATGCATTTGCCGTGCCTGTGGATATTGCCAAAAAAGTGGTGGAAGATTTGATTAAGTACGGTCTTCCTCAAAAAGCAATTTTTGGTGGCGATATCTTGGAATACGATTATGAGAATGCGAAGAAACTTGGATTGGATTTAACGGTAAAAGAATTCAAAGGAGTTTTAGTAGGGAATATAACGCGAGAAAGTGCAGCCGCCAAGGCAGGTATGCAAGAGAGTGACATCATTACGAAAATCAATAACGCAGACATCAACAGTAAAAGTGCCTTTGAAGAGGAGTTGAGCTATCGCTATCCGGGAGACAAGGTTACCGTTTCTTATTTGCGTGATGGAAAAATTGGAAACACTGTTGTTACACTTTTCAATAAAAATGGCGACATAAATTATGTAAAGCGAAAAATTTACAATGACGCGAGTTTGGGCGTGAATTTGGAAGCGGTTGATTACGGAGTGAAGATTACTAAAATTAGAGAAGGGGTTTTCAAGCGACTCGGATTGCCTGAAAATTATACAATTGTTTCCATCAATCGTCAGCGGGTAAAAGACCCGCAAGAAGTAATTGACTTCTTTAACAAATATAAAGGCAATGTTTATTTATATGGATTTAATAGTTCAAGGCAGGAAGTGCCGTTAAGTTTTTATTTGAGGTAGAATTTTAACCGCAAAACCGCTGAGATGCAGGGGGCGCTGAGTGGTACACAGACACTCTTTGTGGAAATCTTTGCGGCACTTAGCGGCTTTGCGCCTTCGCAGTAAAAATCAATTTTATGGCCCTCAAGTATTTCCTCAACTCGTTTACGTATATTCGAATTCTCAAACCATAACCCCTAAAATTATGTTAAAGAAAATACTCATCGGTGTTGGCGTTGTTCTTCTTTCAATTGTCGGCTTTCTGATTTACAGTAATTTATTTCCTAAAAGCCCTCCCACTACTACCGAATTTAGCGATCGTGGTTTGGACATAAAAGTTAGTTACGGCAGGCCCTACAAAAAAGGCCGGCTCATTTTTGGTGAAGCAAAAGACAAAGCGCTCCAGCCGTATGGCAAATACTGGAGGCTTGGCGCGAATGCAGCCACCGAAATCACATTTAGCGAAAACGTAAACTTTGCCGGCAAGCCCATCAATGCGGGAACCTATAGGATGTATGCAATACCAGGCGAAACTTCTTTTCAGGTTTCATTGAATAGTCAAACGGGAGTTTTTTTCGGTGTGCGAGAACCCGATTACACAAAGGATGTACTTAAAGTCGATGTGCCCGTAACAATCGCATCTGATGAAACAGAACAATTTACCATCAACTTTGCCGCTGATTCGGCAGGTGTGAACATGAATTTCGTTTGGGATAAATTTATTATACGAGTGCCTATCACCCGCTAGACAATTAACATGGCTTTTTCAAAAAGGAAGTGGATTGGATTGCCACTGTTAATATTGGTTTTTCTGGGAATGACTTTGTGGCTCATCGGAAAGATTCAATACCGAATGAATGTGATGGACGTTGAGGACTACGAACCCATCTCGACTCTAAAAGTTTCTGAGCATCCAATCACGCACGCCAAATATCCGTTCATTGATGTACACAACCATCAATGGATTATGCCGATCCAAAATCTCGATAAGTTGATAGTTGAAATGGATTCGCTCAACATGAGCGTGATGGTAAACCTCAGCGGCTTTCGCGGAAAGGTGTTGGAGTGGTCATTAAACAATGTCAATAAAAATTTTCCGAATCGGTTCGTGATTTTTCTGAATATAAATTTTGAAGAATTGGACGACAAAGGATGGCCAAACGAAACGCTGACCATGATGGAAGAGGCGGTGAAGCAAGGTGTAAAAGGACTTAAAGTCTATAAAGGTTTAGGCCTTACGGACAAAGACAATGAAGGAAATCGGATTGCTGTCGATGATCCACGCCTCGATCCTATCTGGGCAAAGTGTGGCGAGTTGGGTATTCCGGTTTTGATTCATTCCGGTGAGCCGAATTCATTTTGGAATCCAAAAGATAAATACAATGAGCGTTGGCTTGAATTAAAGCAAGAACCCGACCGCTACCGCGATCCTAAAAAAGTATCATCTTTTTAGCAGATCATGGGTGAGCAACATCGCATGTTTAGAAAACATCCGAACACAAAATTCATCGATGCACACCTCGGTTGGTTCGGAAATGATTTGGAGCGATTGGGAAAATTATTCGATGAGATGCCCAACGTTTACACGGAACTGGGCGCGGTGTTGGCAGAACTAGGCAGGCAACCAAAGGCGGCTCGAGCTTTTATGATCAAATACCAAGATCGGATCATGTTTGGAAAGGATACTTACAAAAAAGAAGAATACTATACCTACTTCCGCGTGCTAGAAACAGGTGATGAATATTTCAATTATTATCGCAAACGCCATGCGCATTGGAAAATGTATGGACTAGAATTACCCGATTCGGTTTTGAGAAAAGTGTATTATGAGAATGCAATTCAAGTCATTCCGGGAATTGATAAAAGTCTTTTTCCTAAAAAGGATTAGACCAACGCCTCCCTTGCTATTTCTGAAATATTCTTGCACCCTGTTAAACCCATCGTCAGTTCAAAATCAGCCATAAAGTTTCGCAGCACTTCACGTACACCTTCTTCGCCTGCGAGTGTGAGTCCATACACGTACGGGCGACCAATACACACAGCAGACGCACCTAAAGCAAGTGCTTTGAAAACATCCGCACCTCCACGCACGCCACTATCCAGTAAAATAGGAATGCGTTTGGCAACGGCCTCGGCAATAGCTGGTAATGCTTCAAACGTGCTGATCGAACCATCTACTTGCCGGCCGCCATGATTGGAAATGATGATACCATCTACTCCATAATCAATGGCCATGCGTGCATCATCGGGGTGAAGAATTCCTTTCAATAAAATCGGAAGCTTAGTGTGTTGACGAAGAAATTTTAAGTCGTTCCACGTAAGTGCAGGATTGGAATAAATGTTTACAAATTTTTGAACTGCTTTGACCGGCCGGCCTGACTTTAGTTTCGAAAAAAATCCGTTGCCCGGATAATTATTAACCATCGTTATCAACCCACGCAACAGTTGAAAATTAATCTCTCGCTTGGCAGCGGACTCTGGCTCGTCCATCAACTTTTGAAAAATAGGATCAGACGTGTATTGTGCAATGCCTTTGCCCTCCATAAAAGGAAGATAGGCCAAATCCAAATCACGCGTGCGCCACCCGAGCATGGTGGTATCCAACGTAACGGCTATGGCCGAGCAGCCACATTTCTCAGCACGTTGCACTAAGCTTGCCACTAATTCTTGTGACTTGCTCCAATACAATTGAAACCATCGTGGCCTATCGCCCATCGCTGCAGCTACATCTTCCATTGGCTTAGAAGATTGGTTTGAAAAAATATAGGGAATGTTTAATGAGGCCGCGGCTTTACCAACCGCCAGATCTGCTTCTGAGTGTACCATTTCCAATACGCCAATAGGCGAAAGCAAAAAAGGTGTTGGGTGTTTTTGTCCGAATAATTCAATACTTGTATCACGCTCACTCACGTTGCGTAACATGCGCGGAACAATTTTATATTTTTCAAAGGCTACACGATTGGATCGGATCGTTGACTCCTGTCCAGCACCACCCAAAATATACGCTTTCGCCTGAGTGGTCATTTTAGCCGCTGCTTGTTCCTCTAGTTTTTGGGGATCAATTGGCGCGATGGGAAGTTTGCCCGCAAAGCCGTTGGTGTAAATTTCTTTTTGTCGGTTGGCACCGGAGGTGGAGGAGGCGATCATAAAACAGCTGTTAGATGTGAGACATGAGACGCAAGACTACAATTTATTCTTTGTATCGATAATAATTGTAACAGGTCCATCATTTACTAAACCAATTTTCATATCTGCCCCAAACTCCCCTGTTTGAATGGCCCTGCCCAATTGCAATTCTAATGCTGTAATCATTTTTTCATAAAGTGGAATCGCAATCGGTGGCTTGGCCGCTTTGAGGTAACTCGGTCTATTTCCTTTTTTAGTACTGGCATGCAGCGTAAATTGGCTAACCAACAAAACAGCTCCACCATCGTCTTTGACACTTACATTCATGATGCCGTCTGCGTCATTGAAAATACGGAGACTAACGATCTTAGCACTCAACCACTCAATATCTTCCTTATTGTCGGCATCTTCAATACCGATCAGCACCAGAATTCCTTTACCGATTTTTGATTTAAGTTGGCCACCAATGGCGACTGAGGCTTCGGACACACGTTGAATGACTGCGATCATTTCTGACGATTATGGTCTCTGGCTCATTTAGTATTTCTGAAGTTCTTGTGACAAGTGAATAAACTTGCCCTTCTTCTCTTCCTTGG
>JBBSCN010000128.1:0-9452 GCA_038250265.1 Cytophagales bacterium | reverse complement strand
TTATTGCCTACCGGGGGCTTTAGCAAATTGCGGTTTTCTGCAATCCATTTGTTGAGGTTAAAAGGTCTGCGGATGGCCATATTTTTTCAATTCGTTGATTACCTGATTCGTTATTGTGCTAAATTAACAACAAATTTAGAAGACTGCTTAATTACAAATATGAATCTTGATTTAAAAGGGAAAAGGGCGCTGGTTTGCGGTAGCACACAGGGCATTGGTAAGGCATCGGCTCTGGAATTGGCGCAATTGGGTGCATCGATTACATTAGTTGCTAGAAACGAAGATAAACTGAAGGGCGTAATAGCTGAGCTGGCGGTTGAGCAAATGCAACGGCATGAATACTTGGTAGCCGATTTTGATGTTCCGGAGAAACTGAAAAATATCATTCAGGGATACGCAGCAAAGAACAACATTCACATCCTGATCAATAATACCGGTGGTCCGCCAGCGGGGCTTGCCATTGATGCCGCGCCCGAAGAATTTATCAAGGCCTTTAACAGTCACTTGATCAATGGGCAAATATTGGTGCAGGCGCTGGTGCCGGGAATGAAACAAGAGAAGTATGGCCGGATCATAAATATTATTTCCACATCAGTGAAAATTCCCGTTCGTGGATTGGGCGTTTCGAATACCATTCGTGGCGCGGTAGCCAATTGGTCTAAAACATTGGCAACAGAATTGGCTTCCTTTGGCATCACGGTGAATAATATTTTGCCAGGCACCACCATGACGGGAAGATTGGAGGCCATCATTCAGAACAATGCGAACAAGGCAGGAACGACTTTTGAAGAGGCCAAGAAAAAAATGATTGAAGAAGTGCCGGCAGGAAGAATATCGGAGGCATATGAAGTTGCGGCAGCAGTCGCTTTTTTAGCGAGCCCGGCTGCAAACTATATCACGGGTATAAACTTACCCGTGGATGGCGGACGAACAGGCAGTTTATAAATACTAATTTTATTAAATAATATGAAGTTACCGTTTATCATTGGTTTACTCGCTTTGTCGACATTTAGCTTAGCCCAAAAGCCTGTTATTCAAGACGATTTTACTTTAAATAAATATGGTTGGGAGGAAAGCGAAACATGCTCTTTCTCGGATGGTGAGTATGTCATCAATTCAACCGAAGAAGGGGCTGAGTCTTTTTTAAATTTTTTTATTGATCCTCAAAAGGATTTTTCCATCTCGGCCGATTTCAATCAGAAAAACGGATTGGATGATAATGGCTATGGATTTGTGTGGGCATCCGGCACCGACAACTATAATTTATTTGTGATCTCTTCGCAGGGTGACTATGCTATTTATCACGGTGATCCAGCTTTGCTTAAAAGTTGGAAACGTCACAAAGCTATCCTTGGATTTGGCAATGTAAACCAATTGAAAGTGGAGATGAAGAATGGCAGCCTCACTTTTTATATCAACGGATCAAAAATAGAAGAACGCAAACCCATGCCTTTTTTTGGAAGCGTTTTGGGGTTCACCGCTTTCACTCAAATGAAATTGACGATCGATAACTTTGTTTTTGTTCAGGATCAGTTTATCGAATTGCCTGTCGATTTACTAAAAATCAAGAAAGAGAATTTAGGGTCTACCATTAATAGCGAAGATGATGAACTAGGGCCGATGATTTCTGCTGACGGAAAAGTTTTGTATATGGCTCGTCAAAATACCGCGGGCAATATTGGGGGAGAAAAAGATGATGAAGATGTGTGGATCAGTCGTTGGGAAAATAATCAATGGGGTAGGGCGATTAATATGGGCAAATCTGTGAACACGCCAAGGGCAGACAACCTATTGGCGGTAAGTTCGGATAACAATACGTTGATGTTTGAAGAAGAAAATCAATTGGCGGTAAAACACCGAACGGAAATGGGATGGTCACTATCAGAAAAACTTAACCTTACTTTTAAAAATGAGCTAGATCATTTTGTTGCTTGCCTTTCGGCTGATGGAAAGGCCGTGATTTTTAGTGCGAAACTGAAGTCCAATATTTACTACGATACCAAAAGAAACGAAGGAGACTTATATGTTTGCGTAAAAGAAAAAAACAAATGGTCTGACCCGATCAACTTGGGGTCAGGAATTAATTCGGTTGGTGAAGATACGTCTCCCTTTCTTTCCGCGGACGGCAAAACATTATACTTTGCAACAGATGGACGCCCCGGTTTTGGCAATCTAGATATTTTTGTTTCAACGCGGCTAGGGGAGGGATGGACGGATTGGTCAAAGCCGATGAACCTAGGACCGCAGGTTAACTCTGTATATTTTGATGCGTACTACACACTTCCTGCGGCCGGTGACTATGCTTACTTTGTGAGTTATGATAAAGGTTTTGGGAGGGCAGATATTTTTAGAATCAAACTTCATGAGACGAGCAGACCCAGGCCGGTCACACTCGTAAAGGGGAGAGTACTTGATACAAAAACTAAACTGCCCTTGGCAGCCGCTATTCATTTTGAAAATTTGCGCACACGCAAGGATGTAGGCGAAGCGAGGTCAGATCCTAAGACGGGTGAGTATCAAATCATCCTTCCATTTGGTATCAATTACGGAGTGCGTGCGGGTCGTAGCGATTACTATTCTGTGCATGAGAATTTGGAATTGCCAGCTTCGGATCAATACAAAGAAGTGCAAAAGAATTTGATGATGGTACCTATTGAAGTGGGGGAGACAGTAAAATTGAACAATGTTTTTTTTGAGGCTGGATTGGCGGTGCTTAGAACTGAGTCGTTTCCTGAATTAGATAGACTGGTAACAATTTTAAAAGAAAATTCAAGTATTGCCATCGAATTGGCAGGCCATACAGATAATCGGGGAACGGGGGACGTATTGCAAAAACTTTCCGAAGATCGGGTTGCAACTGTGAAGCAATATCTCATCTCCAACGGAATTTCACAAAATCGAATTGATGGCTTTGGATATGGTGCTTCACGTCCGATCTCTCAAGGTGATTCCGAGGAAGACAGAATGTTGAATAGAAGAGTAGAGTTTAAGATTACGAAAAAGTAATGCAAAAGATTTTTAACTACATCAACGGCCAACTGGTTGCTCCCAACAGCGAAAAGTACTTAGATAATTTTAATCCCGCAGAAGGAAAAGTTTATTCCCTCCTTCCAGATTCAGATGTAAGAGATGTGGAAGCCGCGGTGAAAGCCGCGGAAGCCGCTTTTACGGGATGGTCAACTATGCCGTTGGCAAATCGGGCAGCGATACTTCAAAAAATTGCCGACCTGATTGATCGCGATTTGGATAACCTTGCTTTGGCCGAGAGCATTGATCAAGGGAAGCCAATCTCGTTAGCTAAGTCGATGGATATCCCCCGTGCATCTGCCAACATGCGATTTTATGCAACGGCATCTATGCATGTTTCGTCTGAATCACATTTTACGGAAGGCGAAGCAATTAATTATACAACGCGAACTCCCATCGGGGTGGCGGGTTGCATTTCCCCTTGGAATTTACCGCTGTATCTCTTCACCTGGAAGATTGCCCCTGCACTCGCAGCAGGTTGCACGGTAGTAGCCAAGCCGTCTGAGCTCACACCCATGACGGCTTTTTTGTTTTCGGAATTGTGTATTGAAGCGGGTTTGCCCGCGGGCGTATTGAATATCGTTCATGGCCTCGGCAGCAAAGTTGGCCAGGCCATTGTAGAACATCCGAACGTGTCCGCTATTTCTTTTACAGGAGGAACGGTGACGGGCAAAACAATTGCCGCTACGGCTGCGCCCATGTTTAAAAAACTTTCGTTGGAGCTAGGCGGAAAAAACCCCAATATCATTTTTGCTGATTGCGATTTTGACGAAGCCGTGTCCACTTCTATCAATTCTTCGTTTTCCAATCAAGGAGAAATTTGTTTATGTGGGTCGCGGATTTTAGTGGAGCGGAGTTTGTATCAAAAATTTGTGATCGAATTTGTAAAGCGCACAAAAGATTTGATAGTGGGCGATCCACTGGAGGAGAAAACCAGAATGGGCGCGCTAGTGTCGGAAGCGCATATGAAAAAAGTACTCTCCTACATAGAGCTGGCCAAAACGGAAGGTGGTAAAGTAGAATGTGGAGGTGCGCAATTAAAAATTGAAGGAAGATGTTTGAACGGATATTTTGTGTCACCCACTGTCATCACCGGCCTGGATCAAACCTGCCGAACCAATCAGGAAGAAATTTTTGGCCCGGTAGTTACCATCATGGCTTTTGATATCGAGGAAGAGGCAGTTGCTTTTGCCAATTCAACTACCTACGGATTGAGTGCAACTATTTGGACGAGCAACCTAAAACGAGCGCACCGAGTAGCCCATCAATTGAGGAACGGCATTGTCTGGATCAATTGCTGGCTGCTCCGTGATTTGCGTACTCCATTCGGAGGAATGAAACAAAGTGGCGTGGGTAGGGAAGGTGGTTGGGAAGCAATGCGATTTTTTACCGAAGCGAAGAACGTCTGTATCAGACTTTGAAAAAATTGAACCCCGTAAATTGAAAGTCTGACTTTCAATTTACGGGGTTAATAAAATTCATCTTTTTCGCGCTAATTTATCTACAATCGTCTCCAGATTGACCACATATATCCTGTTCCCAATAGGGAAAGACGCTTCCACAGGAGCTACCACGTACCCCTCTTTTATATTGAGATCTTTCATCAAACTGTAAAAGCCACGGCTTACAGTAGGTGCTTTGGAAAGTTTTGTTTCGATAGCTATCACATGCTTCCCTCGCTTCAGTATAAAATCAATTTCGGCTTGGTCGGCAGTGGTTACATAAAAAATCTCCCAGCTTTTTAGTGAATGGCTAAGTTGAGAAAGAACGAAACCTTCCCATGAAAATCCTGCTACGGGATGCCCGAGTAGTTCATTCATGGTTTGAATATTCAGTAACGCATGCAAAATCCCTGAATCAGAAAGGTAAATCTTTGGCGTTTTACTCAACCGCTTTTGAATGTTGGCTTTGAAAGGCTCTAGCTTTTGCACCATGAAAGTACCTGTCATTATATCTACATAGCTTTTCACCGTTGGGTGGGTAACTCCCAACGCACTTCCGAAGTTAGACAAGTTGAGGGTTTGGCCATGTAAATGAGCGCACATCATCCAAAACTTGCGCATCGCTTCTGTGGACGCTCCGACTCCAAAACTGGAAAGGTCTCTTTCTAAAAATGTGCGTATGAAATTTTTCCGCCACATGAAGCTAATATCTTCTTTGGGCGCTAAAAAGCTTTTTGGAAATCCGCCTCGTAACCAAAGCTTACTCGAGGCATTTTTTGTATCTTTTACTTCAGAAAGACGGAAAGGCGACAACTCCATGTAATGTATGCGCCCGGCTAATGTCTCTGAGGATTGGCGCAGCAACTCGGGCGAGGCTGAACCAAGCAAAATGAATTGACCATTTCGCTTATTGCGATCGATAATACTGCGTAGCACGGGAAACAGGTTGGGCATAAATTGCACTTCGTCTAGGCAAATCAACGAACGCCTTTGTTCACTAAAAAAAAGTGTAGGGTTGGCTAGTTTAGCGCGGTCATCGGGGTTCTCTAAATCCAGATAGATACTATCTTTTTTGGTTTTTAGAAAAGAAAGTGCAAGCGTAGACTTTCCGCATTGACGTGGCCCAATCATGCCAACGGCAGGAAAGTATTTTAAGAATCTAATTAATTCCGTTTCACCGGTCCGTGTAATCATGTGCCAAATATAGTAAAAATTCAACCCCGTAAATTGAAAGTCTGACTTTCAATTTACGGGGTTAGATAATTTGATCTTAGGTAGGTTCGTTTGAGCCCTCTTTGTTAAATGCCGAATTAATATTCTTAAAATACTTTTGATGGAGAAGCCAAATTCCTACACCGGCAATTATTCCAGCTCCTACGATCAGAAGCCAATAGGTGATCGGGTTTCCGATGGTTTCAAAGGTGCTTTTGAAAATTTCTTGTTCGGGTGTTAGCATTGTCCCAACAAATGCTGCAAGGTTATTGAAAAAATGGATTAGAATACCCGGTATCACCGATTGAGTTTTCCAGTAAATCCAACCCATTAGTATTCCGCCCAGAAAAGCGCCTATACCCTGAGCTAAATTTCCGTGGACGAGCGCGAACAGGAAGGCACTAAAAAGAATGGCATGAAGGGGTTGGTAATTTTTTAGTAGACCATCTAAAATGACTCCGCGAAATAACAGTTCCTCCAAAATGGGTGCGGCTATTACGATCATAAAAAAGAAAATGGCTGGTTGCCGGATGGTTTCCAAGAGCATTTTCTTAAGCGTGTCTGAAAGCGGTATGAGGTTGGTTAAGGGATCAAGAAAGAGATGGATACTCAGCAGCGTAACTGATGCGATCAAAACGATAACAGGCGAAAAACGATTCAACAGAAACGAATAGTCCTTTCGAATCACTAATGCCGCTCTAATGGTTAAACTGGTGGACAGTACGTACATGATTGACATCGCTATGCCACTATCGAATGAAAAGAATGGAATTACGACTAACACACTTAGAATGCTGCAAAGAAAGAAGATCAACAGCAGACCAAACGATTGCAGATAGGTAGGATAGAATTTCATTGCGTTTATAAAGAACTAAAAGTATAAATAATACATTACTCTTTTTATCTTAGCTCGAGAACGATGTGCAGAACCGGTCGATTGGTAGGAAAGTAGTGGGAAGGCAATGAGGTTCTTTACAAATACGCGGAACAGGTTGGCGAATTTTTAGTTTGACTGACTTTCTAATTGTTTATAGTGATCAATTATTTTGAGAAGATGTTCAATATTAGAAATATCTAGCTTGCTCGTAACAATGTATTCTTTCACCTTTGGAAAATAACTATGCATAATTTTCGACAGTAATTTTTCGTCTAAGTCAATGTCTGGATTTTTAGTGTAATGGACTCCCCAGAAAAAGTAATACTTATTTTTAGCATTTTTAGTTGCTTTTTTTGTTTCAATTTTAGTAACTCTAATGGCGGGAAACATTTTTTCTTTCAAATCATAAAAAAATAATGTTACTTCTTGGCCTAATACATACTTCTTTTGATAAAGACTCCCATCATAAATCATTTCACGTTTCTTATTTTTTTCGATCATATGAAGGGCATCTGTTTTGCATAATAAGTTGAAGGCTTCTGTTTTTTTTACAACCTCAAAAAATTCAAGTATTGTTTTCTCTTCAGATATTGAGGAGTAGAATTTTATCTTATCTTCTTTGGTAAATGATTCTATTTTGGGATAATTCATAGAAACAAAACTTCGCATTAACTGATTTTCTGTATCGAAAAATTCGAAACCCTTGGCTTCGTTCGGCCTTAGATTTTCTGGCTCACCACCCTCTAGTTTGAATGCAAGCAATTGTGTTTTATCGTTAAACAGAAGTGATCCTGAGATTTTTGAGCTATCACCCCACAATTGGATACTGCCATCATTCCATTGCGCTTGTTCTTTTATTAGATCGGCTTCAACTTTAGCCAAGACCTTTTTCTTTTGTCCTTGCGCGTGGAAAATGGAAAGCAAACAAATAAGAATGAATGTGCAACGCATCGTTCAATAAATTAACTTTGTAAAATTAATGAACTTCTTCAATCATCAATCTATCTTCTTCACCGCTCTGGGCTACCCCATGAGTTATCTTGAATTTTTTGGGACATTATCGGGCGCGTTGGCTGTTTTTCTTTCCGCGAAAGCGAACGTGTGGAGTTGGCCACTGGGAATAATCAATGTAGTACTTTTCTTTTTTTTGTTTTATCAAGTCCAACTGTACCCAGACATGTTCCTACAGATTTTCTTTTTTATTACTAATCTGATGGGCTGGTGGCGTTGGACAAATCCAAAAAAAGAGGAGGAGAATAAAGAACATGGATTGAAAATTAGCAGGATTCCTGCAAAATCCTGGATGATCTTTTTTCTAATCGGTTTAGTAGGTACAACGGTACTTGGTTTTTTTGCCAAAAATCTCAGCCTATTTTTCCCAATTCTTTTCAGCAAGCCAAGCGCTTTCCCGTATGCCGATTCGTTTGTGACGGTAATGAGTATCATTGCTACATACCTCATGGTGCAGAAAAAAATGGAATGCTGGCTCGTGTGGATAGCCGTTGACGTGGTCGCTTCCTATTTATATTTCTCCAAAGACATAAAATTTGTGGGGGTCGAATACGTGTTGTTTTGCTTTATTGCGGCCTTTGGTTTTTGGAATTGGAGAAATGAATATAAATCATATTCTGTAGTATGACCAATGGTGTAGGGCTAATCTGTTTCTACGGCCCCGAGAGCACGGGCAAATCAGTAATGGCGCAAAAAATGGCAGCCTATTATCAAACGGAGTTTGTTCCCGAAGTAGCCCGTGAAATAGTTTCTTCAAATGACTTTTCAGTAGAAGAAATTATTGAAATAGGTAAAGCTCAAAATGCTCGTGTGCTTGAAAAGTCCAAAATAGCCAATCAACTTTTGTTTTGTGATACAGATTTGATCACTACTCAAATTTATTGTCGGCACTATTTAAAGCAAGTTCCACCGATTTTGTTTGATTTGGAACGCGAAGTAACATTTGACCTTTATTTTTTGTTTAACACGGATGTGCCGTGGGTAGCGGATGGCATGCGTGATTTGGGAAGTGCTCGAAAGGAGATGTTTCAAACGTTTAAGTTAGAACTCGACACACGCCTTATACCTTACCACCTTGTTCAGGGAGATTGGAATACAAGGGAGAAATTTATTGTTTCGAAAATTGATCAAAGGCTATTAAATTCTTTTAAGCGGTAAATTTAGTTCGGCAATTTTTTCCTACTTTTGGCCGCGTTATGAAAAAAGCAATCACTTCCGTACGAAAAGGGCTAACCTCTATTGCCTATGGTTTCATTTTTTCTCAAACGATTTTCTTTGCTATTATAGTGACCCACATCGACAACCACTCTTTTTTGTTAGTCAATTGTATGGAGACAATGTTGCAAGATGAAGATGGCGCTCCGTTAAAGTCAAATGAGCTTCGGTTAAGGAGTTCATCTTCTAAAAAAACAACAAATCCCCATCGGTGGGTTCAATTTTTTGCGAAAGCGAACAACACCTCAAATTTGGAACAAATACCTCAATTAAGATCGTTTTTGTTCTCTCATCTTTTTGCCGATCATGCCTATTCGGTGCTGTATTGTAGTTTTCGCATTTGAGAGGCTGGTAGCCAGACCAGTATTTTAATTTTCTTTAGGAATAATTAGAAATGGCTGGCAAGCCAGTGAACTACTTTTAAAAATAATAAATAATTAAATTTTGTGATAGACAAACTGATCGTATTCAGCGTACGCAATAAACTTTTTATCGGCCTTATAATATTGGCCCTGATGGCCGGGGGAGGTTATTCCATTTCTAAACTTCCCATCGATGCCGTCCCAGATGTTACTGGTAATCAAGTAGACGTGATTACCAACAGCCCCAGTTTGGCAGCCTTAGAAATTGAGCGATTCATTACCGCTCCTCTAGAAATGGCCATGTCC
>JBBSCN010000127.1:0-9456 GCA_038250265.1 Cytophagales bacterium | reverse complement strand
TCAAACCCCTATTAATCAAGATGTCAAAGAACAAAAATATATTCAACTAAACTTTGATCTATTTTAACTGGACACTAATGACTCCGCATAATGAGTGATAAAACCCCAGTCGTCTGTGTTCAGCAGATAATACTTTGCACTTGAGTAATGGTATTTTTTGATGCCGTGTCAGGTGTTATCACCTGACCCACTTGGATATTAATCCGCATAATGAGTGATAAAACCTCAGTCGTCTGTGTTCAGCAGATAATACTTTGCACTTGAGTAATGGTATTTTTCTGGCAACTCTGAGAGCTTCCATTTTTCCTGAATCGGGTTGTTGTGGATGTAGTCCAGCTTTTACTCAAAAATATAACTTGACCACAATGGCACTGATAGAGGTCGGTGCTCCCAAATTTGGTAGGCCCTATCTTTCACATTCACCTCAAATTGTTTCAGAACGCTAGGATGATTCATTTGCAGATCAAACTTGATTTGTTGCGCGGTATATTTTAAAAAGTCCCTCTGCACATCAGATTGCTTAATGCTATCCATCATTTGCCAGATCAGATGGAGATGGTTGGGCATGATTACAAATCCGTATAATTTGATGCGCTTGTTGGCCACCAGAAACCGAAGGCTGTCCATGATGATGCCCTTGTATTTATCGGGGGCCAACAGTTTTTTCCATTCCAATATGGTGGCCGTGAAAAATTGCGGATACTCGGTGATCATAAGGGACTTCAATTATCTTATCCTGTGTCAAGTGATAACACCTGACACGGCTAAAATATTCAGCCTTTGGTCGGTGTTGTCACCGACCACTTCCACTCTTTCCACTCCTGTCGCCTTACAAATGCTCCTGATAGTGCGTAATAAAACCCCAATCATCTTGGTTCAACTCGTAAAACCTGGCAGAGGAATAGTGATATTCTTCCGGTGTCTCGCACAGACCAGCCTTTACGGGATTGTAATGCATGTAGTCAATTTTTTGTGCTGCCACGTTGCGATTGTACATGGTTGCAATATACGGCCTTCGCTCCCAAAAATGATAGAGCCTGTCATTCTGTGTGTTCTTATAATTCAGTAACTCGCTTGGATTTGTGTCGATGATCTTAAACTTGATTTGCTGCGCAGTGAACTTCAGGGATATTTGCTCAGTGCTTTTGTTGACCCAATCATCTTGGCGACACCACATCAGGTGGATATGATTTGGCATGATCACAAACCCGTAGAGCCAAATACGTTTTTCGTTCACCATAAACTTAAGGCTGTCCATCAATATCTGCTTACGCTCATCGTGTTGGAGCAACTTCTGCCAGTTCAACATGTAGCGGTGAAAAATTCTATGCCGTTGGTCACAGCACGAAGTTAGCTAGAAAATTCTAGATGGTTTTAAGGATGAGCTTGACAGGATCTTTCAGATGGTCGGTGACAACACCGACCATGGGCAAATGAAAACGGCATAAGCGAGACGCTTACGCCAGATGGGGGAATCGAACGCGTTGCAAAACGCGGTCGAATTAGGGAGATTGTCAGGATGAATACACAATGAATAGCTGAAGTCTTTATAATTTCGTGCAAATTTAGATCGAATCCCAAATGAAAAAACTAGCTATTTTTATGATTTCCGTTTTGTTTGTTGCTTGTAGCACCAAACAAAAGAAAGAAGTGCTCTTCGATTATGATTCCAACTTACCCAGAGAATTTGTTGAGGTTCTGAAAGCGCAGGGAGGATTAGAGAAGTGGCGAAGCTATAAGACTTTAGAATATGATCTTCTGCACGAAAATGATTCTGTACCTACAGAGCATTATATCTTAGATTTAATAACTAGAAAAGACCTCACCGTAGCCGATTCTTTTAAAATTGGGTTCGATGGCAAGGAAGTGTGGGTAGCACCTACTCGGGCTTCGTTCAAAGGAAAGTCTGCTCGGTTTTACCACAATCTATTTTCTTACTTCCTAACTATTCCGTTCATCGTTGCTGACCCAGGTGCTCATTATACCATCGATACGCTTACAATAGATGGCAAACGTTTTGAGACTATACAAATAAATTTTGATGAAGGCGTGGGAGATGCTTCCAAGGATTATTATAAACTGCTGATTGACCCTACCACACATCGATTTGAAAAGATTCTTTATACAGTAACTTATTACTCTGGCGAACCTCATGAGAACTATAACCTTCTTAGCTACGAAGATTTTATAGATGTAAATGGAATTCTACTACCAACCCGTTTAGTTGGGTATAAGTATGGTAACGGGGCTACTGGAGAGAAGCGCTACGAAACACATTTTAAGAATATGGAATTCAAGTCAGAAAGCCCCGATCAGACGATATTTCGTATGCCTGCCATTGCTGAAATTGATAGCCTGAAAAAAAATTAGAGTGCCTTTTCAATCTCCTAAGAATTAAGGCGAACGAGCCTTTGCATTTTTTAAATTTACCGTCAAGTCAAAAATAACACTTGGGCTTCTGCCTTTGGTCGGTGTTGTCACCGACCACTTCCAACTCTAGCGCAAACGTCTCGCTTGTGCTTCTCGTCCTTGTCATCATTTCGGTCACTATCTCATTCATAGGTCACTTCTGTTTGTTACTTCCATCTGCTCTCTTCCAGGGACACAATCGTGACGCTTGCGCCAGTTGGGAACAACACGGACCAAAGGCAAAATTCTATGCCGTTGGTCACAGCACTAAGTTAGGTAGAAAATGTTGATGGTTTTAACGATGAGTTTGACAGGACCTTTCAGATGGTCGGTGACAACACCGACCATAGGCAAAGGCAAACAGACCATAGGCAAGTTACCAAACTGATGCGTGAGGGATTGAAGCGGAAAGCCCACAGTGGCACGTCTCGGGCCACGAGGACTTGTAGCGGAAAGCCCGACCACTGACGCCTCGGCAGGGGGCACGCCAAATTAAACTTAGCAGCGTGCTAATTCTTCTTCACCCCCGGCTCTCGTTTCAAAAACTCGTCATACAATAAAGTCTGCCGGCTCTCCATGGGGATTTGCCATCCTTCAATGAATACATGCGAGACTTGGGTCTTCGTTTCAAATGGATCGCCATCGCAAATGAACAGCGTTGCACTCTTGCCCACCTCTATCGAACCCAGTCTATCCGATACGCCCATTAATTCAGCCGGAACAATCGTGATGGCCTTGAGCGCATCTTCTTTACTCATACCATACGCCACCGCAAACCCTGCGTGATAGGGAAGATTGCGGTAGTTGTTGTTTCCACTTTCTGATTTGATCGCCACCTTCACTCCTGCTTTCTTCAATAAACCTGGATTGGCATACGCCTTATCATATCGATCGTAATCGCGCGTAGGCAACTCCAATACACCGCCAGCCATTACCGGAATACCCGACTTAGCGATTTCGTCCGCTACTCGCCATCCTTCGGCCACGCCTGTTAAGATTGATTTTTTAACTTTCTTTTCCTTCAGCCACTTGATAGCTGCCTGAATATCTTTTGAAGCATTCACTTCTACTAACAAGGTCTGCTCACCTCTAATTACAGGAATCATTGCTTGCAACTCCGGATAGTAGCCGGCCTTTCCCTTGGTAGCAGAGTCTAGTTTATGATACTGCGTGGCTTTCTCCCATGCGTCATTTAAACCGGCCAATGCCTTCTCTGATGCTTTTTTGATTTCATCATCCGTTCTCCGATCAAAAAATCCACGTCTTCCTGTATTTGGAAATGTAAGTACGATTCCTTCAAAGCCAGCATACATTTGATCGGGTGTGTAGCCATGCAAGTTGATCAACGCGGCAGTGCCCGGCAACAAGCCACTGGTAGGAATGGTGAGCGCAGTAGTAACACCGCTCACTCTCGTTATTGGAATGGCACTTGCGTTTGGGTTCACTGCCGTCAACGCTTTCATCTGTGGAATAACATCACCAATTTCATTGAAGTCAGTCGTACGAGCAACGGAGCTTACTTCACTTAGGCCCAAGTTTGTTCCCGTATCAATCATACCGGGATAAATACTTTGCCCTTTGCAATCTATCGTTTCTACTCCGGCTGGGATGGACATATTTGTTCCTACGGCTGCAATCTTTCCATCGATAATTAAAACCGTTCCGTTGGCGATCGTACCTTTTGTGATCGTTTCGATGGTGGCATTCGTCAGCGCCACATTTCTAAATTTTCCTTTGGGGCTTTGCGCTTCTACGCGCAAAACAACGATGCAAATAATGGCGGTCAGTAGGCCCGTGAGTGCTTGAAAACTCTTCTTCATATTATTCTTTATTTGCTTTGAAAATTTCTGAGTCTAAAACAGAATTTACTCCTTCCATACAGTAATCTGTATCATTCAATTTATCGCGGAATGTGGCGGTCTCGATGGACTGTTTCGGATCTACCCACAAGCGCATATCATCCGGATCTTTAGCACGATCAAACCGAACCACACCGTCTACAATGGTATACACCGGAACAGCATAAATGGACAAAGGATGGTTTTTGAAAATTGTAATGTCCGCTTCTTTTCCCACTTCGAGTGAGCCCACACGACTGTCAATACCTAATTGCTTGGCGGGATTGATTGTGATCAATGCCAACGCTTCTTCATCTGTCAACCTACCGTACTTCTGTGTTTTGCCTGCTTCGTGATACAAGTGACGCATCATTTCAGCATCGTCCGAATTAATGGATGTAACCACTCCATTGCGAGCGAGAATAGCGGCATTGTAGGCGGTGGAAAAGTATACTTCAAACTTGTAGGCCCACCAATCTGAAAATACAGAAGCCATCGCACCTTGCGCTGCTAACTCGGGAGCGACTTTAAATCCCTCGTTCACATGTTGAAAAACAATCCGCTTGATACCAAAATCCTTACACACTTTCAACATCATATAAATTTCATCTGCCCGATAACTATGACAATGAACAATGATCTTGTCATTCAGAATATCAGACAATACTTCCATTCTATAATTGTAAGCGGGTGGTGCTCCGCGGAATCCTTTCACTGATTTATTTTTGTTGTATTTATTCCACACTTCGGAATATTCCTTTGCTTCCGAAAAAGCTTGTCGGATTACAAACTCCACCCCCATACGCGTGCGCGGCACGATGCCACTTCCTTCTCCGTGACTGCGCGTAGGATTTTCCCCCAACGCAAATTTGATGGTGCGAGGTGCTCCTTCCATTTTCAAAACTTCCGGATCAAACGTTCCATAGCGCAGTTTCAGCGTTTCACATTGTCCACCTATGGCATTGGCTGAGCCGTGCATCGCATGAACGATCGTGATGCCACCACTCAACGCGCGGTAAATTGAAAGTTGCAATGGATTGATCACATCGGTCTGATTCACTTCAGGCGTGATAGGATTAGTACCCTCGTTGATTCCATCTAGTGCTATATGCGAGTGCGCATCAATAATGCCCGGCATTACAAAATGACCTGTTGCATCGACTACTTTCGTTCCTGCTGGTGCAGCAATATTTTTTCCGATTTGAACGATCTTTCCATCTTTCACCAACACATCTGTTTGTTCTAGATTTCCTTTTGTGATGGTAAGAACCGTGCCGTTCCTGACGAGCATATTCCCTTTTTCTACCTGAGCATTTGCAGCCAAGGAAAAAATACCACCGACCATTGCCAATACTGATATTTTCATCTTCATAGGTTTTGGTTTTTACTTTTTAGGATTTTTTGTGCCCTCTATCGCGAAACTGCCAAACTGCCCCACGCTTGCATTTCCTTTATATATATCTCCCTCGACCGTTGCATCTACTTCTACTTTGATGGAATTGCCACCAAAGTTAAGTGTGTAACTATACGTCAATTTATTTCCGTCCAAAGAAACATCTTTCATATCTACAGGTGCTGGCAATCTTCCGCCCGAAACCGTTCCCGAATAATTATTTCCATCTTTCTTAAATGTTGCTTTACCCTCTGTGTTTCCCTGAGGACTTTGAGTGACAGTGGACCATGTTCCTTCTATATCGACCTTTGCATTTGAATCTGACTTTCCTGTCTGGCCGGCAGGCAGGTTTTCCACTTTCACATCCATTTTATAAAGAACACCATCCACAAAAACATAGCGCACTTTTGCCTTCTCATTAAAATATGATTTATCTGAAATTACCAGGTTCGCCATCTTTCCATTTTCTACCGTTCCCATTCTATCAGATAAACCCAAGAGTTGTGCTGGCGTGGTGGTAAGCGAAGCAAGTGCCGCATCTTCGGTTAACCCCGCAGCAATCATTCTTCGCAAGTTGGCCGCAATGTCTTTTGGCTTGGCACTCATAGTAGAGAATCCAAAGGCAACTCCAGCCTTACTGAATACACTGGCTTGTGATGTATAATTCGCGATGGATTCGTCTTTTCGTTTTTCAAGTGCCGCTTTCTCTATATCCCAGGCCGTTTTTGGTTTTGCAGGTTCTTCCTTTTTTAATTCCTCTTTTTTGTCAACTGCTTTGTCATCCTTCTTGTCTGATTTTTTCTCGTCCTTTTTTACGTCCTCTGGAAGATCGAGAGATAAAAAGACCTTTGCCCCCGATGATTTTATTTTGTTGACGATGGGCCATCCCTCTTTTACATCGCCAATCATCAATGAAAACCCTAAATCATTTTTCAATGAAAATATCCGTTGCGTCTCCAACATTTTTTCGGATTTAAAAAGCACTGGCATCCGCTGATCGATTACAGGATAAAAAGCCTCCAATACCCGATCGCTCCCGGGCCTTTCTAAACCAGACCGATTAGATGCATATACATTTTGGTACGATTTGGCTTGTGATGCTTGCCTATACAATTCTCTCCACTTAGCCATTACGGCCATGATTGTTTGGGGATAGACATTGTTAGCACCCGAAAGCTCTGAATACAAAGAAGAATTATTTACCAATACCATTTGGTCGGTAGACTTGCCGCCCAGCAAAACGATACTTCCCCGCCCTGGCAATAAATTCCCGTAAGGCACTACATGTGCTACTGTAAATCCAACATTGCGCAAATCTTCTATCGACTTATCCGAAACATTCAAAAAATTGCGCACATCATTTTGAGGCGTGATGCCAGCACGGTCAGGAGGCGGATTACCCGGGTCTTTAATCTTTTCGCGATTGGGCTCTTCCTTCGGCTTACTTACCCCCGCCCTCGATAGGCCGTCAATGAAGCCTGCATACAAAAACATAGAATCTGCTTTGATGGTAATCGCTTCTGGCGGGATCGAGACCCCTTTGCCTACTGCCATGATCAAACCATCTTTCACAACCACCGTGCCCAGCTCAATCTTTTTGCCGGGCGACTGTACTATGTTTACGTTGGTAATGGCGTAGGTTTTTGTGACTGGTTCCATTGCTTTCTCCTCTTGAGCCAACGAGGCAAAAGAACAAAAAAGCGAAATGACCAGCACACTGGCGGCCCGCTGAATTAATTTAAATGGAGTCATAGAAAAATGTTCTTACTCGAAAAGGTAAGAAGAATAGAACAACAATGAAACGTGCTTACAGGAGTGGCTTTATAAATAGGTCAATGGAAATAATGAGCCTATTTTGCCTTCAAAGAAAAGGTAAACGTAGAGCCCTGACCCAGATCGCTTTCCACCCAAATCTTTCCGTGGTTCAACTCCACAAATTCCTTCACTAACAAAAGTCCTAGGCCAATTCCTTTTTCATTGTTCGTTCCCGGCTTTGAAAAATGTTGACCCGGCTTGAAAAGTTTTTTTATTTCCTCAGCAGTCATGCCGGTGCCAGTATCGGTCACCGATAGCTCAATCATTCCTGCTTTTAAGACGGAACGAAGAGTTACTTGCCCGCTTCTGTTATTAAACTTTATGGCATTGCCGATAAGGTTTCGAAGTACTAGACCCACGTGATTTTTATCAGCCACAGCAATCAGACTTTGATCTACTTCATTTAGTATGCGAATGTCTTTGGCTTTGATCGCCTCATTGTGCAGATCGATTTTTTCCTGGACTGCTTTCGAAATGGAAACCTCGCCTATCGAGGCTGAAAGGCCCTGTTGTTGAGTTTGCGCCCAACTCAATAAATTCTCAATATCCGAAGAAACAAAATCAATATTGGTTTTTAGCTTTTTGGAAAATTCTACGAACTCCTCCTGTGTCATGGAATCATTTCCAAGCAAAGTCAATAACCCGCTAAGGCTATTCAGTGGACTTCTTAAGTCATGGCCAATGATGGAAAAGAGTTTGTCCTTGGTGGAGTTTAGGGCAATCAATTGCGCTGTTTGTTCATTGATTAGATTGTTTTTTTCGGCCAACATTTGGTTAAGCTTACGGCTATTTCTGTTTGTCCTAATCATGATCGCAACGATTGCCAATAACAAGATCAACCAACCAATCGCTACGTAAATCCAAATCCTCTGAGTTTTTATCTTCTGCTCTTCCAACATAGATTTCTTGGTAAGTAATTCAATCTGTGTATTTTTTAAATCGAGATCAAATTGCGTTTGAATCAAACTCATTTGCTCGCCATTTTTTTGTTCGGTGAGCGAATCGTGCAGATTAATGTAACGGCCTTGCACCTCAACTGCCCGCGCATATTCTTTTCTCATGGAGTAGGCTTCAGCCATCAGCTTGAGTGTTTCCTCCAACTCGCTATTGTAACCAAATTTTGTGGCCAGTTGCATATTTTGGTTGAGATAGACGAGAGCAACTTCAGTGTTGCCCAACTTCAAATAAACCTTTCCAATTCTAAACAAAGTCGAAGCCCGCAAGAAGTTGGTATGGATGGATTGGGCTTCTTTCAGACAAGTTTGATAATACTGAAGCGACTCGGCATATTTTTTCTCTTCGAACAAAATATCTCCCAATACTCTTTTTGAAAAGGCTTGGTGGTACTTATCGCTCGTATTTTGAATGGCTAGGTTGATATAATGGCGTGCCGAATCCAGTTGGTGAAGTCGCAGAAAACATCCAGCAACATTGGCAAAACTGCAGCTCATAATTGCCGGCTGATTCAATTTTTTAGCAATGGAGTAACCCGTCTTGAAGTTTAAAATAGCCAACGTGTACAATTTCTTTTCAAAATTGATGGCACCAATAGTATTCATTACCTGTGCGATTTCTTTCTCATCCTTTAACTCCTCGCTGACCTTCAATGATTGCATCGAGTAGTCTAGAGCCTTTGTCAAAAACCCTTTTCGATAATAAATCCACCCGATATTACTTAAGACCGGATTAAGGCCTCGGTTAAATTTCAGGCTGTCGGCCAATTGGTGCGCTTCTTCTGCGTATTGTAGAGCCATGTTGCTATCGGTATCGCGAAGTGAAAAAGCTACGTTGTTCAACAGTATAACACGCGAAGTATCAAATGGAGCTGCCAATGCCACGCGTATCAGGCTATCCTGATTTTGAGCCCAACCCGCAAAGGCAGAAATTGAGAAAATAAAAATCGCGCAGAGGCGTATGGTCACAGTGGCAGTTTTTTTGCTAATATATTTGCGAAATTAGCTTTTTGTGACCCCAGAAAAGAGTCCTAAAACTGCTTAAAAC
>JBBSCN010000126.1:0-9547 GCA_038250265.1 Cytophagales bacterium | reverse complement strand
TTCTAAAGAGACAAATTTCCTTTGGATATACTTCGGAAGATCTACGGGTGATCTTAACCCAAATGTGCGAAACCGGAAAGGAAGCGTTAGGTTCCATGGGTAACGATACTCCGTTGGCGGTACTATCGCGGCAAGCGCAACATTTATCGAGTTATTTTAAACAATTATTTGCACAGGTAACTAATCCTCCAATCGATCCGATTCGCGAGAGGTTGGTAATGTCACTTGCTTCGCATGTAGGTGGCTCATTGAACTTGTTAGAAGAATCTCCCGAGCATTGCATTACCTTGGAGTTGCCTACGCCAATTTTATCCAATAACGAATTAGAAAAAATTCGGTACATAGATCATCGTCACTTACAAACCAAAACGATTTACACCTATTTTAAAGCAGATGGTCAACCGGGTTCCCTTGAAAAAGGATTGAACCGTGTTTGTCAATATGTGACCGATGCAATTGAAGATGGCTTTACCATCATCATTCTCTCCGACAGAAGTTTTGATAGCGGCCATGCACAGATACCTTCCTTATTAGCAGTAGCCGCAGTGCATCATGATCTGATTCGAAAAGGTCTACGAGGAAAAATTGGTTTGCTGGTGGAAGCCGGAGATGTATGGGAAACACACCATTATGCAACATTGGTGGGATATGGAGCATCAGGCATCAACCCTTATCTAGTTTATCAAACCATTCACGATATGAAAAAGCGCAATCTATTCAGTGAAGAACTCACCGAAGAGAAAGCAATCTATCATTATAAAAAGGCGGTGGCCGGAGAATTGCTGAAGGTGATGAGCAAAATGGGGATCAGTACACTTCAATCGTATCACGGGGCACAAATCTTCGAAGCGCTTGGCATCCATCAGGAAGTAATCGAAGCATATTTTACAGGAACCGTTTCACGCATTGGTGGATTGAAGCTAGATGATATTGCGCGCGAGGCATTGGCAAAACATTTATTAGCATTTCCGATTACCGCCAATTCAAATCCAAAGTTGGAAGTGGGAGGAGTTTACCAATGGAAACAGCGAGGAGAGGCACATTTATTCAATCCGCAAACCATTCACTTATTACAACAGTCAACGAAGGCGAAAGATTACTCGCTCTTTAAAAAATATTCTACACTGATCAATGAACAAAGCGAAAAAGCTATCACGCTCAGGAGTTTATTGAAATTTAAAAAAGGCAAGGCTAGCAAATCCATCCCGCTGAGTGAAGTAGAATCGAAAGAAAGTATTTTCAAACGTTTTGCTACGGGTGCGATGTCATTCGGGTCAATATCACACGAAGCGCACAGTACGCTGGCTATCGCGATGAACCGCATTGGCGGAAAAAGCAATTGTGGAGAAGGGGGAGAAGATGAAATTCGTTTTGTAAAAAAGGCGAATGGCGATTGGGAGAACTCCGCGATTAAGCAAGTAGCGTCTGGTAGATTTGGTGTAACAAGTCATTATTTGACCAATGCCAAAGAACTTCAAATTAAAATGGCACAGGGTGCAAAGCCCGGTGAAGGTGGACAATTGCCAGGATATAAAGTGGACGATTGGATTGGTCGGGTGAGGCACTCCACCCCGGGGGTGGGATTAATTTCTCCGCCACCGCACCATGATATTTATTCGATTGAAGATTTAGCGCAACTGATTTTTGATTTGAAGAACGCCAATCGCGAGGCGCGCATCAGCGTGAAGTTGGTTTCAGAAGCAGGTGTTGGTACCATCGCGTCAGGAGTGGCAAAAGCACATGCCGATGTGATTTTAATTTCGGGGCATGATGGCGGAACTGGGGCATCGCCAGTAAGTTCTATCCGACATGCTGGTTTACCATGGGAGTTAGGCCTGGCAGAAGCACATCAAACATTAGTGAGAAACAAATTACGTGGCCGTGTGGTGTTGCAAACAGACGGGCAAATTCGCACCGGAAAAGATTTGGCAATCGCTGCGCTGCTTGGCGCGGAAGAGTGGGGCGTGGCAACTGCAGCTTTGGTTACTACCGGTTGTATCATGATGCGCAAGTGTCATTTGAATACCTGTCCAGTTGGAGTGGCCACACAAAACAAAGAATTGAGGGCACTCTTTACAGGGAAACCGGAGTATGTCGTAAATCTTTTTGAATTTCTGGCAGAAGAGCTTCGCGAGATTATGGCGGAACTTGGCTTTAGAAAAGTAAGTGAGATGGTAGGGCAAACAGATTTCCTAGAAGTTAATCACGAAGAAGAGCATTGGAAAAATAGTCATTTGGATTTATCTCCCTTGCTATTTAAAGAACCGATGAACCTTGATGTGGCATTGTTCAAACAGGAAGAGCAAGATCATGGTATTGAAAATGTGCTCGATCGAAAGTTGATTGCCAAAGCTCAGGTATCTTTAACGAATGTGGAAGTCGTACAAGATAGTTTTACCATCTCAAATCAGGATAGAGCCGTTGGCGCTATGCTCTCCAATGAGATTTCAAAAATCTATGGTGGGCCCGGGTTGCCAAAGGATACCATTCAATACAAGTTTACCGGAACAGCAGGGCAGAGTTTCGGTGCGTTTACCACGGGCGGTGTAACCTTTGAGTTGGAGGGCGATGCGAATGATTATTTTGGCAAAGGTCTTTCGGGAGGCAAACTCATTTTGTATCCCAATAAAAAATCAACTTACAATGCGGCCAAGAATATTATTGTAGGTAACGTAGCATTTTTCGGAGCAACTTCTGGCGAAAGCTACATCAACGGGATGGCAGGCGAACGTTTTGCCGTGCGTAACTCCGGAGTAAGCGTAGTGGTAGAGGGTGTGGGCGATCATGGCTGTGAATACATGACAGGAGGCACGGTTGTTATTTTAGGTGATACCGGACGAAATTTTGCAGCAGGTATGAGCGGTGGTGTGGCCTATGTATGGGACGTAAACAAAACGTTTGTAAAAAACTGCAACATGGAAATGGTGCTGTTGGATACATTGGAAAATGAGGATGAAGCATTGCTAAAGCAACTGATTTTATCTCATCATGAATTTACACAGAGCAAATTGGCGGCACATATTTTAAGCTATTGGCAAACGGCATTTCAACAATTCGTAAAAGTGATGCCTGTTGATTACAAAGCGGTGCTAGAGAAAAAGAAAGTTAGTCAATTAGCTGATTTGAAAATTTGAAAACGCTAGATGTGTTTGCGTGAGGGATTGAAGTGGAAAGCCTCCCGAGGCTGCGCTCGGGATAAACTTCGCGCGTTGGAAAGCCTCGGGAGCTTGAAACGAAAAGCCCGACCCGCTCGCCAGCCGTAGCTTTTGCGAAGGCGGGCGAAGGGACACGCCCAAAAAAGAAAAAGTAAGAGATGAGGTGATGGGTACGCCAACAGGATTTTTAGAGTTTGAAAGAGGAATGGTATTGTAAGAGGTGAAATTATTTTAAAGTAGGGTGAATTTCGACCGCTTAGTAAAAGGAAAAATTAAAAAATTGATTACTGTAATGGTTGTTAAACTATCAACCAGCAACTACTCACTAACAACTTAAAAGTATGGGTAAGCCAACAGGATTTTTAGAGTTTGAAAGAGGAATGGTATTGTAAGAGGAGAAATTTTTTTAAAGTAGGGTGAATTTCGACCGCTTAGCAAAATGGAAAAATTAAACTAATGATTACAGGAATGGTTGTTAAACTATCAACCAGCAACTACTCACTAACAATTTATGCATGAGTAAACCAACAGGATTTTTAGAGTTTGAAAGAGAATTGCCAAAAAAGCGCGATCCGAAAGAACGCGTTAATGATTACAATGAAGTAGATGCAGCCATTGATACAAAGATTGGCGTGAAGCAGGCATCGCGTTGTATGGATTGTGGCACACCATTTTGTCATTCCGGTTGCCCGTTGGGAAATATTATTCCGGAGTTTAACGATGCTGTTTACCAAAGTAATTGGAAACTGGCCTATGAAATTCTAATCTCAACCAATAATTTTCCAGAGTTCACCGGAAGAATTTGTCCGGCACCGTGTGAGACATCTTGCGTTCTTGGCATCAACAAACCAGCGGTTACGATTGAGTACATCGAGAAGATGATTATAGAAAAGGCTTTTGAGGAAGGATATGTAAAACCAAGAACCCCGATTTCTTCTACAAATAAAAAAGTTGCCATCATTGGATCAGGCCCCGCTGGGCTAGCCGCAGCAGCACAATTAAATTACGCGGGCCATCAAGTAACTATTTTTGAACGAGCTGACGAACCAGGTGGATTGTTGCGCTATGGTATTCCTGATTTCAAGTTAGATAAACAGGTGTTGGACAGGCGAATTAATTTAATGAAAGAAGAGGGGGTAAAATTTCAGCTGAGCGCATCGGTAGGTGTAAGTATCTCCATTGACCAATTAAAAGAAGAATACGATGCTGTCGTGTTGTGTATGGGGTCAACGGTTCCTCGAGACCTTCCCATTCCCGGAAGGGAATTGAAAGGCGTCCACTTTGCCATGGATTTTTTAACACAACAAAACAGTAGGGTGAGTGGAAAGAAAGTCGATAAAGAAGAAATCTGGGCTACGCATAAAAATGTGATTGTGATTGGCGGAGGCGATACTGGTTCGGATTGTGTGGGCACGAGCAATCGTCATCATGCAAAGTCAGTTACGCAAATAGAAATTTTATCAAAGCCACCGAAAGATAGAACCGAGGCGATGCCTTGGCCGAGTTGGCCGATGATTTTGCGCACGTCCACTTCGCACGAAGAAGGCTGCGAACGCAAATGGTCGATTGTTTCAAAAGAATTTGTCAGTGATGAAAATGGTAACCTTATGGGATTAAAAATTGCTGAAGTAGAAGTTATATCAGTACCTGGAAAAGCACTCTCATTTGTTGAGATACCGGGAACCGAGAAAATAATTCCTTGCGAGTTGGCGTTGTTGGCGATGGGGTTTCTCCATCCGCAACACACTGGACTATTAGATCAACTTGGCGTTGATTATGATGAGCGAGGTAATGTAAAATGCCAGCGCTATCAAACTTCCGTAGAATCCATTTTTGCCGCAGGCGATACACGCAGAGGCCAGTCATTGGTGGTGTGGGCCATCAGCGAAGGGCGCGAGGCGGCCAGAGCAGTAGATAAATACTTGGTAGGAGCATCTGTTTTGGAAGCGAAGGAGACAGGAATTTTGAGCCTAGTGGAGTAAGTGTTATCCCTTAAAATACTCTTCCAATTCTGCCAATGCATTTTCGCTGCCGCGAATGTCTTTGAAAATTTTTCCCTTTTCTAAGATCACGGTACGTTCACATACTTCCGTTACATGAGTCAAATCATGGCTTGAGATCAAGTAAGATAGTGTTCTTTGTTTGCGTTCAGTATGCAATAAATCTTTCAACCGAATTTGTGAAGTGGGATCTAGGTTTTCAAAAGGCTCGTCTAAAACAATTATCTGCGGGCTGCCAATGAAAGAGGCGGCAATACCAACCTTTTTTAAGTTGCCTTTAGATAGGTCTTGGATGTATTTATTCTTGCCAATAATTTCGCCATTAAAAAGCGCTTCAAACTTCTGATAAAAAGCCTGCAAATCGTCTTTCTTATAGCCATGCAGTTTCCCGACAAATTGAAAATACTCTTCGGGTGTCAAGTAGGGAATTAAAAAATTCTCATCAAGGTATGAGCCCACATACATTTTCCACTCATCATTTCCTTGCACATTTTTTCCGTTGATTTGAATTTCTCCTTCGGTAGGTCGTATCAAATCGAGGATCATTCTGAAAAGAGTTGTCTTACCAGCTCCGTTGTTTCCAACCAGCCCAAAGCTTTCTGTTGGAGAAATCGTGAGCTGCTCAATATCAACAGCGGTGTAGCCTTTGTAGTTTTTCTTAAGATTGCTAATTGAAACCATACTCTTTTTTTAATCTTTTCTAAAGCCCGCAGCGATGGTATATTTTTTGTCTAGCAATCGCTTGGCGGTACGATTTAGTAAATAAGGATGAAGAATAATGCCGGCTAGACCAACCATTGCCAGCGAAAATATTCCAACGTTTGGATAACCCGATAAGCTAAAGGGGAGGTAAATTACAAATGGACTTAGTACTAAAGGTAAAGCCATTAACCACTGTGCCGCACCTACACCTTCCCAATTGAAAGCGGAGCCTTTAGATAGATTTATTTTTTGTGGATCCCACAACCCGATATTCATAATGATATAAACATTTACGCCCATGTTAAAAAGCATCATGGCGCCATTGACTATCAGTATTCTCCACCCGAAATAGACATAAGGAATCGTGAGCAAAAAGCAGATAAAAATCACAGCGCTCAAAAGCCAATACTTGGATTCTAAATAGTGGCGCATTGAGAAAGGCCGAGTATTGGTAAAATCAAAATGACCGCCTTGCCAGCTAAATAAAAACTGGCCATAGTTGATTGAAAAAGCGCCTGTCATAAAAATGCCAATACCAAACAGCAAGACGTCAGGAATTTTTTCTTTTGTCGAGCCGCGATAGAACATTAACCCATATAAAAGGAGAAAAATACTCAGAAGCAAAAGCGTTCGGGGTCTCTTGTTTCTCAAAATCAATTTTACTTCTAAATTGACGAGCTCACCCACCACACCAAAATTTTGTAAGAATGAAAATCCGTAACTGGCTCGGCTATCTGATCTCTTTTGCGTTCCGATCTCTTCCGGATGCATGCTTAATAGAAAAAAGCGAACGTTTAGCCAATAAGTTACAGCCAGAAGAAGTAAACCAATTACCAGTGGGAAATAACTCTTGGTATTTATTGAAAAAAGTTTCCTTGAAACCTCTGATAGTTTAAACCATCCAAAGTAATCGGCAGCACCTAAAAATGAAAATAGCCCGACAATAATCAGTAACCCCAAAAACGTATCGTCCAATTTCTTTTTAAAAAGGACTACCAAAAAGTGAATGACCAAGCTAAAAAACCAAATAGCTACTAGCCAATTGATGGCAATTGCAAACCCGTACATATTCGCTACTACTTTTAGTGCAAACGGGGTGAATAAAAAGAAGACAATAATGTTTAGAAAGTGGACTACCGATTTGCCCAGAAAAAAATGAACTAAATAGTTACGTTTTACAGGAAGATGAAGATAGGGCTGAATATCCAATACTGGCAGGTTCTGCATAAAGTAGCGCAGCACAAATTCAACCACAAAGTAGTAGAGTAAAAAACCATTTAGAAAATTGATGGGGTCATCTTCACTGAGTGTTTTAGTAATTATTGGTACGATGGCATAGCCCAAAGCAATGGCGTATCCGGCCATTATCACGACAAAGAGTCCCAATAACACAGTAGTCACCATTTCTCTCTCAAAAGAAATGGAGCGTGATAGTTTTTTCCAGCCGTGACTAAGTAATGTGGGGAGCATGGTTTGTAAAAGAAATATAGTTATTTACCTTTCGTTACGCAAATTAACTAGGTTGCTGCCGAGCTCAGCCAGTCGAAGCCTATTTGGAAACTCCAATAATTCGTTTTCGACAAGCTCAAACTGACACATTTTATGTTTTGCGTAACTCCATTTACCTTAGGCTGTTGTTTATTTAAAATTTGGCGGCACTTTTTCCTCCCACTCTGTTGCTTCCTGATAAGCTCGCGCCAAAGAAATGACGGCAGCTTCGCCAAAGAGTTTTCCAAGAAATGAAATACTGGTTGGACTGCCTTTATCATTAAACCCATTCGGCACAACCACGCATGGGTTGCCAGTAAGATTTGTAGTCAGCAACTGAGAACCGCCAAAACTAGGAGTAACAATCACGTCAAAATCTTTTGTCTTAGTATAAAATTCTTGAATCAAGGCTTGACGCAGGCGCGATGCATTGATGTACTCGACTGCTGGAATAAATCGGGCCGCCCTAAATGTATTCGGCCAAGCCCACTTGCTTTGGTCGGTCATCATGCTATCACGGTTGGAACGCGTGAGTTCATCAAACGAAGCCGCTGCTTCTGCGGTAAGCATCAATCGTACCGCTGAAATTGGGATTTTAGAATCCCATTCCAACGCAATTAATTCTATCCCCAAATTTTTTAAGACCTCTAATGATTTCTGATCATTTTCTTTGGTGGGGTATTTGCCCTCAAACCAAATTTTAAAATAGCCAACTCGTAATTTTTTAATAGAAATTTTTGAATCATAGTTGAATGAGGCCGTTCGTGTGGTTCGGTCCAAATCATCTTCACCCCGAATGGCATTGAAGACCATCGCGCAATCTAAAACTGATCTGCAAAGCGGCCCGATCTTATCCATGCTATAACTCAATGCCATCGCACCGTGTCTGCTCACCGCGCCAAATGTTGGGCGCAAGCCACTCGCGCCACAGCGCGTAGCAGGAGAGACGATTGAACCTAATGTTTCCGTGCCAATCGCGAAAGCAACCAAGCCTGCAACGGTAGCCGATGCTGAGCCGGCAGAAGATCCGCTTGAGCCATCTTTCAAGTTCCACGGATTTTTTGTTACCCCGCCATACCAAATATCGCCCATCGCGAGCGCTCCTAACGTAAGTTTTACCATTAGCACCGCACCTGCTTCTTCTAGTTTTTTTACCACCGTGGCGGTTTCGCTGATCACCTGACCTTTGTAGGGAGCTGCGCCCCACGTAGTTTCGGTTCCCTCGACCGATAACAAGTCTTTAATCCCGTAAGGAATACCGTGAAGGGGCCCGCGGTATTTTCCTTTCTTGATTTCATCATCTGCTCGTTTTGCTTGTTGCAATGCGGTGGATTCTAAAATTGAAATGGCACATTGCAACGTGTCGGCATATTTTTTTATCCTTCCTAGGTAAAATTGAGTCAGCTCGGTAGAAGTGATTTGTTTGGTTCTGATCAACACGGCTAGTTTATAAATAGGATAGAAGGCAAGTTCGTTCTTGTTACTGGGCATTTTCACTTCTTTGGGTAACCCCCAATCAATGGTTTTTTGCAGAGTATTGATTTTGTGTCCGAGTGGGATCGGGTCAAACACTAGCGACATCGGTACGCTATTATCAAGCTTATATTGATGAATAGCCTGAAATGATTTTTGATTGTCTTGAAGACTTGACAGGAGGGAATCTCGTTCAGCCTTTGTAAAACTTAAATCATAGTAAGATTCTATTTCTTGGGTAGGATACTTTTGCTGGGCAATAGCTGGAACTGTCGCCCAAGCGAGAACTAAAATAAAATAAACGGTGTAACTTGAGGGCGTTTTCATTTTTACGTTATTTAAAAGTTGGAATCTACAAATGAAGAAGTACTTTTTAAAACTTTATCAATATAATGCATGGGCGAATGACCGCGTGCTCTCAAACTTGCGAAGACAATCGGTAGACGATGAGAAGACGTTGACGATTTTTGGACACGTATTGGCTGCCCAATTCTTGTGGCTTCATCGCATAAAAGGATTAGCTCCGCCAGATGTGAAATTGTGGGGAGATTATTCGCTCGAAAAATTGGATATAATGGTAACAGATGCGAACCAGCAATGGAAAGAATTTGTGGAGAGCCAAGAAAATTATGACCGGGAGATGACTTACACAAATTATGTGGGTGAGCTGTACACCAATAATGTGGAGACCATTATGATGCACTTGGTCAACCATTGTTCGTACCATCG
>JBBSCN010000125.1:0-9609 GCA_038250265.1 Cytophagales bacterium | reverse complement strand
CAATTTTCATCTTCAACTTCTCCACTGCAAATTGTTCGGCTGCACGTTCAACCGAAAAGACATCTTTGGAACGAATGTAACAACCAATCACGTGCGTCCCGGCCTCGGGTATAGCAACCGTCTCTTTTAATGAATCGGGTGTACCCAGTTGTTGATTCATCGTCAGCATCGCACTTACCTTTACGGTCGAGTCTTGCTCTGCTTCATTCTTATAATAGTAAAGCGATAGCGAGGGTTGCTTTATTTTCTTGAAAGTCGTTTCATTCATCTTGTCTTCCAGCATTTCTTGCATCTGGCCCACCGCTTCTAGGCGGTACGTATCATTCCAATATTGATTTTGCAATTTGACATTCACCCCGGGGGTGGGTTTTGAAATACTGTAGTTCCCACCCATCACTTGCCTTGCCAATTGAACTCCCCAAGGGTTGTTAGATAATCCAGCCAACGGGTGAAATATCTGAACATTAGGTGACATGTTTATTAAGGCATATACATCTTGTGGATATTCTGCCGCAAGCATCAATGCCATCGTGCCTCCGGTAGAAGTGCTCATAACAATTACTTTGTTGCCTAAAGCTTTTCCAATGGCCAAGGCTTCTTTGCTGCTTTGCCACCAGCGATCAGGGGTAAAGTATAAAAGCTGGTCAGTGGTATCAACGCCATGATCGGCCAATCGAGCCAAGTAAAGATTGCATTTAAATTTTTTAGCAAAATTTCGGTGAATGGGATTACCCTCTTCTTGGCTGGCCGAAAATCCATGCAAGTAAACTACACTATATTCTGTTTTTGATTTTGTCGAATCTGCCCAAACAATTCGGGCTTCATTATCCAGTTTCAGCTTATGCTTGCTTTCTTGATCGGCAACATACTTTTCTAAATCTCCTGCCGATTGCGGAACCGATGGCATGGCAGGGTCAAACTTAGGAGACTTTGGGGATGGCCCGAGGAAATAAATTCCAGCCAACAAAATAAAGGGAAAGGAGATGTAGATTAGCTTCTTTGACATAGACAGATGTTTTAATAAAGGTAACTAAAACAACCCCTTAAAAACAAAGAAGCCCTGCTGGTTAAGCAAGGCCTCTTCTTCCACTAAAAAAACCCTGACCAGAACGCTGCAAAAAATAACAAACAGCAATCCTAAAGTCTGGCCTTAAGGAGGCACCCCGGTATCGGCAAAAAATATCTACCACCAACAACCACTACGAATGGAGTAAAACCAGTCATACCGGAAATGCCATATCTTTAGTTGTAAGTTGCTAGAGAATAGTTGTTGGCGGCTACCAACAATTGTTCACTAACAACCAACAACCATTTAATCAACATTATCATGCAAAAACTTATTGTTGCCCAGCAGATTATTGTCATCATTTAAATTGTATCTAGAAATAAATGGCTCAGACGAATGCGGCACATTGTCCATCTTCACACCTCTGCGCAAGTAAGCTGGCAATGTCCACTTTTCGTTAAACTCCTCTTTGGTCATCTCTTGCTTGCGGGCAGCTTTTATTTTCTCCCTGCGTTCCTTGGCTTGTTGCTCGAGGCGTTCGCGTGTTTTGCGCACTTCCATCAAGCCATCATCGTTGATGACTTGATCAGCCGAAATTTCCTTGCCCATCTGAAATTCATCGTCTTCACCAAATAAGCTGTCCTCGCCCTCATCTTCGTCCTCCGTCTTGGCTATTTCAGTTTTATCAAACAACGTGAAGGAATACGAACGTTCTTCTTTCTCCAGTTCCTCTTTTTCTTCTGTCTTTAGAACAGGCGAGTTGATTGGCCTTTGAATGGTAGGAATCTCCGGAGCTATTTCCTTTGGCTGCGGAGGTGTAATTTGGTCAGATCCATTCGAACCAGCATCCAACTTTATCTTCAACTCCAACTCTGCTCCCCGTTGGTTCACTGAATTATCTACCGACCCAAACAGCGGAATCTGCGAGCGATCCAGCTCGTGGACTTTCTTTTCTTCTTTCTTCGCTACTTTGCTCACGGTATCAAACCCTGTGGCGATCACCGTCACACGGATGCGATCTCCCAATGCCGTATCCACACCATGGCCGAAAATAACTTCGGCATCATCGCCCGTTTGTTGTTGAATGTACTCGGTGATGGTCGTAAGCTCATCCATTTGCAATTCCGCTTCCTCTCCTGAAATAATTGAAAGCAAAATTTTCTTCGACCCCATAATATCGTGGCTATCGAGCAGAGGCGAAGCCAATGCTTGCTGCGCTGCCTTGATGGCGCGCGTGTCTCCGCGTGTCTCAGCCGTGCCCATCACTGCTGCACCTGCATTCAACATCACCGTGCGCACATCTTGAAAGTCAACGTTTACATATCCAGCCAGCGTAATGATCTCCGCAATACCTTTAGCAGCAGTAGTCAATACGTTATCAGCTTCACCAAACGCTTGGCCGATGGAAAGATTTCCATAAATCTCGCGCAGCTTATCGTTCAAAATAATCAGCACCGTGTCGCAGCTGGCACGAAATGCTTCGATGCCCAGTTCCGCTTGCGCTAATTTTTTCTTGCCTTCAAAAGAAAACGGAACAGTAACAATACCCACAGTGAGTATGTCCATGTCCTTTGCAATTTTTGCGATCACGGGTGCCGCACCTGTTCCGGTGCCACCGCCCATACCGGCCGTTACAAAAACCATTTTGGTTCCCGCCAACATTTCGCGAATCTGATCTTTGCTTTCCAACGCAGCTGCGCGCCCCACTTCCGGGTTCGCTCCGCATCCGAGTCCTTCCGTCAGGTTCACTCCGAGTTGTAATTTGTACGGCACCGGACTGCTGCTCAGTGCTTGCAAATCCGTATTGGCAACCACAAACTCGACATCTTTTATTCCTTGTCGAAACATGTGGTTCACTGCGTTGCTACCTCCCCCACCCACGCCAATCACTTTAATGATTGACTTGTGATGCTTCGGGAGATCAAATTTGTATCCTGTTACTGGTTCAAACATGACTATGGTGTTTTAGTGGTTGTTCTTTTTTTAGTTGATAGTATATAGTTGATAGTATATAGTTGATAGTTGTTGGTTGTTAGCTAAATATATTTGGGCGGCTCGCGGGCTATACGCTATACTCCTCGTGCCATCACACATTCCCACTCTACTGCGGGGTGCCGCTTCTATCCCTGCCGCAGCGTGCGTCTCACAATTACGCGCTTCGTAAACTAGCACACTCATCATTTCACTCGCAGCAAGTTTGCCAATTCTGAAAATCATGTTAATCATGTTAATCACGGTCAGTATTCGTTTTTATCACTCAAATCATCAATCAATAATCCCTTTGTCTTATTCAAAATGTTTGAAAAGAAATCAGATGCAGGATTGACTTTTTCCTTTTTTACTTTCACTACCTTTTGGTTTTCCTTCGCTTCTTTATAACGCTCTTCGCGTTCATCCAACGAGCGAAAACCAGAAAGTACCAAGCCAACAGTAGTTGCATACATGGGGCTCTTAACGACCTCTAGCTTGCTCTTGCCAAGGTGTTCGTTCGGGTAGCCGATGCGCGTATCCATACCCGTCATATACTCTACCAATTGCTTCAATGAATTCAATTGCGAGCCCCCGCCCGTTATCACAATACCACCCGCTAACCTATTTTCATACCCTGAACTAATAATCTCAGCGTGGGCCATCTCAATTACCTCTTCCATTCTCGCCTGAATAATGTTCGAGAGATTCTTGACCGAAATTTCCTTAGCTGTTCTGTTTCTAATCCCCGGAATCGAAACAATTTCATTCGGACTCGCTTCTTCAGCTATTGCCTTTCCAAATCTTGTTTTCAATTGCTCCGCTTGCTTGGCCATCACCATCAACCCGTGTTGAATATCCGTGGTCAATATATTCCCACCAAACGGAATGACAGCCGTATGGCGAATGATGCTATCGTGGAAGATGGCGATATCAGTTGTGCCACCACCAATATCAATCAAGCAAACTCCTGCTTCTTTCTCGTCTTCGCTCAACACCGCAATGCTGGAAGCAAGCGGCTCTAAAATCAGATCTTGAATTTCCAATCCAGCCCTACGCACACATTTGTTAATGTTATTGATCGCGCTGGTTTGTGCAGTAATGATATGGAAGTCAGCTTCCAATTTTACGCCACTCATACCCACCGGGTCTTTGATACCCTCTTCGTAATCCACCGTGTAATCTTGTGGCATCACGTGAATGATCTCACTGCCGGGTGGAATCACTATGCGGTACATGTCTTCCGTCAAGCGGTTTACATCTTCAATGCTCACCTCATCTTCTTTCGAGCTACGGGTGATGCTGCCATGATGGATAGAGCTGCGGATGTGTTGGCCCGCGATGCCCACATTCACCACACCAATATCGATGCCGCTCATGTCACTGGCTTCTTTCACCGCTTTCTCAATAGCAAAAACGGTTTTATCAATATTGGTGACAATGCCTTTTATCACTCCTTCCGATTCGGCCTTGCCCATGCCCAATACTTCGAGCTTGCCAAATTCATTTTGACGGCCAACAATTGCACAAATCTTGGTTGTGCCAATGTCAAGTCCTACTACTATTTTTTCCTTATCCATGGTGTTCTGTATTTATTAGTGGTTGTTTAGTTCTGTTTATTAATTCACAATTCTTACTCAACACTTCCTCTACCAGTGGCCTCAAGCTTCACGCTGCAAGCCTCCTGCTGTTCAGTGTCTTCAACTACCATGTAGTTCTCTTTCCTTTTCAAATTTTCAAATCGCTTCATTTTCAAGTTATTCTGCAACAACCTGTCCCTCATATTCCAAATTCACTCGCTCATACCTTGTCCAGCCACGTGTCGGCAAAATTTCTTTATAGAAAACCATCAGCTTCTTAAACTTCACGTTAATATTTTCAGGCCTTCCAAATTCTACCAGTTGCCCAGTCATTTGCGGGTATATGATAATCTTCCCATCTCTACCTAAATCCAATTGCGCTACCTGTGCTTTCCAAAACCTATCCGCATTGATAAACTCGATCATTTGCAACAGTTGCTTCCCCTGCTCTGTCTTGTTCAAATCTTCGCTTTCCAATAATTGCTTGACGGCACCGCTAATCAGCACCACGCGCGAAGTATATTTTTCTGACACCGGCATAATCACTCCATCCTCAGCGATGTAGGCATCGGGCGCATCATTTTGCACAATGCGAGCAATCGGTCTTCTCAATTCTACATTTACAATCAAATTGCCTTTCAAGTCACCAAAGAGTTCTGCATCTAAAATATGCTTGTCGTATTTTAATTTCTTTTCAATCTCCTTCAACTTGATTCTGTTGATGCCCACACCCTTGATGGGTTCGCCACTTCCTTCCACCAATTGGATCACATCGGCCTCGTCCAAAAAATGATTCTCGTTTAGATTACCTAGTTCCACTACAATTTCCATACACACCGATCCACCTTGCTTCCGCTCGCTAAAGGCAATAAGAAAAGACAAGCCAAGTATCGCTACTGCTACTTTAATCTCCATTCTTATTTTAAAACCTTGCTTCATATTTACTATTTAAAATTTTGCTTCGAGCTTTAGGCCTCAAGCTGCAAGCTGGTTCGTTTCCGATAAACAGCTTGAAACTTGTAGCGTGCGGCCTGTAGCTATTTTCTCAACAACATCTCCTTAATTGGTTTCACAAACGTATCTATATCGCCTGCACCCACTGTTGCCAACACTTCTATATCTAAATCCTCTAACTTCTGTAGCACATCACTCTTACCACACCTAATTTTTACAGCGCTTGTGATATCTTTAAACAACATATCTGAAGTAACCCCGGGTATTGGTTCTTCTCTTGCCGGATAAATATCCATCAACAATACTTCGTCTGCCAAACTCAGGCTCTTCGAAAACCCGTCCGCAAAATCGCGTGTGCGTGTGAACAAGTGCGGTTGAAAAACAACTGTGATTTTCCTTCCCACATACATGGACTTCAACGATCGCAAGAAGGCTTCAATCTCGGTAGGGTGATGCGCGTAGTCATCAATATACACCAAGTCATTCTTTTTGATGATGAATTCAAATCTGCGTTTCACTCCTTTAAAAGAGTGAAGTGCCTCGCGAATCACGCTCACTTCTACTCCCAACTTTACTGCTACCAACATCGCGGCAATCGCATTTTCCATATTATGAAAACCAGGGACACCGAGCTGAATTTTTTCAATCTTCTTTCCAAAACCATGAAGATCGAATTCAAAAAAATCACCATTCGCTGTTACATTTCCGGCAAAAAATTGTCCCCGGCTCATTCCATACGTTTCTTTAGAAACACTAATATCTTTTGTCAACGATTCAATTGACTCGTGAATGATCAAACTTCCTTTTGCATTGATCTGCTTGATGAAATCCTTAAACGATGTCAACATACTAGCGTGATCTCCATAAATATCTAAGTGATCTGCATCCGCAGAGGTCACCACAGCAATCTCTGGAAACAGGCGCAAAAATGAACGATCAAACTCATCGGCCTCTACCACTACAATTGTTTTCTCATTCACCTCACCATGCATCACCAAATTGGAATTGTAGTTGGTGGTAATGCCTCCTAAAAAACCAACCATATTCACCCCAGCAGATTTTAAAATATGAGCAATCAACGAAGACGTAGTTGTCTTACCGTGGGTGCCTGCCACCGCGACTGTCTTGTAATTCTTAGTCAACAAGCCTAATACTTCCGAACGTTTCAAAATAGTGAAACCGTTTTCTTTCAAGTACGCATGCTCTACATGGTTTTTGGGAATCGCAGGAGTAAAAACCACTAGCGTATTTTCTTTGCTTATGTAGCCAGGAATAAATTCAATTTTATCGTCAAAGTGAATTTCCATTCCCTCTTCCAATAATTCATGGGTCAATGGAGTAGGTGTGCGATCATAGCCAGCTACCTTCAGTCCTTTGTGTTTGAACCAACGGGCAATGGCACTCATGCCAATTCCTCCAATGCCAAGGAAATAAACGCTATCGTATTGCTCTAACTTCATTTTTTATACCGATAGCTATCGGTATCAATTTTTCAATTTCGTCTACTATTTCTTCAGTTGCTTTGGGCTTTGCCCATTTTGCAATATTGGTACTGAGCCTATCGCATAGCTGTTCGTCATAGGTAAGCTTCAATGCTTCACTCACCAACAACTCATTTGCCTGTACATCTTTCACCATCAATGCGGCCTCTTCATTTACCAACGCCATCGCATTTTTTGTTTGATGATCTTCCGCTACATTGGGTGAAGGAACAAGTATGCACGGGCGCTTTGCAATACATAATTCTGAAATGGCTAGCGCTCCTGCACGAGATATCACTACATCCGCAGCAGCGTAAGCCAAATCCATTTGTTTCAGAAAATCAACCACCCGTATTCGTCTCAAATCTTTGGTCTCAACTTGTGATTTTATTCCTTCGTAGTATAACTTGCCTGTTTGCCAAATGACTTGCACGTGGGCATCAATCAATTTATCAATGCCAGCTAAAATACTTTCGTTGATGGTGCGGGCGCCAAGGCTTCCACCTAAAATCAACAACGTACGATCATTGCTGTTAAAAGCAAAATGACCTATCGCTCTCTCTCGCTTCGAATCCAAGTCAAGAATATCTTTTCTAACAGGATTTCCAGTAAACTTGATTTTACTTGCAGGAAAGTATTTTTCCATGCCAGCATAGGCTACGCATATTGAATCCGCCCGTTGAGCCAATTGCTTGTTGGTCAATCCCGCATACGAGTTTTGTTCTTGAATCAAAGAAGGGATCCCGCTCTTCGTGGCAGCTAACATAATTGGTCCGCTGGCATATCCACCTGTGCCAACAACGGCATGTGGTTTAAATTTCTTTAAAATACTTCGTGCTTTGAAATAACTGGAAACTAATTTAAAGGGAAATGACACATTGGAGATCGTCAACTTTCGCTGAAGGCCGCTAATCCAAAGCCCAATAATTTTATAACCAGCCTCAGGAACTTTCGTCATTTCCATTTTTCCTTCAGCACCTACAAACAAAATCTCTGCATCGGCATAGCGCCTCTTAAACTCGTTGGCAATTGCCAGCGCAGGAAAGATGTGTCCTCCGGTTCCCCCGCCACTAATGATCAGCCGATATGGTTTTGTTGCAGTCAATTAACTTGTTGGCTTGTGTTATTAAATTTTCTCATTTTAAAAAAAGCTTCCTGCTGTAGGCTACAAGCTTCAGGGTGTTCGGTTCTCTGATCAATAGATTTTTGCCTGCTACCAAAAGACTTCAAGCCGCAAGTCACAGGCTGCAAGCTGTTCAGCCTTTTGATAACTGACTTGTATACGTTAATCAAAGGCTGCAAACTTTTTCGTATTTTAATTGGACGCGCACTTCCAACAACTAGCGGTGCCCAGCCTGTATCCTGAGCCGTCAGGCTTGCAGCCAACAATTGATTCATCTTCAAATTTTCAAATTCTTTCATCTTCAAATCGCTATGCTGCTTTCATTTCTACGTCCTCACTTTCATTTTCTACTTCGTTCACAACTTCTTGCTTACCCCAGTTTTCCTCTTGCTCGCCACGACTCACACTTAAAATAATTCCTACAGAGAGTCCTGTGAATACCATTGCCGTCCCCCCCATGCTAATTAGCGGAAGCGGTTGCCCCGTGATCGGACCCAGTCCAACTACAACACCCATGTTCACCATCGCCTGACAAACCAAATCAAAACTCAACCCTGCCGAGAGCAATCCCCCGAAGGCTCGCTCACTATTGTAGGCTGCCTTCATCCCTCGATGCAGTAAAATCAAATAGAGGATTAGAACGGTTACTCCTCCTACCATTCCATACTCTTCGATTACAATCGCATACACAAAATCAGAATAAGGATGAGGAAGAATATTTCGTTGATCGCTATTGCCGGGTCCTTTGCCAAACACTCCGCCCGTAGCAACTGCAATGCGCCCGTGTTTTGCCTGAAATGGAAGTTCTGTTCCGTTGACGAAGGCTGAGATTCTGCTCAGTGCTGTTGCTCCCCGTGTTCCAAACTTTAATGCTACTGCTCCCGCTAACAACCCAACTAAAACTAACATGGCCAAGTACTTCACCGGAACGCGCCCAATGAACATGACTAACATACAAGTCGCGAAAAGCAACATTGCTGTTGACAAGTTTGTCAGCGCAATCAATCCACAAATCACTCCACACCAAATCAACATAGGAATCAGTGCTTCTTTTATGTCATCAATATTTTGTTGCTTCTTGGAAAGCATGCTAGCGAGATTAATAATCAACGCTAAGCTGGCAAAGTCAGATGGCTGAAAGGAAGTGTTGATAAACGGAACAGTTATCCACCTAGCCGCGTCATTAATGGTTGTGCCATTAGTAAACGTGTAAATCAACAAAGGCACACTCACCCATAATGCCAAGCGCGATATTTTCGAATAGTATCGATAATCAATTTTGTGTGCAAACCACATAGCAGCAAGCCCTAAGAAGACCATGAAGGTATGTTTCAACAAATACGATTCAGTACTGGCTGTTCTTTTATACGCAAGCGTACCAATTGAGCTATACACAACCAAAACGCTAATCAATGACAACGCAAACACCACCGCCCAAATGACTCTGTCACCTTGCAAGTTTTTATCAGCCCATTCTTTAATTTTACTTAACTTCAT
>JBBSCN010000124.1:0-9632 GCA_038250265.1 Cytophagales bacterium | reverse complement strand
TTAGAAGGCGAGCTTTGCGCTCGAGTCGGCCAAGGATCAAGGCTCCGATAACTATCGAGATTGGAGCCCGAAAAGAAATGTGCGGTTGGCTGGCGACTGCTGACAGCCTGACCCGATTCCCATATCTATCGGCAGAAGGGGACGCATATAAGTTCAAAATTTTGAGTTCAAAGTTCAGCCAAAATTTACAACTAAGAACTTACAACTTTGAACCAATTCTATTTCTTATTTTTGATAAAATTTTTCTATGACTACCGAGAATCTTAAGGACCTGAAAGCCCGTGTTGCCGCCCTCAGGCGGTATCTTTGACTACGACCGTAAAATTGTAGAGATCGAAGACGAAGAACGCATTACCCATCAAGCTGATTTCTGGAACAAGCCCAAAGAGGCCGAGGTGATGCTCAAAAATATTCGCGCTAAAAAAATCTGGACGGACGCCTACTCACAAGTCAACAAGTCGGTTGACGACTTGGAAGTGCTGAATGATTTTCACCTAGCGGGCGATGTAAGTGAAGAAGAACTCGATAGGGATTACCAGAAAACAGCCAAGGCAGTGGAGGAGTTGGAATTTAAAAAGATGTTGAGCCACGAGGAAGATCAATTAAGTGCCGTGTTGGAAATCAACCCCGGTGCGGGTGGCACGGAGAGCAATGACTGGGCAGACATGATCAACCGCATGTATATTATGTGGGGCGAAAAGAGTGGCTACAAAGTTTCGCAAATCGATTACCAATCGGGCGAGGTGGCTGGAATAAAATCTGCTACGTTGGAGATCGAAGGGCCGTTCGCCTATGGGAAATTGAAATCGGAAATCGGTGTGCATCGCTTGGTGCGCATTTCTCCGTTTGACAGTAACCAGCGCAGACACACTTCGTTTGCTTCGGTATTTGTCTATCCAAAAGTTGATAATACCATTGAGATCGATGTGAACCCGGCAGATGTAGAAATTCAAACGTCACGCTCGGGTGGAGCGGGAGGGCAGAACGTAAACAAAGTAGAAACGAAAGTGCAGCTTACGCACAAGCCCTCGGGCATTGTGATTGTGTGCCAAGTAGAGCGCAGTCAGCATGCCAACCGCGAGCGTGCGATGCAGATGTTGAAATCAAAACTGTATCAGCGCGAATTGGAAAAGCGTAATGTCGCCCGCGACAAAGTGGAGGCAGGCAAAATGAAAATTGATTTTGGTTCGCAGATACGCAACTATGTGTTGCACCCCTACAAGTTGGTGAAGGACGCGCGCACGGGCGTGGAGAGTCATGATGCACAAAGCGTGTTGGATGGCGACCTCGATGATTTTATCAAAGCTTATTTATTAGAGGGCCAAGAGGCAGCTACCAATGACCACCAGTAATACCGCCAGTAATACCGCCAGTAAAACCGCCAAAATTTATTCATCTCAGTTTTGGCTTTTGTGTGTAAGCACGGCTCTTTTTTTTGCGAGCTTCAATATGATTGTTCCGGAGCTGCCCGAGTACCTGACAAATTTGGGTGGGGCAGAATACAAAGGATTTATCATTTCGTTGTTTACGCTCACCGCGATGATTTCTCGTCCGTTTAGCGGAAAGTTGACGGATATGGTGGGAAGAAAACCGGTGATGATGGTAGGAGGTGTAGTGTGTTTGATTTGTAGTTCGCTTTATCCGCTGCTCACCACCGTGGCAGCTTTTATGATGCTTCGGTTATTACACGGATTTTCTACGGGTTTTTCGCCAACAGGTGTGGCCGCTTATATTACCGATACGATTCCTGCTAATAAAAGGGGCGAGGCAATGGGTTGGATTGGAACTGCGGGTGCACTGGGCATGGCAGGCGGCCCAGCCATTGGAGGAGCAGTGGCCAATAATTTCGGATTGGGAGCGATGTTTTACGTGTCTGCTTTTTTTGCGCTGGTATCGGTGGCCATTCTATTTCGCTTTGGCGAAACGCTGACCGAAAGAAAGGAAGTAACATGGCGCGTATTTAAAATTTCAAAGAAAGATATACTGGAGCCATTGGTAATTGCGCCTGCGTTGGTAATGCTACTCACTGCTTATTCGTATGGCGCAGTGTTTACGCTGCTCCCAGATTTTGGTTCAGGTGTAGGCATCAAAAACAAAGGACTGCTTTTTACTTTTTTGACCGTGTCGTCTTTGACCATTCGGCTGTTGGCGGGCAAAGCGTCTGATAGATATGGGAGAGTGGCGGTGCTTAAGTTATCAGTCCCTCTAATGGTGATAGCCATGCTAACATTTGGGTTTGCAGAAAGTACGTTGATGTTGATTATTGGTGCTGTGTTGTATGGCTTGGCGCAAGGTTCTACTTCGCCTACGTTGTTGGCTTGGGCAACGGATTTGTGTGATGAACAACATCGCGGAAGGGGCATTGCATTCTTTTACATTTTTATGGAGTTGGGTATTGGATTAGGTGCGCTTGTTTCTTCTTTTATTTATGCGAATGACCCAACCCGATTTCTGTGGGCGTTTACAGTGTGTGCGGGTTTTTGTGGAGTGGCATTTTTTTATTTGGTGATGAAAGCAAAACCAAAATATGCTTAACAAAAAAAATATCGGAATGGTACTTTTTGCGCTAGGGGCATCGGTAGAAATTTTCACGCCTATTTTTTCAATGCCCGATCGGCATATTTTCTTCAAGCCGTTGATCATGATTGGCTTGATGATGTATTATTGGATGCAGTCGCCTAAGCCATCGATGCTTTTTATTGCCGCGCTGATCTTTTGTTGGCTGGGCGATGTGTTGTTGATTTTTCAAGCAGACAATGAGCTGTTTTTTATCGGAGGATTAGTTGGATTTTTGATCGGTCATGTGCTGTATATTTTTTGCTATCGGCAATTCCAGTTTGCGCCCAACGACAAAGAACTTTTAGGTTCACAAAAAGCGCGATTTGCATTTCCCTTCATTTTGGCCGGAACAGGCTTAGTAGTGATTTTGTATCCCTCGTTAGGTGATTTAAAAATTCCTGTGATGATTTATGCTCTTGCGATTACGCTGATGGTGCTCAACGCGCTGTTTCGTTATGGGCGAACGAGTAAGAAGAGCTTTGTACTTATTTTTCTTGGCGCAATTATGTTTATGATCTCAGATTCGCTGCTAGCAATCAACAAATTCAAAAGTCCTTTCGAGGGGGCAGGTGCTTTGATCATGCTTACCTATTGTGTGGCGCAGTTGCTGATTGTAGAGGGGGCAATCCGCCATGAGACGGTTAAGAGTTAGTTTCCCTCGAAGATTAACAAGAATTTAGTTGTCTTTGTGGAATCCCGCGAAGTCTGTGGTTAAAAAGATTCTAATAGTCATACGACATTACCCGCTCATCTTCTTTCAGCACTTTGTTAAGGTGGTCTAGCTTTTTTTCTCTGCCGAAGATTTCGTAAACCAAAATAAACCGATTGCCGTCTTTTAACTCACGCTTTTTCTTAAAGCCCAACTTTAGCTTATCTAAGTTTTCTTCTAAATGTTTTTCAAAATCGGTGTGAGTGCTGCTGATTTTATAGTTGCGCGACTGGTGCCAACGCTCCAATACGAGCTGAAATTTTTCCAACCCTGTTAACACAATCAGCACCACCACTGAACTGACGATAGCAATAAAATATTCACCAGCGCCTACGGCCATTCCCAATGCAGCCGAAATCCAAATCGTAGTCGCTGTGGTAATTCCGGTGATGGTCATGCCATCTTTGAAAATAACACCCGCACCGAGAAATCCGACACCGGTTACAATCGTGGAGGCGATGCGATCGGGGCTAGCACCGCCCATGTTAATTGATAGTTCTGTAAAAATAGTAGAGCCCAGGCAAATCATGATCATGGTGCGAAGCCCAGCGGCTTTACTGCGGTATTCTCTTTCTAAACCAATGGCAGTACCGATTACAAAAGAAAAAAGTAGCCGCAGTCCTAATTCTAAATCCACGTTAAAGTCCATAGTCAACTATCTTGGCTAGAAATGTAGTGAGATATTTGGTAAACAAAAAGCGGACTCACCCCCGACCTCATTTCGTTCGGCCACCCCCTCTCTACTTTTGTAGAGAGGGGGGCAAGGGGGTGAGTTTACATCTTCCTCACCTTTCCGCTGCCTGATGAATTTCCATTGACATGGTTTGGATTGCCTTTATAAGAAACCGTTCCACTGCCTGAGATATTCGCATCAAGTTCGGTCTTCACATTGATTTCCACATCGCCTGAACCAGAGATGCGCACCTCGCACTTATCCACTTCTAAATTGGAAGCATATACTTTGCCCGATCCGCTGATATCGATTTTGATTTCTTTTGCTGTGCCGCTAGCCTCAAATTTTCCGGAGCCTGATATTTCAACACTGGCAAGATCACGTACTTGTATCGAAGCTACTATTTTACCTGATCCGCTAATGTCGCTGTCGATGCTTTGGCAAGATCCTTTGATGTCCATACGGCCAGAGCCAGAAACATCTGCTTCCATTTCGCCCGAAACGGTTGCATCTGTTTGAAGTGAACCAGAGCCGCTTACGCTTAAGTCTAATTTGTTGGTGATAATTTTCCCTTCGGTGATGAGCTCGCCCGAGCCAGAGACACTGAGCCCTGTGACATCCGCTACCGTAACATAAACCATGATACGCTCGTTGTCGCCACGGCCCCAGTTCCATTTCTCTTCATTGCCTATAACCAGCTCACCGCCCCTAACTTCAGTTTCAATTTTCGAGAGCATGTCTTTGCTTCCTTCCAGTTCTACTTTTTGTGGGCTGCCTTGGCGCAATATTAATTTGCCTGGCACCCGAAACGAAATTTTTGAAAACCTGCTCACGCTGCGCGTTTCCCTAGATTGTCCAAACGACACGCCAACGGCAACTAAAAACAGGAATACTGAGAAGATTAATTTTTTCATAAAAGGTTGAGTTTGATGAATGTTTTTTAGAGATGTTCAATAGACAATAGGAAATTGAAAGGGTTGCATAAGAATATATGGGCTAGACGTATTAATTGAGGAAAGGGTTGCTTTGAGGGTGATTGATAGCTCGATAATTGGTAGGGGTTTGCACTCAATTGTCAATTAGTTGTCGTGAATTGTTGAGTTACGAAGGATCGAAGCCATGTTGGTGGCACTAAATTGGTGCTGGGGTTGGCTGACTCACCACCGACCTAACTTCGTTAGGTCACCCCTTTCTACTTCGTAAGAGAGGGGGGAGCTTGGACTACATTTTATATTAGGCAAACTAATTCAATAATTTGAATTTCACTCCCGTGCATTTATGCCTGTATCTTTCTATCTTTTACTTTTAATTGGATAATAATTTGAATTATGTCTGCCACGCGCACGCCCGCACTCGGTTTTATTTTTGTTACCATACTCATCGATTGCATTGGCTTTGGGGTGATCATTCCGGTGATGCCGAGTTTGATTATGGAGTTGGGCGGAGTGGCCAATAGTGAAGCCTCGCGCATGGGTGGTTATTTGCTGTTTGCGTTTGCCGTGATGCAATTTTTGTGTTCGCCTATCATGGGCGCGTTGAGTGATCAATTTGGAAGGCGGCCTGTGTTGCTTGCTTCGCTTTTTGGGTTCGGGTTGGATTATATTTTTCTTGCCTTCGCACCTTCCCTTGGTTGGTTGTTTTTAGGAAGAATTATTGCGGGCGCAATGGGTGCGAGCTTCTCTACAGCAGGCGCTTACATTGCCGACATCAGTGAACCTGAAAAACGTGCGCAAAATTTTGGGATGATTGGTGCGGCCTTTGGACTGGGTTTTATCATTGGCCCTGCTATTGGCGGATTGCTGGGAAGCTACGGATCAAAAATTCCTTTCTTAGTGGCAGCGGGGTTGAGTTTGGTCAACTGCTTGTATGGATTTTTTATTTTACCAGAGTCGCTGAAGCCAGAAAACCGTAGACCCTTTGATTGGAAACGCGCTAATCCGATTAGCTCTTTATTGAACTTGAGGCGCTATCCGCTGATCATTGGGTTGGTTGCTTCGTTGGTGTTGATTTATATTTCGGCACATGCCGTGCAGAGCAATTGGTCTTTCTATACCATTGAAAAATTTAAGTGGAGTCCGTCTATGATTGGGCTCTCGTTGACGGCCGTAGGCGTTTTGATTTCGTTGGTGCAGGGCGGATTAATTCGCGTGGTGATTCCGAAATGGGGGCAGAAAAGATCACTTTATGTTGGATTGGCTTTCTATGTAATCGGCTTTGTGCTTTTTAGTGTTGCGACCGCAGGTTGGATGATGTTTGTTTTTTTGATCCCATATTGCTTGGGTGGCATTGCAGGGCCTGCTTTGCAAGGAATTATTTCCTCACAAGTTCCGTCTAACGAGCAAGGCGAATTGCAAGGAGCACTGACTGGGCTGATGAGTGCTACCTCTATCATTGGTCCGCTATTGATGACGCAATTGTTTAGTTATTTTACGGCACTTACCTCGCCCATTTATTTTCCAGGTGCGCCCATGTTGATGGCGGCTGTTCTTACTCTTTTGAGTTTACTATTGGCGATGCGCGCGCTGGCAGGTTTTATGCCTCCAACAAGTGAATCTGTGGCAAAAATCTAAAGTCAGGGTCAGTGCAAATATCAAATTGGCTTAAGTAACGTAATTAATAGTTTACCTAAATTTCTGTCAATTTGGTTAAGTCTTTTTGTGTTGAAGTAACGGGCGATATAAACTGGCTCGTTGTGGTGGGGTGGTAGTCCAAAATCTGTTAACGTAAAAAAGATAGTAGGTTGTTTCTCTTTCCACCTAAATGTTTGTGTTCCGCTCATAAGGCCGCCTTCGCTAATGTCCACTTGCCTTCCTTCGGGAATATCGTAGCGATAATATGCACCTGATTTTATTTTTCGGTCTATTTCATTGATGACGAAAACATATTCTTCATCGCCCACCTCATCCAAAAAAACAAATAGCGTGTTTACTTCTTCGTACGATCGATTAGTTTTTAATATCTCGCCTGCCGCATTGAATACATCCAGTACCAATGTTGCTTCTCCTGGCGGCCGCTTCTCGTAACTGACAAGTTTGAAACTATTGCCGCCTAGTTCGTGTGATTTGTTTCTTAGCTTAAAAAATAGTTTTGGAATTATTGCATTTTTTTCTTTTCCGCTTGCTCTTAGGGTTGCTATAAAAGTTACCGATGAAATCTTAATATCTTCATGCAAAAATTCGAATTGCTTATCGGTGGTAGCGTTGGCACTTACCTTCTTCACTATTTCAACGGTCTGTGCATTTAGTTGAAAAGTAGGCAAAAGCAGTAGTAACCAGATCAATTTTTTCATATTCCTTCACAATTCTAAATTGCCTCTGGACCTGTCTCTCCCGTTCGTAGTCGCACCACTTCTTCAAGCGGTACTACAAATATTTTGCCGCTTCCAATCATGCCGCTTTCGTTTGGGGTAGAAGCCCTTAAGATGGCGTCAATGGTTGGTTTTACGAATTCATCATTCACGCCAATTTCGATCCGTATATTTGGAACCAGATTAGGAACTACCCGCTGGCCGCGATAAATTTCTTCGGGCTGTAACTGCCGGCCGTGCCCCGAAACATTATTTACAGTTATTCTGGAAACACCAGCTTCAATCAATGCTACGCGAACTTGATCAAGTTGATTTTCTCGGATGATGGCAATGATTAGTTTCATACCGTTAGGGTTTGATATAAAGATTTAAATCTACCTAATTCGGATTGATCATGCCATATCCTCTTTCTCCGTGGTAGAAGTTGTCCAATCCTTTCATCTCTGCCTCTTCGGTGGCGCGCAACTTCACTACTTTATTAAGAAGGAATAAAATAATCAAGGTTCCAACAGCCGAGTAAGCAATGGCAATGCCAACGGCAGCGAGTTGAACGCCCAATTGCTGAAACATCGTCCAACTTCCCCCGGCAGCTGTAGCAGCTTCCCGCATCCAGCTATCGCGAATGAAGAAGCTTAAAAAAATGGCGCCTACAATTCCACCCACGCCATGTATTCCAAACGCATCCAACGTATCATCATAACCGAGTTTGTTTTTCAATAGTATTGCATAGTAGCAAAGAATAGATGCTAACGTTGCGAGTACCATTGCACCACCAGGCTGAACAACCCCGGCAGCAGGTGTGATCGCCACTAGCCCCGCCAAAACTCCTGAAACAAATCCGAGCGCGGTGGCTTTTCCTTGATGAATTCCTTCGATAATGACCCAAGCGATAGCGCCTGCGGCCGCTGCTACTTGCGTAACAGTGATGGCTTGTGCGCTAGTTAGGCCACTCGTCAAACTACTTCCTGCATTGAAGCCAAACCAGCCCACCCACAATAAGCCCGCACCGATTAAGGTCATTACCAGATTGTTTGGGCGCATTTGCAAATGCTTAAAAGATTTTCGTCCGCCCAAATAGAATGCAGCCACTAAACCGCTCACCCCGGCAGAGATATGGACAACGGTTCCGCCTGCAAAGTCGATGGCTCCTTTCGCCCCGAGGTTAAAAAGAAAACCATCGGATGCCCACACCCAATGGCAAAGCGGATTGTAGATCACAATTCCCCAGACGGCAATGAAAATGCAGTATCCTTTAAAGGAAACGCGCTCGGCAAAAGCACCAGCAATAAGAGCAGGAGTAATAATGGCGAACTTGGCTTGGAACATCGCAAAAACATATTCCGGTATTCCGTTAGAAACTGATTCGTCAATTCCTCTTAGTAAAAAATTATCAGCATTCCAGCCAAACCATCCGCCTAAGACATTCGGGCCAAAGGCCATGCTGTACCCGCAGATAGTCCAAAGTAATGTCATAATGCCCATGGCAGTAAAACTGTGCATCATTGTGCCCAACACATTTTTAGTTCTCACCAACCCTCCATAGAACATGGCAAGTCCGGGCACCATTAGCAGCACAAGCGTAGTGGAGGTGAGCATCCAAGAGGTGGCACCCGAATCAATTACTGGGGCTTGCGAAAACGCGTCTTTAGCTAAGAATAGGATTAAGATCGAAGTCAAAAAGGCAACAAAGTATTTCTTTTTCATTTTTGAGGGTAAAAATTTAGCCTAGTTCTCAAAAATAGAATCATTTGGGAGTAGAGCAAGCGTTAGGTTAAAAAATTATTTGCATCAATAACCTTTTACACTGAGACTTATAATTTCGAACGCTGAATTTTTTGTATTTTTAGTATAAATGGGCTATTTTTTCTAAATTTTTATTTATGAAAACTATCGTTCTGGTTTCGTTGCTAGTGATTTACCTCGATGGAAACTGCCAAGTCAGATCATCCCATAGTTTGAACGATAAGCTTACGGATTTGAAAGGCGAACCCTTACTTGCAGGAAATGCTACCTATGAAGACGGTTCCCCTTTTTATTCGACTGATTTTCAAAGAGGCACTTTGATACTGAACAACGGAAAAAAATATTCGGACATTTTAGTGAAATTGAACCTGATGAACGATAAGATACACTATCAACAGCAAGACGGAAAAACCGAGCGTGTAACATCAGCTGACATCGTTCGCGATGTATCGTTTATTGATCCTGAACAGAAGGACACGGTGCATTTTAGAAGTAGGTATCCGGCTATTTCGAAAAATGACCTGAAGACTTTTTATCTCGTGCTGGCGGACGGAAAAATGCAACTACTAAAACAAATGAAGAGGGTCTTGATTGAAGAGAAGAATTTTAATTCCGCTACTATTACCCGCAGATTTGATACC
>JBBSCN010000123.1:0-9666 GCA_038250265.1 Cytophagales bacterium | reverse complement strand
CCGATGGCAATGCCGACATACGGAATCATCGTAAGCAATCCGGAAAGAAATCCAAAAAAAATCGCGTGCTCTATACCCAAGATTAAAAGGCCGATACTATTTAACACTCCAGCAATAATAGTAACAATCGTCAACCCAGAGATATAACTGCGAACCACGCCTTGAATTTCGTCTTTCCATTTCAATTCTGAATCAGGCCATACCGCCAACAAAAAATCTTTGAAGCGCTCGCGATAAAGCAAAAAAAGAAAAATGTAAATCGGCACCTGAATAAAGAAGTACGCAAAGTAGGAAGTTGACAGAAGCAGCGTGCCAAAATAGGATGACATATTCTTGAGCCCATCTTTTAGCAGCTGTGTTTGCTCATAGGTGTCGATTCTCAACAATTGATTTGCCTGGTCGCTGGCAGAATTGATAAATGCCATGTATTTACTTTCCAGATCAGGTAGGCTTTCCGCCAAGCTCGACAACTGCGCCACGACAAACCAAGAAACTAACGCCATGGCACCAAAGGCAATGAGCAGCACTATGGTGATCGAAAAGACGCGACCCATTTTGCGTTCGAATCTCTTTTCCAATGGTAAAAGTACCACCGAAAATAAAGCCGCGAAAGCCATAGGCAGAATGATATCTTTTGTAAGTATGAGAGCGGTAATGAACAAAGCCAATACCATCAGCGACTTGTAGATTCTATCGAGGTTCATATTTCAAAAGTACGAATTGCTAAGTATGAAATACGATTTTTTGGTTTTCGATTTATACTTCGTAAATCGTTACACATTCCTGCTATGAATTTTCTATTGCATTTAAAATAACCGCGCACGCTTCTTTTATTTCTTCTTCCGTTATGGTGAGCGGTGGCGCAATTCTAAAGCTATGCGGATGCGACAAAAACCAATAGCAGATCACGCCATGTTCTTTCGCAGAATGTACGATTCTGTTTACTCTCTCTTCCGAATCAAAATCAAAGGCGAACATTAATCCAAATCTGCGCACCTCCTTTATTTTTGGGTGTTGCAACAAACTCTCAATCAATTTTCCTTTCGCCTCCACAGTAGCTAACAAATTCTCTTCTTCGATAATCGTTAACACTGCCAACGCAGAAGCACAACAAACGGGGTTGCCACCAAATGTGGTAATGTGACCGAGCATCGGGTTGGTAGCCAACATTTGCATATTTTCATAACTTGAAATAAACGCGCCAAGGGGTAAGCCGCCACCAAATGCTTTCGCCAGTGTCAAAATATCGGGCACTACCCCAAAATGCTCAAAGGCAAAAAGCTTTCCGGTGCGGCCCATTCCGCATTGAATCTCATCGAAAATTAAGAGCGCACCTGTCTCAGTACATTTTTGTCGTAACACCTGCAAATATTGTTTGGTAGGGACGCGCACTCCCGCATCGCCTTGAATGGTTTCAATAATTACACATGCCGTTCGATTAGTTATTTGTTGCAGATCAACTTCGCTGTTGAAGTCAATGAATTTTACATCAGCTAACAACGGCCGAAAAGTTCTTTTCTTGGTTTCGTTTCCCGAAACACTCAACGAACCGTGCGTACTGCCGTGATATGATTTTCGACAAGAAATCAATTCTGTCCTTCCCGTCACCCGTTTGGCCAATTTCAAAGCCGCCTCGTTCGCTTCGGTGCCAGAATTGACAAAGTAGCTGCAGTTGAGTGAAGACGGGAGAAGGCAACTGAGTTTTTGGGCTAATAAATTTGAAGGCGATTGGATGTACTCGCCATATACCATTACGTGCAAGTGTTTATCAACTTGATCTTTGATTGCCTGTACAACTTTGGGATGCCGGTGGCCTACATTACTCACGGCAATACCTGAAATCATGTCAATGTACCGGTTGCCTTCGGGAGTATAGAGATAAACGCCCTCGGCCCTTTCTATAGATATTAAAAAAGGATGTGGTGAAGTAGGCGCAAGCTTGTTTAAGAAATTTTCTTGGCTAAAATCCATCGGGTAAAGCTACCACCAACACTTCGAACATAAAAAAAGCCAAGATGATTTCTCATCAAGGCTATGCACTAAACAACCTATCTTTAATGTATGGTAATCTCTATTTGGAAGCCAAAATAGGCCCATTATAAATTCTCACGTACGAAGGCGCGTCTACCTCTGCCTGCGGCTTATATTTCTTTGGTTTTGGCTTGGCATTCAAAAATGCAAACAATGGCCTCTTTGGCTCTTGCAATCTTTTCTTTGCCAAAATGGTGCAGGCCAAGTAATTCAGCTTGATCTGCGCCTTGTACTTTGTTTTGAAATGTTTTGCTTTTGATTTCTGGTAATCCTGCGCTTGAACCGACTGAGAAATAATGATTCCCAACAAAATGATGGCTCCCAAAATAAGGATTTGCTTGATTCTCGATTTTAGATTGATGTTTGCTGGCCCGTTCACATTTTCCATTCTTCCCGCGTTTAACTGGTGCAAATGTCAGGTACACAGCTCAGAAAAATCGACTAGAATGGTTTGAAAACCTACATCCGTAGAATACGGGATCATAACGGGCTAAGCTGGCTGCATAACAGAAAATCTGCCAAAGCAATGCCAGAATTTCTTTAGAAACGAACGGACTGTTAGATTTTCTGCAACCGCAAGAAGTCGATCACCTCTTTCCTTACATCTGCAGGTGAGGTGCGGTCAAATTCGATTGTAGCTATGGACTTGAACAGGTCGCCCACTAAGCTATTTTTAAAGCCTAACCGGGTAGCATAAATAGACGCGACTTCAAGTTCTGCGTCTTCCACAACCGCATCAAGATAAATCATATGAACCAAATGATAGACCGACTCTAACCGGTCAACTTCGGTAGGTGGCGCAACAAATTTGGAATGGAGGCCGCTACCAATGATGTCCACATCATGCGGACTAATGCCGAGCTGAATCCCCCATTTCAAAATGCATTTCATGTGGGTTCCTTTTATGTGTTCTTGCTCAAAGAAAACCGCAAGCAAATTGAAATAACTTTCCTTGATATGTTTATTATCTTCCATGTAAAACCTAAAAAAAATTAAACACCAGCAAGTTAGCTTAAAATGTCTCAACTACACAAGGGCTCAATCAAGGCAAAAATGTCGCGGTGGTGACTTCAATTCTTACAGGGTTTAACGACATTTGAAAAACCAATAGAATATGAACAGAAAAATAATTGTATTTATATATCTCGTTTGCGCTTCATGCATAGGCGTAGATTTTCGAGATGACACAATTCGTGATCCTGAATTAAATTTGTTATCATCTGAGACGGGGAAGCTCAAAATAATAGATGGCAGTGGAGTTACGCTAACAAAAGGAAAATCGGGGTCATTAGGATTACTAGCAGGAGCAAAACAATTGATTTCATTTGAGTACTCTGATAAGTACGGTGTAAAGAATGAGCCTACATTAAGTTGGGTGGTGGTTAACACATCGGTCGTTTCTGTGGCTAATAATGAAATTACGGCATTAGTGCCAGGCACCACTCTAGTTAACATATCTGGTGGGGATGCTGTTGGTGCTAAAGTGAGCATAACTGTTACCGTAGTTGCTGATGCAGCTGCGGTAGCGGCAGTCTCAATATCAGCACCCCCCTCTACCACGTTGGATTTGAACCAAACTGTTCAGCTTACGGCTGCCGCCAAAAATATCGATAATGTGACGTTGAGTAACAAAACCTTTGAATGGCTTAGCGAAAACTCCGGTATTGTTACTGTATCTGCTAGTGGACTTGTAACAGCCGTAGCTAACGGCACAGCCGAAGTGCATGCTAAAGTAGACGGAGTAAAAAGTAATTCCATAAAGTTTAATATCGGAGCGGCAGCGGGCGTGCGCAATGGTACTTTTCAAAGTGCAGGGGGTTATTCGACAGTCGGATCTGTAACGGTAACAGAATCGGGCAACAATTTAGTTGTACAGCTTAGTAGCAATTTTCAAGCGAGCGTAGCAGCAGGCACGTACATCTATTTAGCTAACTCTACTGCTGGCGGCAATGTTAAATCTGCCGGATTGGATTTAGGACTGTGGACTCCCAGCGGAACAAAAACTTTTTCGGCAGCAGCGGTACCATTGAATCAATACAAGTACGTAGTAGTATTGTGCAGGCCTTTTGGCCTTACCTTTGGCTTTGCAGAACTCAAACCATGATATACATTTTACCTTTTTTACAATGACCAAGAAATTAATTTTTGTCCTTTTCTTTTTATCGATTGCTTTGGGTTCGCTGGCCGGTGGTGGCTGGCCGCAGCCAAAAGGGAGGGGCTATTTTAAACTCTCCCAATCGTATCTTCTTTCACCCAAGTACTTTGATGGAAACGGAAACATTATTGACCTCACGCCTTCCTTTGGGTATTTTGCAACAAGCTTTTATGGGGAATATGGATTTACAGATCGCCTTACGGGAATAATTTACATGCCCTTTTTTGCACGGGCAGTTAAAAACGAATTGCGCTTTAATCAATCAGGCATAAATGATGCGGGCGCCTCGCTCAATTCATTTGGCGATACCGATATTGCCATTAAATATGGATTGATTGTAAACAAACCGATTGTGGTAAGCGCCACGGTTCTCTTTGGTTTGCCGTTGGGCGATAATGGTGCCAGCAACGCAAATGTATTGCAAACAGGAGATGGAGAGTTCAATCAGATGCTGCGCATTGATGCTAGCCGTTCTTTTTACCCGAAGAAATTTTACGTTTCCGCCTATGCGGGATTCAATAACCGAACGAAAGGATTTTCTGATGAGGTACGCTTTGGGGCGGAGATAGGTTTAACTTTAAAAAAATTCATTCCAATTCTTAAAGTCAGCACGGTTCATTCTCTTTTCAATGGCGATGCTGCGGCTAATCAAAATGGAATTTTTTCTAACAACACGGAATTTATTTCTCCAGCCTTGGAATTGAATTATCAGATTACCGAGAAGGTTGGAGTATCAGCTTCCATGGCCACTGCGCTTGCAGCGAGAAATATTTTGGCTTCGCCTAATTTTGGGGTGGGGGTTTATTTGAAGCTTTGAGTGGATGATTTGGGTTGATAGTTGTTGGCTGATAGTTGTCGGTCAATGGTGATAGTGTTAACCCCGTAGGGGTTGAATATTTGCAGAAATAAATTCCATTCTGTCAAACCCTGTAGGGGTTTAATGTTGTATTCGCTAAAATTGATTGATGCACATCCTTTTTAAATTAATGAAAAAATTTCTTTTTAGAATTTGTTGAGCTCTGTTTTTGCGTGAAGGATGGAAGTGGAAAGCACGCCAAGAGATGGACGCGCGCTGACCTGCCTACCGGACAGGCAGGCTTGTAACGAACAGCCTGACCCCTTGCTTGTGTGTGTGAATGCGCGATCGAAGAAGCTTGGGGCCCGCCAAGAACTCACCCCCACCTCTCCTGACAGAAAGGGGTAACTCAGTCTCTGATCTTGACTTCAGGAAAATAATGTTTGCTTTGAAAAAACATCAATAAAAAACCCAACTATTGCTAGTCGGGTTTTTACTTTTCGTTGAAATGAGAATCTATACTTTCGCTAATTCTGTAACGAGGTCAATAATTTTACAGGAATATCCCCACTCATTATCGTACCAGCTTACCACTTTCACAAAATTATCATTGAGAGCAATACCTGCCTTAGCATCGAAAATAGAAGTGCGAGAGTCACCTAAGAAATCCTGTGATACCACATCGTCTTCGGTGTAACCTAAAATTCCTTTCAAGTCACCTTCAGAGGCTTCCTTCATGGCAGCTTTCACTTGCTCATAGGTAGCGGGTTTTTCTAAGCGCACTACCAAATCAACTACCGATACATTAGCCACTGGCACGCGGAATGACATGCCCGTCAATTTTCCTTTCAACTCAGGCAATACTAAGCCAACAGCTTTGGCGGCACCGGTAGAAGAAGGAATGATGTTGGAGAAACCTGCACGGCCACCTCTCCAATCTTTTGCGGAGGGGCCATCAACTGTTTTTTGGGTAGCGGTTACGGCATGAATGGTACTCATCAAACCTTCTACAATTCCAAACTTATCGTTCAACACTTTTGCAATAGGAGCCAAGCAATTGGTAGTACATGAAGCGTTGGATACAATAGTATCTGTGGCTTTTAATTTCTTATGGTTTACGCCCATTACAAAGGTGGGCGTATCGTCTTTGGCGGGCGCGGACATTACCACCTTTTTTGCTCCGGCAGTGATGTGCTTTTGGCAATCGGCAATGGTTAAGAATAAGCCTGTGGATTCAATAATGATTTCGGCACCTACTTCATTCCACTTTAAGTTGGCTGGATCTTTTTCTGCGGTAACACGAATTGTCTTTCCGTTTACAATCAACTGATTGTCTTTTACTTCAACAGTTCCATCAAATTTGCCGTGAGTAGAATCATACTTTAACATGTAGGCCATGTAGGCAGTATCTACCAAGTCATTGATTCCCACAACTTCTATGTCTTTGCGTTGAATGGCAGCGCGGAAAGCTAGGCGACCGATACGCCCAAAACCGTTGATTCCAATTTTTGTCATGATGCGAGTTGTTTTAAATAGTTTAAGGCTTAAAATTATACTAGTTGGAAGCCAAAAGCAATGCAAAGAGCTCACTTTATTCAACTTTTTTACCGCCACGGTTTGCAAATCTAAGGGAGGAATCTATCTTTGCGCCCTCTTACAGAAAGACGGTCCGTTCGTCTAGGGGTTAGGACACCAGATTTTCATTCTGGTAACACGGGTTCGATTCCCGTACGGACTACAAAACGACACCTAAAGCCCTCATAATGAGGGCTTTATGTTTTATAGCCAAATAAAAGGCCATGGAAATATAAGGGAAATGCTTTACTAAAAACCTTAAAAATCAGTTTTCGGATAAGATCGATTCATAGAGCATAAAATCTAAGTCAATCTTGTAAAATTGGGTGCCTACCCTTAGAAAAAAGACTTTAGACGAACGCACGACAACAATTCAGCAATCGTCAACAAAGTATCGAGTATATTCACAACTAAACTTTGTTTTAGTTAGAAATAGAAAATCTTCCCGTTATTAACGGCCTACAAAAAATCAGTGATCAGCAATAGATTTCTGCTTGACACAGCTCTGCAAGAATGGTAGCTAAATGTGTAAGCTTGATCAATACAATTCATTAACTTGTCAAAACCATTCCAGTCAAATACTATAAATTATGAATAACAAAATTTCAAAATGGCTGCGGGTAAATTATAGTAAGATTGTAACAAGCATTGCATTTTATCCTGCAATGATTGCTATCGGATTTTTAATACTTTCAGTCATCATGCTGGAGCTGGATTTTTCTGAAACAGGCAAACACATCAAATCAACCTATAAATGGATAAGCCTCAAGGATGCAAGCACAGCAAGATCTATTTTGTCCACGATAGTAGGGGGAATTATTTCCCTCACCGTGTTCAGCTTTTCGATGGTAATGATTCTATTGAATCAAGCAGCATCGCAAATGAGCAATCGCATGCTGGAGGGAATGATCACTAACCGGTTTCAGCAAGTCGTTTTGGGGATTTATATTGGAAGCATTGTATATGCCCTTTCACTATTAAGCAGCATCCGCGATATCGATTCAGGAATTTATGTCCCGGCCTTAAGTATCTATCTGCTCCTGCTCTTTACAGTTATAGATATTTTCATTTTTATCTATTTCCTACATTATGTCACCAATTCCGTAAAATATGAAACGATTATCAAGCGGGTTCATAAAAAGACACTGCATTCCCTGTGCCGCATCAGCACGCAAAAAGAGGCGTCAATTTTTAAGCACCCCGACATGGAGTTGAATGTGATCACTATCCCTTCTTCAGAATATTTCCAAGGATTTAATGAAACTGAATTGGCGCGATTTGCCGCCCACCATGAGGGGCTAATAGAGTTTCTTCACCCACCAGGAATTTATTTATTAAAAGGAATGCCAGTTTTAAATTTTTACAGCGGTAAAAGATTATCCGAAGAAGAAATCAGTCAGATGCTGGTTCCGGTAGATTTTTTTAGCGGGCAGCCTATCGAAAAAAACCCTCACTATGGATTTCACCAGCTTGCAGAAGTTGCTATAAAAGCGTTGAGTCCGGGAATAAATGACCCTGAAACGGCAAAGTTAAGCCTCAACGCGCTTACGGATTTATTTTCTTATAAACTGACTCATTTTGTAAAAACCCTTCACGAAGACGAATCCGGTAAAATACGCGTTCGCAGTGTTGATTGGAGCTTTGAAAAACTTTTTGCCGAGTGCTACTACCCTATTTGGGATTATGGTAAGCACGATCGATACATTCAACATTCACTGGAAGATATGTTGGAGCAACTGATACATTGTGATCTAAAAGGTAATTATACAGGTCTATTCAATATTTTATTGGATGATGTAAGAAAGAAATTAGACGAGCATAAATTTTGAATTGTCTCGATTGGCGTTGTTGAAATTTCACGATTGAATTATACAATTTGTACCTAAGCGTTCCATGGGGTCGTTTATCAAGAAGAATTATTTTATTCCTTTTTATAAGTTTTCTTTTACGGGTCTTAAGTCATTGGCATAAATTATATTTGAAAATCGTAACGATCGAAACACCTTTAGTTCGTTAAAATCTTATCGACAGTCCACCACCCCCACCGAAACGATTGTCATAGCTACCCATCAATGAAAAATTTCTTGAAAGAAAAGTCTGAGGGCATACAGCCTACGTCACCTCATCTTTGAAACTTCGATTGCCGGAACCCACCTTTTCGGCATCATTTACAACAAAGAAGTCCTTCGTATATTCTTGACTTTCCGAAAAGCATTATCTCGGGAAAGATCAGCCCTTTCATATCAATTTTACCTTCCGTTTATATATGCCACTTATTCATGAGTTCGTAGGCTCTTTTGATTTTTTCTGGTAAATGAAACGGAAGCCTATTTTTTGTTGCTGTCGTAATAGTTTTGGATATTCTCATTTCGCTGTTATCGGATAAGTATGAAAAGTCTTTTGGCAAACCTTTTTGAATACTTCACCGCGGAAAATAATGAACTCCTTCCACCTCAATGGCGTTGCCTCTTTCAGCTATAATTTCGTTGTTTCAAAATGCTTTCATATTATAATTTGGTTACAGATTCTAACATCGTGGGAATTAATTCTGAAACCGTGGGATGAGGCAATGTAGTGTCTCTTGCCACTTCATAACTTGCACCTGCATACATCATATTTATAAAACTGCTAATGACTTCATCGCCACCTACTCCTAAAACGGTGGCTCCTAGTATTTTTTTAGTTTCCGCGTCAACTACCACGCTCATATAGCCATAGGTTTCACCTTTTTCTTTGGATCGAGAAATTTTACTGAATGGCCAATGACCAACCAAAACATTTAATCCCTTTTTCTTTGCGTCTTTCATCGTAATGCCCACTCTGCCAAGTGGCGGATCTACAAACAAGCCGTAGGTTAAAATTCGATCCGAAACTTTTCGCTATGATAATAATTGCGCCCAAATCATCTACGATTGCCAATGCCTTCAAAAAAACTTCTAAAGACGAAACCACCCGACTCCCTAAAAGTGATAAAATACCAATCGAGAAAGCTATATCGGTAAACATTGGACCCCCCCAAACCTGCACGTATAGCCGTATCATAATTAAACAACAAAAATATGCAAGCCGGGATAGTCATTTCACCTACGGCACCAAAAACTGGAGGCAT
>JBBSCN010000122.1:0-9673 GCA_038250265.1 Cytophagales bacterium | reverse complement strand
TTTAAAAGGGGTGCACCCACTACTATACTGCCTTCATTGTCTGTCAAAAGAACTTTGTCGAAGGATACGGAAGCCCCAGCTTCACCCTCCATTTTAGGAGCATATATATATTGGTCTTTGCTGACCTTGAATTGCTTCCCTAAGATGTCTACAATGGCGTACATGCTTGTTATTTTAAAAATTGGATCGCAAAGATAAGGCTAGTAGATAGAAAAACAAGGGGAAGAATCAAAATACATCGATTTAACCCTAAAAAAGAGTATTCAATTTGTTATTCACACCCTTCTTAACAGCTTATTTCACCCGATTGTGCAATACCGTTGGCAAAGTATAAAATTTTTCAACTTTTTCTATTTAGTATTTCACTTTGCAGCCGGATTATAAGTGAGTGATAATGAATTCTTTTAAAAAATTATTCCTTTCAGTTTAAACATCTACAAAGTCCTTTTTGGCTTTTGCCCTTTTGATTTCTCTCCTGCATTTTAGTTATTTGTCAGCAAGGCTCTAAAAAGAAGTTTCAGCGCATGGAACCCCTTCACACGATTTGTTAAATAAGAACAAAAAAATAAAGAAAAGCCTTCAACAAATTATGTCACTAACCACCTTCACTCAAAATGAATAAAACTTTACTGGAAGAACCCATCCTAAAAGAGAACAAAGATCGTTTCGTTCTCTTCCCCATCCGCCAACATAATATTTGGAAGTATTACAAACAAGCAGAGGCCAGTTTTTGGACTGCCGAAGAAATTGATTTGAGCCAGGACATGAAGGATTGGCTGAACTTGAATGATGGCGAGCGTCACTTTATTACTCATGTGCTAGCTTTTTTCGCGGCCAGCGATGGTATCGTTAATGAAAACCTGGCCGAACACTTTGTGGGTGAGGTTCAATACACTGAAGCAAAGTTCTTCTATGGTTTTCAGATTGCCATTGAAAACATCCACTCCGAGACGTACTCTTTGTTGATTGATACTTACGTAAAAGATTCAAAAGAAAAGGACAAGCTATTCCACGGTATTGAAACAATGGCCTGCGTGAAAAAGAAGGCGGATTGGGCTTTGCGCTGGATCGATAAAGGTAGCTTTCAAGAACGACTCGTGGCCTTTGCTGCTGTGGAAGGGATTTTCTTCTCGGGCTCTTTCTGTTCCATCTTCTGGTTAAAAAAGCGCGGCCTGATGCCGGGCTTAACTTTCTCCAACGAGTTGATTTCCCGTGATGAGGGCTTGCACTGCGACTTTGCCTGCCATTTGTACACCGAACATGTGGTGAACAAGTTACCTGAAGAGAGCGTGATCGAAATCATTAAAGATGCTGTGGAAATTGAAAAGGAATTTGTGACCGATGCTTTGCCTGTCAATTTGATCGGTATGAACGCGGCTCAAATGCGCCAGTATATCGAGTTTGTGGCCGATCGCTTGTTGAACGAGCTAATTGGAAAGAAAATTTACGGAGCCACCAATCCATTTGACTTCATGGACATGATTTCACTTCGCGGAAAAACAAATTTCTTTGAGAAGAGGGTGGCCGAATACCAAAAAGCTGGCGTGATGAACAGCATGGAAAAAGAAACTTCGCCAAAGTTTTCACTGAATGAAGATTTTTGATACATTCGTTTATCCATTTTTTAAACTAGTTTTTTACAACACTTACACCCTTTATTAACATGCTCGTATTAAAACGTGACGGACACCGGGAGTCCGTAAAGTTTGACAAAATCACTGCCCGCATTGAAAAACTCTGCTACGGTTTAGATCCCAAATTTGTCAACCCGGTAGAGGTAGCGATGAAAGTGATTAATGGTCTGTATGATGGTGTTTCCACCATAGAACTGGACAACCTCGCTGCGGAAATTGCCGCATCGTTGACGACCAGGCATCCCGATTTCGCCAAGTTGGCCGCGCGCATTGCCGTTTCCAATCTTCACAAAGTAACGAGCAAGTCGTTTTCGAACACGATGAAGCGACTGTACACTTACGTGGATCCAAAGACAGGCCAAAACGCACCGTTGATTTCAAAAGAAACTTGGAAGGTAATTCATGAAAATGCAGCCGAACTAGACGAAGCTGTTTTGTACGATCGTGATTTCAGTTACGACTTTTTTGGTTTCAAAACCCTGGAGCGCTCGTACTTGATGAAGATCGATGGCAAAGTGGTAGAACGCCCGCAACATTTGTTAATGCGCGTGTCGATCGGTATCCACGGAGAAGATATTCCTGCGGCCCTTGAGACTTATCATCTAATGTCGGAGAAGTGGTTCACGCACGCCACTCCTACACTATTCAATGCCGGCACACCAAAACCACAACTTTCGTCTTGCTTCCTGTTAACGATGAAGGATGACAGCATTGATGGCATCTATGACACCTTGAAACAAACCGCCAAGATTTCGCAATCAGCAGGCGGTATTGGTCTTAGCATTCACAACGTGCGCGCAAAAGGCTCTTATATTAAAGGAACAGGTGGCAACTCCAACGGCATCGTGCCCATGTTGAGGAATTTTGACATGACTGCCCGTTATGTTGATCAAGGTGGGGGTAAGCGCAAAGGAAGTTTTGCGATTTACTTGGAGCCTTGGCATGCCGATGTTTTCGACTTTTTGGAATTGAAGAAAAACCACGGCAAAGAAGAAATGCGCGCGCGCGATCTTTTCTATGCCATGTGGATTCCGGATTTGTTCATGAAGCGGATTGAAGACAACGAAATGTGGTCTTTGTTTTGTCCCAATGAAGCACCGGGCTTGGCAGACTGCTGGGGAGAAGATTTCGAACGCTTGTATGAGAAGTATGAGAAAGAAGGAAAGTATCGCAAGCAGATAAAAGCACAGGATCTTTGGTTTGAGATTCTGGAAGCACAAATTGAGACGGGAACGCCTTACATGCTCTATAAAGATGCGGCCAATCGCAAATCAAACCAAAAGCATTTGGGTACGATCAAGTCCAGCAACTTGTGTACTGAGATCATCGAATATACCTCTCCTGATGAAGTGGCTGTTTGTAACTTAGCTTCTATTGCCTTGCCTAAGTTTGTAACAGAAGATGGAAAATTTGATCACCAAAAATTGTATGAGATCACAAAAGTGATCACTCTCAATCTAAATAAAGTGATTGATGTTAATTACTATCCGGTAATTGAGGCAAAGAATTCTAACATGCGCCACCGCCCCATTGGTATTGGTGTACAAGGATTAGCCGATGCGTTCATCTTGTTGCGTATGCCTTTCGATTCTCCAGAAGCAAGAGGGCTCAACACAGATATCCATGAAACTATTTATTTCGCAGCCATGGAAGCATCTATGGAGTTGGCGAAAAAAGATGGTCCTTATGAATCATTCAAAGGTTCTCCTATTTCAAAAGGAATATTTCAATTTGACATGTGGGGCGTTACGCCTACATCGGGAAGATGGGATTGGGTGAAGTTAAAGCAAGAGGTAAAACAAAATGGCGCACGCAATTCATTGTTGTTAGCTCCCATGCCAACTGCTTCGACCTCGCAAATTCTTGGCAACAACGAATGTTTCGAGCCATACACTTCGAATGTTTATACGCGCAGAACTTTATCAGGAGAATTCATTATTGCGAACAAGCATTTGATGAAAGACTTGATCAGTTTAGGACTATGGAGCGAAACCATGCGTCAAAAATTGATTTCAACTAATGGTTCCGTGCAGTCCATCCCTGAGATTCCTCAAAACATTAAGGACATCTACAAAACTGTTTGGGAGATCTCACAAAAGTCAATTATCGATATGAGTGCTGACCGTGGCGCATACATTTGCCAAAGCCAGAGCTTAAATATCCACTTGACTGATCCTAACTTCGGCAAATTGACCTCGATGCATTTTTATGCATGGAAAAAAGGATTGAAGACAGGTATGTACTACTTGCGTTCTACCGCTGCTGCCGATGCCATTAAGTTTACGCTTGATAAATCAGTAATTAAAGAACCATTTGTAGCAGAAGCTTTGCCATCTATGATGGTAGCAGAGTCAGTAATTGCTCCTACAGTGGCCGAGATCATGCCTGATGGCAGCCAGGCTCAGCAGACAATTCAATACGAACAAGTGTCATTGGCCGACTATGATCAGAAACGTGCCGACATGGCTTGTTCTTTGGATAACCCGGATGCCTGCGAGGCGTGTGGGAGCTAATCTCACTCTGGCCCTCTCCAAAGAAGAGGGGGCAATAAAGATTTAAAAAAATAAACCCGGTGATGAGCCGGGTTTTTTGTTTCCTAAGACCGAAAAAATAAATTAAAACGGCAAGTCATCCGTTGAGCTAGCATCCGGCACGAATGGCTCTTCACCTACGGGTGGTGCCTCTGACCGACTACTGCCGCCATCACTGGCACCGCTACCTGCTCCTTTGGCCACTTTCCAAGCGCGCACATCAGTGTACCAACGGCCGTTGTATTCGCGGCTTTCAATATTAATCGAAGCCGTAATGGTTTCTCCAGGAGTTAGTTTGATCTCGTCCACCTTGTCGCCCCACAAGTTCATGCACACCTTTTTGGGGTATTGGCCGGGTGTCTCCAAAATGAATTCCTGTTTCTTCCATGTTCCGCTTTTTCCCTGCCCCGATTGAAGCGGAAGAAGATTGATCACTTTACCTGAGATTTCCATATTATTTTAAATGATTAAAGTTACGTTCAGAAGTAAAGTTAATGAAATCTTCGTGTCTACCTCCCGTAGGTTTTAGGTTTTGCCCTACCCTTTCCTTTTTGCGTATAATTTTTCCTTTCGACCGTTTTTTCCCTCCCCCAAACAAAATTAAGCCCAAACCGAAAGTTGAAATTTTGACTACCATTAATAAAAGAGTTGATCGTGGGATCCTTCAGCAGAGAAATCGGGATATTCAACAAGTTGTCACCCACCAAATATAGTTGTACTGGAGAAAGATTAAGGGAAAGTCCTGCGCCCAAATTATCAAATGAGCCGTTTTTGATTGTATAGCTAACGGACGTACTCAACACCCGTCCAAAGTCCTTTTGTAAGGAAGCTGAAAAACCAGGTGAAAATCGTCCTCTAAATTGTTCAGCAAAAACCAAACCCCCAACCGACAATTTTTCTCTCAAGTTATACCGAGCGCCCAAATAAAATTTCCCCGGAAGCATTGTGGAATAGGATGACGTGGCACTTTCCTGAAAAGTAAAATAACGTTTCAAGGAGTCGCCCTCAGCAGACAAATAATCGCTGTTGCCATTTAACACCTGTTGAAGGTCAATTCCCCTGAATGTGTATTTCGCTTTCGCGGAGTCTAATTTATAGGAATACAAATCGTTTTTCCAAGAAATGCTCCCTATGTCCAACACGCTCGCGCTAATGGTTAAATTCTTTAGCAATTGATAGCTGCCGCCCAAGTCAAACGCAACCCCCGAATTTTTCAGGTAGTCACTGAATTTATTTTTATCAATAGTGTGATAACCCGAAGTTCGGATATCTGCGCTGGACGAAAGCGTAATGCCATAATTGTCGTCAACCGCCAGCTTACCTGTTGCACTTTGCGAGCTTCCACTAACAAGGCCGGTCAACACCTTCAATCTAGCTCCAATGGCTAATTTCTTGGTAGCTTGATAACTGCCACCAATACCTAATTCGGTGTAGCTCAGACTCTCCCCTTCCATTGAAAAAGCGGTAGAAGTGTTAACTAACGGAGTGGTGCCGTTAATGAAAATACCTGCTAGTTCTTTGGGAAACATAATGGTTGAGTAGGTCTTAGCGGTGGCATTCAACATCAAATGAAACTTGGACGACATTTTTAAATTGACATGAAGCAAGTCAACTTGAGCTGCCGACATCAAATAGTTTTTTTCCTTTAGATTTTCATATAACTTATTCAAATCTGCAGTAAGCACTCCGTTTTGTTTCATCACAAAATCGTTGTACGTAAAGCCATTGTTTCCATATTGAAGATAAACGGAGGAGCCGGGCAGTCCAAAAGACGATTTGTAATTGGAAGAAAAGCTTGGATTTAAATAGGTAGATTGCGGCACACTGCTCATGAAATAAAGTGTTGGTTCCGTTTGGGCTATCACCTCAACAGTATTTAAAATTAGTATGAAACCAATCCAAGTGATTTGTAAAAGCCTTTTCATAAATCACGATTGATTTTCAAAACTGTGTTTAAACCGATATTAATATCCATTTTATAGGTGGACTTAAACTTGACATCAATCGGTGAGCCGCTTGCATTCCGCACGGTTTTCATCACTGACTTTACAATCAGCTTTTTGGCATTCAATAGTTTATTGATTTTATCTTGATTGAGGGGAATTTCATTATCGTAAACACCTGACGAAAGTAGTTCACCTATCGCGTTCACCTTACTGCCTACTACAATCGCAGTTTGTGAGGTCGTAAAAATGGAATCGGTAACCAATGATTTGTCATCTGCTAAATAGATTTGGATGGTGGCATCTAGTGGTAGCTCGTTGATTACTTTTGCTTTCAAGGATGCTGTTTGCACCTCCGAGCTTTTTATTGCCGACAAGTCTATGCCAAAGGTATCTGTAAGTATGATTCCGGAAGCACTTCCATACAGAGGAACTTCAGATCGAATTTTTATCCGAAGTTTGCTTGTATCCGCGCAAAAATTATTGCCACTAGTGAGGCTTTGATTAATTCTTGCTGCCGCGCTGTAATAAATCTCATCAGGAACCAAATCAGTGATCTGCTTGGCGTTTGTGACGGAAACCATTGAGGTGGTAGTTTGCCCCAAAACAGCTGGAGCTACCAACGCCATAGGGCTGGCGGGGTTCGTGACCATTGTTACTTTGGTAGAATTCTTTCGAGCTTCCAGTGTATTAAAAGTCAAGGTCACGGGAATTCCGTAGTCGTTTGATATCTCTACGGAAAATCTGGGGTCGGCAAACGACACTTTCGATTTATCCAATGCTGCACCAAAGGCATCTAAGTTAAAAGTTTGGGGTATGATTGCAGTGGACCGATCTCCCAAAAAACCTTTGATGTACTTGAAATCCATTCCGGAAAAACTTAATCCAACAGTTAGAATCGTTCCCGGGGCAACAGTAATTGTGTTGGTATGTGGTTTAATGATCAATGCCAAGTCTACTGGAAATTTGTTGTCATTTAGCGTAGCAATGTAATTTGTCAAAGAAAAATTGGTAGAACTCAATGCCCTAGTCTGAAAAGGAACTCCGTTGAGTAAAAAATTTGCGAGCTTCACTTCCACTTCAAAAACGAAGTTCGGATTGGCTGGAAAAAGAGACGTACTGACAGTGATGTTGCCGCTTTTAAATTGTATTTCTTTCAATTTTTCTGGGCTGAAATTGAAATCAAGTGTAGAAGAAACGGAGGTGAATCTTAACTCTGTGGCGCTAGCAGGAATAGAACCGGGGAGAACAGGTAAGGACAGGTTCAAGTTTTTGTTTGGGAAAACAAAAAGTTTGCGGATATCGATAGATTCAAAAGTCTTAACATATTGAAAATAGACCAGTCCACCGGGATACACTTTTACGTCCACAATACTTTTATCTACCTTATTCAAAATGTCTTGGACGTTCAACGAACCAAAAGCTAGGGGTACGGAGACAGCGGTGGTGGTTTGTATCTTCTTAATTTCGTATTCAGAAGAATTAAAACATCCGACTGCGAGTGTGGCAACCGCAAAAGAAGCCACCCAAAAAAGTCCATGTACTCTCATTTTGCCAACTTTAAAACGGTTAATACTTGTTCGGCTATTAAGTTAAATTAAACTTAGGTATAAATATTGATTTATTTAACTGCTCCGTTCTTAATTTCCTCTACCACTTGCGGATCTAACAGCGTGGTGGTATCACCCAAATTGGTGGTATCTCCTTCGGCTATTTTGCGCAAAATTCTACGCATAATTTTTCCCGATCGCGTTTTAGGCAGTCCACTTACAAATTGAATCTTATCCGGCTTGGCGATGGGCCCAATGATTTTAGAAACCAGCTCGCGGATTTCATTTTTCAAATGGTCATCTTCGTGAACAGAATCGTAGGTGACCACAAAGGCGTAAATCCCTTGCCCTTTGATGTCGTGCGGAAAGCCTACAACGGCAGATTCGCAAACGGCAGAGTGTTCATCGATGGCACTTTCTACTTCGGCTGTGCCCATGTTGTGCCCGCTAACAATAATGATATCATCCACGCGTCCGGTAATTCTGTAGTAGCCATCTTCATCGCGCTTGCAGCCATCGCCTGTAAAGTATTTTCCGGGAAAGGTTGAGAAATACGTGTCTTTAAAACGCTGGTGATCTCCATAAATAGTGCGTGCCATGGATGGCCACGGATACTTGATAGTCAATCGGCCTTCACACAAATTTCCTTCCAATTCTTTTCCATTTTCATCCATGATGGCAGGCTGAATTCCCGGTAACGGAAGTGTGGCAAAAGCGGGTTTTAATTCCGTGACACCTGCAATGGGTGAAATCATAATGCCACCTGTTTCGGTTTGCCACCACGTATCCACAATAGGACATTTTCCTTTTCCAATATTTTTATCGTACCAATGCCACGCTTCCTCATTGATCGGCTCACCTACGCTGCCCAACACTTGCAACGATGACAAATCATATTTTTCCACAAATGAAAGTGGTGCCTTTTCCAATGATCGGATGGCCGTGGGCGCAGTGTAGAAAATATTGACTTTATGTTTTTCGATTACATGCCAAAATCTCCCCATGTCTGGATAACTCGGTATACCTTCAAACATCAAAGAAGTTGCACCGTTTAGTAACGGACCATACAAAATGTAGGAGTGACCTGTGACCCAACCGACATCGGCCGTACACCAAAAGATTTGACCTTCCTTGTATTGAAAAACTGTTTTGAATGTGTAACCAACATAAACCATGTAGCCACCGCAAGTGTGCACCATGCCTTTCGGTTTGCCTGTGCTACCCGATGTGTAGAGAATAAACAACAAATCTTCTGAATCCATTTGTTCTGCCACACACACCTCACTGGCTTTTGCAATTTCATCGTGCCACCAAAAATCCCTACCTGATTTTATATTTACCGAAAGCTGCGTGCGATTGAGTAAAATACACGTTTCAACAGTGGGGCATTTTTCTACCGCTTCATCGACAATGGATTTGAGATTTATTTTTTTGTCCCCACGGTATGCGCCATCGGCTGTCAGCACCATCTTGCACCCACAATCATTGATGCGATCGGCCAACGAGCCAGATGAAAATCCAGCAAATACCACCGAATGCACCGCCCCAATACGGGCACAGCCTAAAACTGCGAACGCTGTTTCCGGCACCATGGGCATATAAATGCATACGCGGTCTCCTTTTTTAACGCCATTTGCTTTAAGCATGTTACCTACTTTGCAAACTTGTTCGTGAAGTTGTTGATAGGTAATTCTCCTGAAAGGCTCGTTAGAATCATTGGGCTCCCATAAAATTGCAGTTTGGTCGGCACGTGTTGCAAGATGTCTGTCGATGCAGCTTTCGGTGATGTTCAGCTTGCCACCTAAAAACCATTTTACTTCTGGTTTGTGGAAATCGTATTCCAAGACAGCTTGCCACTCTTTACGCCAGAGGTAACCTTCCGCCTGACTTGCCCAAAAAGCTTCGGGGTCAGATGTACTCATTTTGTACTCCGATAGAAAATCTTGAAATGTATTTAGCATAAGAGAAGTACTGAAGAAGAAAATTATCAAAAGCTAGTCAAAAGACCAAAACAC
>JBBSCN010000121.1:0-9772 GCA_038250265.1 Cytophagales bacterium | reverse complement strand
TATTACTGCCCCCCCACGTATAGAAAATCCAATGCCAGCTCCTAAAAAAAACCACCAAAAACTGCCACCAACAAATTATCATTGGTAACATTCGGGAAATTTACCGTTGCAAGACAAAGAGCCAGTCCACTAATGGCTAACACAGTCTTAATCGCAAATTGTTTGCCCATTATCACATACCCGAGAACGATAAATGGAATATTGACGCCAATAATTAAAAGATAAAGTGGCACATTCGTTAGTGCCGACAGTAATAGAGAGATACCCGTAGCACCACCGTCAATAAAATGATTGGGAAGCAGAAACCCTTTAACACCAAAAGATGCAGAGAAAATTCCAATAGTAATTAATATCAGGTCTTTTAGCAGGCGCTTACCTGAGATCATGAATTCTCTATACATTTTACCAATCCGGTAAGAAGAGATTAAATCTCCGCCTCCATTTTTCTTTCGATAGTAACGGAGCGTGACCTTGGCAATCATACGCGATGCAAAAGTTTTCATACCATGCAGCTTATTCCGCATTATGCGGATAAACTGTCGTAAGATACCTATTTATGATTGTTTGAGATGGCAGAATTTCATTAGACGACAAAATAAATTCAGTTGCTATTTCTAATTTAAAATCAAGTCCTCCTGCCAATCAATCCCAACATGGCAACCTATTACTACTTTTTACAGATTCTCCTTTTTCAATTTAGGGTAAATCTCTTTTCTGTTTTAATAGTCCGAATAATTGGTGGGCGCCAGCAGCATGATATCCGCTTTTGAAACGGTATTTTTATATTCTTCAACTGCCAACAATGCTTTCCATTGTTGATCTTCTATCTTTGATCAACTATTGACTGGCAGCCTGATCAGAAGTTATTTTGTTAAACTCATCCAACGATGAATACGGTGTCAAAACATAAATTGCCTTCCCAAATGCAATGGAGTCAGCAGCAATCGGATTAAACACACCTATGTTTTTTTCCTGCTTTGTGCATTGCCGGCAAATAATGCTGTTTCAAGAACGAACCAACACTCTTCTCTTGTACTTTATTTTTTATCCGGTAAATAATAGCTGAATAAAATTCACGCTTGGGATCCTTTGCAACAGATGGCAAAATCACAAATACTAAAAGAACGGTTGCTAAAATCTTTATTAACAAATTGCGCATATTTATTTCATAAGGACATCTCTAAAAACCGTTGTTTTCTTCACCTCAACCCTTTCCCTTCTCCAAAAGAGAAGGGTAAGCGGAGTTTTTAGAGATGCCCATAATTTATATGGCGAAGGCACTTTCTTCAAGAAGACTTTACGACATAGAAAGAACTTCCCTGACTGCGAGCCGTCTATTGTTCGATATGAGTATTTCTAACACCACAAACTACGACAATTCTAAATTTACAAATACTGCTCGTACCAGTCAAACTTGGTGTGAACGATGTTTACCTTTTCTTTTTTTATATGTTGTAAGAATGCACTAGCGACTGGCGAATGGTTTTTGCCTTTCATCCAAATTAAGCGCCAAACCGTTTTGATGGGTAGTCCACTAACGGGTATAATTTGCAAATCACCATCTCGAAGCTCATTCTTGATTCCAATTAAAGGCATAATAGAAAAACCTAAACCAGCTATCACCGCCTGCTTAACGGCTTCATTCGAAGTGAGTTCCATTTTCTTTAGCACCGGAATTTTATTTCGTTCGATAAAAGCCTCCATCGTCTGGCGTGTGCCAGAGCCTTTTTCTCTGTAAATAAGCGGAAGCTCTTTAAATAGATCCTTGCTGTAAAATGATTTTTTGAACTTTTGGTCGGTGTTACCAACCAGGTACAGTTTGTTTTGAAGTAGATCTAATTTTTCAATGTTGAGCTTATCCGGTAGAACAGAAACTAAGGCAAAATCCACTTCATTATTCTCTAGACTTTCGATCGTTCGTGCCTTGTTCGTTACGTCCATAAATAGCTCAATACCGGGATGGTCTTTAACGAACAATGATAAAAAATAAGGCATCACATATTTGCCCGTTGATACAACGGAAAGTTTAAGCCGCCCTGCCAATTGACCTTTGTATTGAAGTGTCTTATGATTTATAGCATACACTTGGTTCAAAATATTTTCAACTGATTGAGCAATTTCCCTTCCAAAATCTGTAATATGAATTTTCCGTCCGATAATCTCAGTAAGCGGAATATCAAATTGATCTTGAAAGTTTTTTAGCTGAATAGAAACGGCTGGCTGCGTTAAGTGCAATTCTTCGGCAGCCTTGGTCACGCTTTGCAATTGTGTAATCTTCAAGAATACGCGCAGTTGGTTTAATGTATAATTCATAAGTAAATATTATGTATTTCATTCGAAATATAAATAATAATGTATGAATACCAATGACCAATTTTGCAGCATTAAAAAAAACTACGTAAAACCTAAACCATAGAAAGATGAAAAAACCAACCGTACTACTACTCGCGCTAACTACTCTGTTTTTTGGAACGGGGGGATTTTTTTGCTCAAAGGTCTATGGCCAGGCGAAGGTTTCCGCTGATCAGGCACTTATCCAACTGAAAGAAGGCAACAAGCGTTTTATTGAAGGTAAAAGTATTAGACCACATCAGGATTTTCAACGCATCAAAGAGGTATCGCTAGGTCAAAAACCCTTTGCTATCATTGTAGGATGTTCTGACTCACGAGTTCCAAGTGAAATTATTTTTGACCAAGGCTTGGGCGATTTGTTTATAGTTCGAACGGCCGGTCAGGTTTCAACATTTGCCTCTTGGGGTAGCATAGAATTTGGCAATGCAGTTTTGGGGGCCAACCTAATAGTGGTTATGGGCCATACGAAATGTGGCGCTGTGGCAGCTGCCTGTAAAATACCTGATGTGCCGGGCCATATTGTTACACTAATCAACGCCATTAAACCTGCAGCACAACTTGCGAAAACACAACCGGGTGATGAAGTAGAAAATGCCGTTAAAATAAACGTAGCCATGCAGGTGCAACAACTTAAAAACCTAGAGCCTGTACTTACAAAAGCTGTACAAGGGGGACAAACCCAAATTGTGGGAGCAGTCTACAATTTAGAAACTGGAAAAATAGAGTTTTTAGACCCCAACTATTTACAAACTATAAAGTAATAATATGGATTTATTTTCGTCATTGGGAGCTAGTTTAGCCTCACCCATGGTGCTCGCATTTGCATTGGGTATTATTGCAACTCTGGTTAAGAGTGACCTTAAGTTCCCCGAGGGAATGTATATGGGCTTAACTATTTACTTACTATTTGCCATCGGAATAAAAGGTGGAGTAAAATTAACATCCGTAAACATAGTTGATTTTTATAAACCTTGTTTGGCAGCTATAGCCATGTGTGTAACCATCCCTATTGTTGCCTATTTTATTTTACAAAAAATCGGCAAAATGGATAAGCTAAATGCAGCCGCCATAGCCGCACATTTTGGTTCTGTATCTGCGGTAACTTTTAGCGAGGGTACTTCCTTTCTTGATTTGATGAAGATTTCCTATGAAGGGTATATGCCGGCCATGTTGGCCATTATGGAAATCCCTGCAATTATCGTTGCCATCTACCTTGCCAAAAAAGCAATGCCACAAAGTCAAAGCAACATGGGTAAAGTAATGCATGAGATTTTTACGAATAAAGGAACCATGTTACTTCTTGGGGGCATTTTTATCGGATTGATTACCGGAAAGAAAGGGTTTGAACAAGTTGCTCCCTTATATGATGGTTTGTTTAGAGGAATACTTTGTTTGTTTTTGCTGGAAGTGGGTTTGGTTGCCGGACGCAGGCTGTACGACTTGAAAAAAGTTGGCTTTTTTCTTTTTGCATTTGGCATAATAATGCCGGTCATTCATGCAACCGCGGGAATTTATCTAGGCCATTGGGCTGGCTTGTCAATGGGAGGAGCCACCATCTTTGGACTTTTGTGCGCCAGTGCAAGTTACATTGCGGCCCCCGCTGCTGTGCGCATTGCAATACCAGAAGCCAACCCTACTTATTATTTAACAGCCAGTTTAGCCATTACATTTCCTTTTAATGTAACTATCGGACTACCATTATATTTAACAATTGCACAAAACCTATATGCGGCATGACACAATTAATACCTATTAAAATGATCACCATTATAGCGTTAGATTCCCTACAAAATCGGCTTGTAGCAGATTTAAAAAACTGCGGAATAAAAGGCTACACCATTGCAGAAGTTGAAGGAGAAGGCTTGCATGCACAACATTTTACTGACTGGGAAGGACGTAACATACGGATAGAGACGCTTGCCTCTGAAGAAAAAGTTTTTGGTATAATGGAAATGCTTAGTCAAAATTATTTTGAAAAATATGGCGTGATCGCATTTGTAACAACTGTTGAGGTGTTGCGAAAAGAGCGTTTTGATTGATCAACCATTTAATTTGAAGGCAAGATTGAACTTCTCGTTACTCGGGGTTTGTAATCCAGAACCCAAATAAACAAGATATTACAATCTTATATCATCTGTCGTTCGACACTGCAAATGTTGAACGGCAATATTTCTTGGGCGGCCGGGCGGGCTGTCGCTACTCGCCACCTCACGCACTGGCACCGCGGGCTCAAACATGCGCTCCATCCCTGCCGCGAATGGCACTCTTCGATAGGAGGCTTGTAATCGGTGTTCGCTGTTCGGGATTTGTAATCCCGCAACCTGATAAAACAAGATTTTAAAATCTTATATTATCTCTCGTTCGGAACTGCAAATTTCGAACAGTAATAGCGGCAGGGCGGGCTGTCACTACTCGCAAACTCTTGCACATGCCACGTAGGGCTCAAACAGGTGTTCCATCCCTGCCAGAAGTGACGCAAGTTGGTAGTAGATTTGTAATCGTTGCTGTGGATTCAACATCCCCTGACGACTGGATTTTTAAGGGATCAATAGCACAATAATATAAACAAATGACTAGTAATTTTCTGTTAATTTTGAGACGAAAATTAGCTATTTGTTAAAAAGGTTTTTGAATAATCATAATCAATCCAAGGAAAATGAAACAACTGCCGACACGAAATGACCTAATGTCACCAACAATTGATGTGATCAAGGAGCTTGGTGGCTCTGCAAATACCGAGGAGATCTATGAAAAAATAGTTGACAATTTAAAACTTAGCGACTCATTGTTAGAAGTAATAAATGGAAAGACGGGGCAATCAGACCTACAATATAATTTAGCCTGGGTAAGAACTGTTCTTAAAAACAAAGGAATTCTATCGAAGGGAGGCAAAGGCATTTGGGTCCTTACAGAAAATAGTCCGGCAGATGTCACAAAGGACAAAAAGACAAAAGTAAAAAAGGTAGAAGAGCAAGATGCTGATGAAGAAGTCTCCGATGCTGAAAAATGGAAAAAGACTGTCATTGAAATCATTACTGAAAAACTTACTCCAAGTTCGTTTGAACGATTGATTCAACGAGTGTTAAGAGAAAAAGGATTTGCGCAAGTTGAAATCACAGGTAAAACAGGAGACGGTGGTATAGATGGCAGAGGGATCGCAAAAATAAATGGTATCCTTAGTTTTCATATAATCTTCCAATGTAAGAGATACAAAGGCAAAGTTCCATCAAGCGACATTAGAGACTTTAGGGGTGCTATGGTGGGAAGAACTGATAAAGGTTTATTTATCACAACTGGCTCGTTTACACGAGAAGCAATTAGAGAAGCAAATAGGGACGGTGCACCTGCCATCGATTTGATGGATGGCGATAAAATTGCTGAAAAACTTAAAGAACTAAACTTAGGTATTGATGTTGAGTTAAGAGAGCATATAACAGTAGACGAAAAATGGTTTGAGCATTTTTAATATTGCTATTCTCGACTAAGTTCTTCTACAAACCAAGCCTCGTTTAAGGTGGGTTCAATTTTTTCAATCTGAAATTTATTTAGCAATCTGGTTTTTTCTCTCGATTCATCAGCCCCACCAGAAACATAAAGCTCAGTAAATTGCCTTGCTGAATTTTCATTCTCTGCATTTATTTCAACAGTATAATCTCTTGTTAAGTGGACTTTAAATTTTTTCATTTTTACTTTTCTATTGGTCCCAGTTAATCTCGTAGCCGTTTACTCCCCCTAAAATTTGTTCGTGAAATGTCCCAATCGAATTATTAATCGACTTATCAATCTGCCGCAATATCTCAGATTGAATCAGGCTTTCCTCATCAATATTGTTGAATTTGGAATCAAAAGTCAGCTTGACAGTGTCAACTTTGTTGTTGTAAAAGTTCTCCTTCGTGATATTATTCTTCGCTTTCCAATAGGCCTTGTGAAGATTGCCAATGCAGCTAAGCAAATGCTTGTCAGATATAAAGTTGACGTATTTGTTTTTCATCTGTCGTCAAAAATAAGGATTAGCATTAACATTTTAGTCATGCAGAAACTTCGTGCAAGCCTCGGCCAGGGATAGCAACGGAAAGCCCGCTAAGGGTTGGTGGCGCGTGGTGCGGACTTGGAGTGTATAGCCCGGTGCTGACGTCCCGCCTCGGGAGTCAGCAGGCCGCCCAATTATCTTTCAAACAACACCCTAAATTCGTATTTTTGCCCCCTAATCTTATCAACCATGCCAGGAACAGAATTATTTGGAATAGAAGAGAAAAAAGAAATCAACGATGTGTTGGAAACGGGCATCTTGTTTCGCTACAACCACGATGCGCAGCGCAACAACATTTGGAAGGCGCGCGAGTTTGAAGCGGAAGTGAAAAAAATGACGGGCGCAAAGTTTGCACACGCGGTGAGCAGCGGAAGTACGGCTGTGGCGTGCTCGCTCTATGCGGCTGGCGTGGGCGCAGGCGATGAGGTGATTGTGCCTCCGTTTACCTACATCGCTTCGGTGGAGGCGGTGCTTTTTGCTGGCGCGCTGCCGGTGTTTGCAGAAATTGATGAGTCGCTATGTTTGAGCCCTGCGGGAATTCGCGCGGCCATCACCCCGAAAACAAAAGCGATCATGCTGGTGCACATGTGTGGGGGCATGGCGAAGATGGATGAGATTTTGCAAATCTGCAAAGAACATAACCTGACGTTGATTGAAGATGCGGGCCAGGCGTTTGGCGCTTCGTACAAAGGAACTTCGGTGGGGTTGTTTGGAAAAACCGGCTGCTACTCGTTCGACTTTTTTAAAATCGCTACCTGTGGCGAAGGCGGTGTGATGGTGACCAACGATGAGCAGTGTTATAAATATGCGGACAGTTATTCCGATCATGGGCATGACCATGCGGGCAATAACCGCGGCATGGAGAACCATCCAGTACTAGGTTTCAACTACCGCATTGGCGAGATCAACGCGGCCATTGGCTTGGCGCAAACGCGTAAGGTGCCATTTATCAGAGAGAAAAATCGTGAATACAAAAATCTATTGACGGCTGAGCTTTCTAAAATTGCAGGAGTAAGTTTCAGCACGTTGGCAGACCCTGCGGGCGACTCGGCTACGTTCTTAAATATTCTATTGCCCGATACGGAAGCCGCGAAAAGAACTGTGGATGAATTTAATAAAGCGGGCGTGGCTGGGTTTAATTATTGGTATACGAACATGTACCACTTCATCAACCAGTGGAATCATTTGAAGGATTTAAAATCACCTGCTCGTTTGCCTATTCATATTTTAGGTGCGCCACAAGATTATAACAACTTGTATTTGCCAAAATCGCAACAGACGGTCGGTCGTTTGATTTCGTTTGGCATTCGCTGCACATGGAAGGAAGAAGAGGTGAAGGCGCTGGCGAAAAAGATTGGGGAGTGTGTAGAGCGGGCGTTGGCTTCGGTGCATGCTTAATAATTGACTTTTCATTCTTTGAGGTTCTAAAGTTTTAACCCGAGAGGGCGCAGAGAAATTCATAATGAGTTTCGCAGCGTTTTCTAGGGCTAGACGGACGCTGGATAAGCTTAACTGGGCGCAGGGAATTATTGTATACTTTCGAGATGGAAAGAATTATTAATCTTCATAAAGAAAAATTACCTGAAGGCGTCTATTTAGCCACGTCAGATTCTGTTCAAGGATTGATCGCCCAAGGTCGTACGATTTCAGAAACAATTGAGATCGCTAACGATGTTGCCAAAAAGTTGATCGAAGCCCGAGAAGAAGATATTTCCAAACTCACTTTAGCTGGCGACAGTTTCTATTATCCCGTATTTATAGGAGTTTGAAATGGGACGTCTGTCGGGTTTTAGATATCGTGACATCGTCAAAATTTTAAAGAAGTTTGGGTTCGAGTTTTAACGGCAGGCGGCTGGAAGCCACGAAATTTGTTGGAATCCTGTTACTAGAAAACTTACAACAATACCTAACCATACTGGTGATATGCCAGAAGGAACTCTTCGGGCAATATTAAAACAAGCAGATATTGATGCGAATGATTTTATTTCAAAATCCTGAAATAGAAATTGTTCATAGTTCGATTTATTAATAAACAAGCTTTGGGTTATCCCAACTTGTGATAATCTCCCAGATGGCGTAAAATTCAGCCCCGCCATACCATTCGCATTTACCGAAAAAGGTATATCAATGTTATCCAATTTATCGAAAAGTAAAAAAGCTATTGAAGTAAACACCGCTGTTATACTAGCCTTCGTTGTGTGAAGGCAATCCGCATTATCTTGTAAAGAGCTAACGCATAAGCTCAAGCAACTTGAAAACAAACACAACAAAAAAATTGAAAATCGTTTACAAAGCCGTTAACTATCTGCTACAAAAAAACAAGGTGGAGGTTGAGTTTAAACAAAGGAAACAAATAGGGGTTAAAAGAGAAGAAGGAAAATAATCTTGTTTAGGAGTTATAACAAAATGTTATAACTTTGTGTCGTAACTTCGAAATTATGGCAACATCTACAACAAAGATCAGGCAGATTGGTAACTCAAGAGGTATTTTGTTTCCAAAATCAATTCTCGATAAAAGTGGCATAAAAGATAACGTGAAGATTTCCGTAAAGGATCATGTCATTATGATTTCATCTGCGGATAAACCTGTTAAAAAGAAGTGGTCGGATTTTAAAAAGGCAAGTAAGGTAAAAGCCGACTTTGTAGTCAATCGTTTTGACGAGACTGATTGGACATGGTAAAAGAATTTGAAGTGTATTTGGTAAACCTTGACCCGACTATCGGGGTAGAGATTAAAAAAAGCCGCCCATGCGTAATTCTATCACCGTCCGAAATGAACTCTGTTTTGGGTACTATTATTGTTGCCCCGATGACCACTACTTTGCGGGGTTATCCATCCAGACTGGAATTGCGATTTCAGAATAAATTTTGTGAAGTTTGCCTTGACCAAATCAGGGCCGTTGATGCAAGCCGATTGTCGAAAAGTAGTTTAGGCAGATTAAAGCAAAATGAAATTGACGAAATCAAGGATACCCTTGCCAATATGTTCAAATTATAAATCGAATGAAACGAGCAAACCGTATGCACAAAAATTTCAAAGGAATAGAGAAAACAGTTTTCGGTAGGGGCAGTTTTAACCAACTGGGTGAAATTGTAGAAGCACAAAGAAATCAGAACGATAAGTTCATGCTCTACTTGGTGGACAATTATTTTAAAGGGGAAGAGTTGGCGAAGATACCAATTCAGTAGTAGATGTTTTAATAAGGTAACACGACTGTTGATATTTATTGGAATATATGGTAAACAAACTCACACTTAGAAAGCCATTGTTTTGGGACATCAAAGAGGCTGATATTGAGAAGACGTTAAGAGAATCGCCAGAATGGGTAATAACTCGCATTTTTCAATATGGCACCTTGGTAGATATTCGGGAAGTCATTGATCTGTATG
>JBBSCN010000120.1:0-9961 GCA_038250265.1 Cytophagales bacterium | reverse complement strand
AGAGTTAGAATACCAGCGTCTTGCAGCAGTTGATTTTGTATTGGCCGAATCTAGTAACAATGCTTTTGAATTCCCCTTGGGCTATAAAGGCTCCAATAATTTAGGGCTAGGATTTGGGTTAGTTCAAGATAATAGGCATAACGTTCTAAATGTCCGAAAGGGATTTTTTTCAGAGTTAGCTTTTCTGCATTATAATCCTGCATGGGGAAGCTCTTTTAAATTCACCTCAATTTTGTCTGATACCCGAGTTTACACACCCATCGGAAAAAATAATGTATTGGCTGCTCAACTATTGGGGCAGTTCAATTTTGGCGATGTTCCTTTCAATCAACTCGCACAAATGGGCGGAGAAAGTATAATGCGGGGGTATTATTATGGCAGGTTTAGGGATAATAATCAGCTGGCAGCTCAGGTAGAATATCGTTTTTTACCGCTTCCATTTAGCTTCACCAACAGGATCGGGGCAGCTATTTTTGCAGGGACTGGCACAGTTTTCAATCAATTGATTGATTTAAATATTTCGAATTTAACAGTTTCTGGCGGTCTTGGTTTACGTTTTCTGTTATTTCCAAAAAAAGATATTTGGACGCGGTTAGATTTTGCATTCACGAGGGAAGGCACTGGCTTCTATTTATTTATAGGAGAGTCGTTTTAAGGCTTAGAAATAATGAAACCAATGCGTTGATTAAATCCTTCCTTAGTCCAGAATTCACTTGATCTTAATTTTTAGTTTGCCTGTGGTCGGTTTTTTCACCGCACCACCAAACCGACTCTCTTGAGCTGTTGTTTCCGACATATCCTGCGCTGTTCGACATGTTACCACAGGGCATGTCCTACGATAGATAAACAGGCATTTGCAAGGCCGTTTTAAGTTTGTGGTGCGGTGAAAATACCGACCAAGGGCAGGAATTTATTCAACTGGAGTAGCTTTTTATAGCGGGCAATTTTGGTGGGGTTTCCAAAGACAAAAAATAACTTTTCTTTCCACCCGTTTGCTTTCCTTACGTCCATTATCATATCTCCATACTCATGAAAATTGATGTAAAAAGGATTAGCCTTATGTTCAATGTCGTTGGTGATGCCATACACGGGCTTTTCAGTTTCTGGTTGATAGGTGCCAAATATGCGATCCCAGAAAATGAATGTGGCTCCGTAATTTTTATTTATATACTTGTCTTGTGATCCATGGTGAACGCGGTGGTTGGAGGGTGTTGCGAATATATACTCAAAGAATCGAGGAAGCTTACCAATGTATTCCGTATGCACCCAAAACTGAAAAAGTATAGCTACCTGATTAGTTACAAAAAATATGATAGGATGAAATCCCAGTAAGGGAACGGGGAACAGGAAAATAATTTTCAAGTATTGAACCCAACTCAACCGAAAAGCTACAGTCAGGTTATAATGTTCGGCTGAATGGTGGGCGATGTGTGTGGCCCACCAAAACCGCTGACGGTGCGAAATATTATGGGCCCAATAGCTGCAGAAATCAAAAAGTATATAGCAGGGGATTATCGTCCACCAATTCATCTCCATGCGCCAGGGCACCAAGTTGTAAATCCAAACGGCCATATAGAACAGCGCTACTTTGATCCATGTACTGATTAGAATGTTACCCACGCCTATGCCTAATGAACCTATCGACTCTTTTTTTGAATAGAAGTTATTATTTTGTTTGTAGGTGATGAAAATTTCCAACAGCACAGAAAGGAAAATGACCGGGATCGCCCAGATGATTATTTCAGGGGCACTATCCTTTATGTGTTCAATTTGACTCCACGGAATTTTGTCTGCACCAAAAATTTGCATTCCATACATCTTGAAAATTTAATTTCTGCAAGCTAGGCGTTCGATCCACTACGCGTGTTGCATCTGCCGCGTATTTAGTTGCAAAATTCACCGATTTTAGGATTTTATTTTTTATTCTGTTCGACATATTTGCGCAGGAATAAGTACGAGGAAGAATATCTTTACAGAAGTTGTACCGACCCTTACCGTGGAAGAAAAGAGCTGCTTACTTTATCGGATGATGTATAGCGTAGATTGCAAATCTGCTTTTATCTGTTGTTCGACTTGCCCTTCGGAATATGTCGAACAGCGTAAGCGAATAATATCCCTTTGATCTTGCTGGATTGTTAACTCAAAATAGTAACAATGAAAACTTTCACATATATTTGAGTTGATTGCAATGATTTCTGAATACGCAAGAATTTACCTCTATACATTGAACTTTTAAACTAAAAAATAAAGTGAATAAGAACGGAGCGATTATTGTCGTTGAGGATGACCTTGACGACCAAGAGATGTTCAGTGTAGTGTTTAAAGAACTCAATTATAAAAACGAAATTATTTTTTTCAATGACGGGCAAGAAGCTCTTGCTTATTTGACTGCAGAAAGCAGTGAGCCGTTCATTGTTTTTTCTGATATCAATATGCCAAAGTTAAATGGTATAGAATTAAGGAAACAAATTCATGAAAACGAGAACATTCGAATAAAAACTATTCCCTACTTATTTTTTACAACAAGTGCTGAACAAAATGCTGTTATTGACGCGTACTCAAAATCAATTCAAGGATTTTTTGTCAAGCCTTCAAGTTTCCAAAATTTAAAAGAGCTGGTGAAAACTATAGTTGACTATTGGCAAAAGTGCGAATCTCCTAACTATGTCAATTAATTTTAATAGTCAAACAGATTAACTAGCGCTGTGTTCTTCTTGTTTCTGCCTGTGGTCGGTGTTTTCACCGCACCACTTTCTCATGCCACCCACATTCATTAGCGCCCGTACTACGGCAGATAGGCAGGCATTTGCAGTGCCGTTTTAAGTTGGTGGTGCGGTGATAACACCGACCACGGGCAGTAAGATAGGCAGGCATTTGCAATGCCGGTTTAAGTTGGTGGTTCGGTGAGAAAACTCTGCCTGTGGTCGGTGTTTTGCCTGTGGTCGGTGTTTTCACCGCACCACTTTCTCATACCCACCCACATTCATTAGCGCATGTCCAACGGCAGATAGGCAGGCATTTGCAATACCGTTTTAAGTTGGTGGTGCGGTGAAAACACCGACCCCGTGCAGAGCAATGAAAACACCGACCACGGGCAGAACAAGCAGGACAGGCGTAAAACGAACGAACGAAGAAAACCGCAAATAATGATAGAAATATTGTTTTTTACCGCCTATTTCTTACCTTCACCCCATGTCTATAATTCACTCAACTGATAATTTCAGCGGTGGAAGAGGCTACACAAAATAATCCTCATCAATAACTATTTTTTGTATTAATGGCTGCGCCAAAAAAAAGTAAAACCCCACCACCTGCCACCGTGCAGAACTTTCCTATTGTAGGCATTGGCGCAAGCGCAGGAGGACTTGATGCCTTCAAGCAATTTCTTACCGCGGTACCCGAAACTTCCGGAATGGCCTATGTGCTGGTGCAGCATCTTGATCCTTCGCACGAAAGCTTTTTGCCAGAGATTTTACAGCGGGTAACAAAAATTCCCGTGCATGAAATTACCGAAGACATCCATCTTGCTCCCGACCATATTTACGTAATTCCCCCCAACAAAATGCTTATGTCTACGGATGGTGTGCTGAAGCTCACCGACCGCGAAGAAAAAATCAACCTTTCCATTGATGTTTTTTTTACATCGCTTGCCGATGTGCACAAAGAGTTTGCAGTGGGTGTGGTGCTATCTGGCACGGGCAGCGATGGGACACTTGGCTTGAAAGCCATCAAAGAACACGGAGGCATCAGCATTGTGCAAGACTCGGAGTCCGCTGCTTACGACAGCATGCCGCAAAGCGCAGTGAATGCAGGCGTGGTTGATTTTATTTTAGCTCCCGAAAAAATTCCTGCACAGCTTTTAGAAATCAATAGTGCCTACAAAACCAGTCATTTTTTTAAAGAAGAAGAAGAACTTCCAAAAGACGATGAAAGTGCTTTTAAACAAATTCTTTTGTTGCTTCGTCAGCGAAGGGGTGTTGATTTTACCTACTATAAGCAACCCACTTTTCATAGACGCATAGCGCGCAGGATAGCCATCGCAAAAAAGAAAAATATTGCCGACTACTTAAAGTTTTTGCGCACCGATAAAGCCGAACAAGATGCACTCTTTCTGGATGTGCTCATTCCCGTTACGTCTTTTTTTCGCGACCCAAAAACCTTTCAGGCATTAGCCGAAACTGTTTTTCCAGCAATTATAAAAAACAAATCCGATGATGAACTTATCCGCATATGGATTGCGGGCTGCTCTACAGGCGAAGAAGCATTTTCAGTTGCCATTTGCCTGCATGAATTCCTCACCCGCTCAAAGAGAGACGGAGCGAAAATTCAGCTCTTTGCTTCCGATATTTCTGAACGAGCGATCAAGAAAGCTCGCTTAGCTGTTTATGCAAAAGGCGAAGTAGAGGTACTTCCTGCCAGTCAAGTAAAGAAATATTTCGTAAAAAATATTCACGGGTACGAAGTGTGCAAGCTTATTCGTGACATGTGTGTGTTTGCCCCTCACAACTTTTTAAAAGATCCACCATTTGCAAGAATGGATTTAATCAGTTGCCGTAATGTGCTCATTTATATGGATACGTTTTTACAGAAGAAAGCCTTCACTACTTTTCATTATGCGCTTAAAGAAAATGGTTTTCTTCTTCTCGGAAAATCCGAAACTACAGGGGCCTCATCTGATTTGTTTACACAAGTAGGCAAGCACGAGAAAATTTATTCGCGCAAGTCCGTACCGGGCAGATTTATTCATCTTGCCGAGCGCTCGGAAGTAGCTTCGGTAACAAAAGATCCCGCCAAAGAGGGGGCTGGCAAAACGGAAGCCAAACGCGAAGCTATCTATACTGATTTCAGAAGAAATGCAGAGGAAGTAATGATTTTGAAGTCCCCTGCAAGTGTGGTAGTGAATCAACAAATGGACATCGTTCACATTCACGGCAGCATCGATCCTTTTTTGGAGGCTCCGCAAGGCAAGCCCACTCACAATCTCATTAAAATGGCGCGTGAAGGCTTGGCATTTGAATTACGCAACGCCCTGCACAAGGCAATGAAGGAACGGACGTCCGTCATTAAAGCAGATATTCTTGTGAAGACCAAAGGCGATCATTCGTTGGTTACATTAGAAATTATTCCACTCACCGATACGATTGAACCACATTACTTAATTCGCTTCGAGAAAAAAATAGTTCCTATTGTCGAGGAAGAGCAACAATCTTTATCCGGAAATGCACGGGAAACATCCCGAAAGCTCTCCGGACAAAACCAAGAATTAGAAAAACAACTTTCGCAAAGCCGGGAAGACATGCGCTCCATTACCGAAGACATGGAAGCCACCAATGAAGAACTTCAAAGCGCGAACGAAGAATTGCAGAGCAGCAACGAGGAGATGCAAAGTTTGAACGAAGAGTTGGAAACCTCAAAAGAAGAACTGCAATCAACCAACGAAGAACTCGTCATTGTAAATCAAGAGATGCTTGATAAGCAGGAACAACTCAACGTATCGCTCGCTTTTCAGGTGGAAGCCCGCAAGCTAATTGAAGTGAGTGAAATGCGGTTACGCAATATATTGGAACAAGCCCCTGATCCTATCCTGATTTTAAAGGGAGAAAATATGATACTTGACACGGCCAATCAAGCATTATATGATCTATGGAGGGTTGATAAAAATGCTATTGGGAAGGGCTTCTTGGAAATATTGCCTGAAATGAAAAATCAGGGCTTTTTTGAAATGCTTCAAGATGTATATTTCAATGATAAAGTAATCAAAGCAATTGATACCATGGCAGAGTTCATTCGCAAAAATGGAGAAAAGGAAATAATTTATTTCAATTTCGTTTTTCATCCTTACCGGGAGGTTGACGGAAAAATAAGCGGTGTATTAATTATAGCGTCTGATGTGACCAAACAAGTATTTGCAAAAAGACAACTTGAAGAAAGCGAAACATTTAACCGCACCATTCTAGAGAGCAGTCCCGATTGTTTAAATGTTTTAGACGGGGAAGGGCGTATTCAGTTTATGAATTTCAGTGGACTTTGCCAGATGGAGATAGATGATTTTTCAGCCGTTAAAAATAAATACTGGTGGACACTCTGGGGCAGTGAAAACGAAGCATTGGTAAAGGAATCTGTAGATAAAGCAAGCAAAGGAGATACGGTGAATTTCACTGCGATATGCCCTACAGCCAAAGGCACAGCCAAATGGTGGAATGTAGTAATATCGCCCGTGGTCAAACCCGGTGAACCTGTGCGGCAAATCATTTCTGTTTCCAGAGATATTACCCAGCAGAAAGAAGCGGAAGAAAAAATTCGCCAAAGTGAACAATTATTTAAGTCGATTTTTGAAAATAGCCTTGCGGCAATAGTAATTACCGATGATCAAGGCAACTATTTATCTGCTAACGAAGCAGCAGGCGAACTTTTTGAGTACACCGTCAATGAATTATTACAAATGAACGTGGGCGATTTAAAAACACATGCAAAAAATGGTGCGGCAGAGCGTTTTGAACAGTATATGGACAAGGGTGAAGAAGCAGGTGAATTTGATTTTACTACAAAAAACGGTGACCATAAATTTGTACAATACCAGGCAATTCGCATAAAGGCAGATTTCCATTTAAGCATCATGATGGATATTACCAAACAAAAGAGTTTTTCTGATGAATTGGAAGGAAGAGTAGTCGAGCGCACGAAGGAAGTGGCTAAGGGAACACAGCAAGTAAAAGAAGTGAATCAATCGCTTGAACTGAAAAATAGGGAGCTTGAGAACGCAAACGCGGAGCTTAATTCGTTTACCTATATTGCCAGTCACGATTTGCAGGAGCCGTTGCGAAAGATACAGGCGTTTAGCAAGATCATCATAGAAGAGAATGTGTTTTCCGATAAGACACATGATTATTTTAATCGTATTGTATCTGCCGCCCAGCGTATGCAAAATCTTATCGTTGCGCTACTTGATTTTTCTCGTGCCGCTGAAGGTGGATTTGTTATGGTTCCATGCGATTTAAATAAGATTGTGGCAGATTTAAAAAGCGAACTTGCACTAGGTATTTCAGAAAAAGAAACCATCATAGAATGGGAGGATCTGCCCACAGTAAATGGATTGCCTGTGCAGCTTTCTCAACTCTTTGCAAACCTATTTGGTAACGCTATTAAATACAGCCGCCCGGAAGTTATACCGCATATTAAAATTACAGCAGAACGAATTGATGGAAATGCGATAGCGCACCCGGCTGCAAACAAGCAACAGGCCTATTACGCCATAAGAATTGCCGACAACGGAATTGGTTTTGAAAAAGAATATGCCACAAAAATCTTTGAACTCTTTCAGCGGCTTCATGGCAGAAATGAATATTCAGGAACAGGTATTGGGTTGGCCATCGTTAAGAAAATTGCAACCAATCATACTGGTTTTATTGTAGCAGAAGGAAAACCCAATGTAGGTTCAACATTTATTTTATATCTTCCCACCCAATGAAAACTATACTTCTTATTGACGATGACGATGACGACCAGTTTCTCTTTAAAGAGGCAATAGAATTTATAAATCCAGCGCTGCAATTTAGCATAGCAGCAAATGGGAAAATTGCGGTTGAGAAACTAAAAGCAAGTACTTCCTTGCCAGACCTTATCTTTCTCGACCTGAACATGCCCTTTATGAATGGTTTTGAATTTCTTGAGGAGATCAAAAAGGATGATCAATTAAAGAAAATACCTATTGGCATTTTTAGCACCTCCAATATTGCAGGAGATATTAGGCTAGCAAAACAGTTGGGTGCAAGGTTCGTCCTCACCAAACCAAGCGACTTCAGGGTGCTTTGTATAAAGTTGCAACAACTTCTCTCTTCAGATTTTTCAAACGGACAATATATCTCAATTATTGTCTGATATCACTTTAATCAGGCTTGTATAGATGGTAGCGCAACGCAGGTCGAACGACAGATAAAAAGACATTTGCTATGCCGCTACTTACAAGTCTGATGACGCACAGCACAGATTATACATCTACTTTTATCTGTAGTTCAGCAGGCACTTTGAAACATGTGGAACAGCGAGTCGCGACTTTCTTGTACTTTGCATAGAACTGCAACAACTTCTTTGCGCAGATTTTACAACCGGAAAATCTAAATCAATTTTATAGTGATGCCGCCAAAACTCTGAGGAGCAGTTAAATTGCTGCTGTGGGCAACTAATGCCGCCTACTGTGGGCGTACTTAACCGTGGCCACCAAAAATACGCCACCGATAATATTACCTAGGGTAGCCAGCACTTGAAACTTAAGAAACTGAACCCAGCTAATTTGATTGGCTTCTGCAAAAAAAGCCATAAACACTTCTATGGACCCCACAATGCAATGGTGCAGTCCAGCAATACTTATTAGAAAGGTTACTAAAAATATCATCACCACGCGGCTAAAAGTATCTTGGGCCGAACTCAGCAGCCAAGAAAGCATACCCATCAGCCAGCCTGCCATGATGCCGCTGATCAGTGTGGCACCTACGCTGTACTTGAGCATCTTTTCGGATACAAAATAAAAAAAGTCTTTTCCGATAATGTGCATCTCCGAATTAAAGACAAGCGTAATACTTCCGAAGATATATCCACCTACTAAGTTGCCTACATAAACTAGGAGCCATAGTTTGCCTAAACTGCCCAAAGTGGCTTCGCCATTCATTACGGGTATGGAGGCCAGCGTAGTATGCTCGGTGAACAACTCAGATCTTCCGATGATCACAAAAATATATCCAATCGGATATACTAGCGCCATCATCACGGCCAATTGACCATAGGTTGATTCATTTTTGAAAAGCGTATGGATGATACCAATTATTAAGATGCTGAATCCTACTTCGAGACCTGCCGATAAAGAAGACAGAAACAGACCTAAATCCGACCGCTTATGTTCTTTTAAGCCAGCTTCGATCTGTTCAAGCATGATGTCATAGGCCTCTTTAGGCTTTTCTTCGGGGTTGGTTTGAGTTGAGCTAGACATGATAGATGTTGAAAGATAGCTAAGACAATAAGCCTGATTTATAAGTTTAAACGAATTGAAAATTGAGTTTACTGACTAAAATATCATTATAAATTTTTGCGAGCATTGACAGGAAAATGACCGGGATTGCCCAAGTGATTATTTCAGGGCCACTATCCTTTATGTAGTCGACCTGACTCCACGAAATTCTATCAGCGCCAAAAATCCGAGTCAATGCCATTTTTAAATTGAAAGACGACAAGTTAGGTGTTGTAAATTCTACGCGCGTTGCATCTGGCGCGTGTATGTTTACAAAATTCACCGATTTTTGGGATGTTGTTTTACTGTTGGCTGTTTGTCTGTTCGACAGGTTAGCATAGCGCATGTCGAACGACAGATAGACAGGCATTTGCAATGCCGCTGCTTACGCGGTTTGTATAGCGCAGATTACAAATCTGCTTTTATCGGTAGTTCGACATGCCCTTCGGAATATGTCGAAAAGCGAGATTTGGGTGCTTTGCAGTTGTTATTTTCTTATTTTGAAAAGCAAAGTAATAGGCAATGATAGAAAATAGACTAGCGCTATCAGTTTGGAATTGAAAACCATGAGAACGATTGTTGTTTGGATAATGTAAAAGAGTGGAACAATCACCATCCCCAGCGCAAATTTCAGTGAACCAATAAACTGATCGTCATTTACTTTGTTTTTGAGAATCCAGTGGATAATCGATTTGGCAAGAAAGTGGTTGAAATGAAAGTATATTGAGATAGGATTCCACCGGAAGGACTTTCCTGATTTCGTTTTCTGCTGCACGAAGCTTTCTGTCTCATATTTCAAAATCAGATTTTGATCGATTGCCAGTTGGTGCACTAAGTCTTTTTTAATGATCCGATTGTTTAGCAAGACCATTACCCTTTTTTCGTAGTCGATTAACGGAATATCAAGTAAAAGTGGTTTGATGGCGTTACTTGTTTTTTCAAGAATCAATTCGGCTTTTT
>JBBSCN010000119.1:0-10018 GCA_038250265.1 Cytophagales bacterium | reverse complement strand
TCCTATTTTGTTAAAGTTTTTTCGATTTGCTGTAGTTGGCGCGTCTGGCCTACTAATCGATTTCGGGCTTACTTACTTGATAAAGGAAAAGTTGCAACTCAACAAATATCTTGCGAATGGCATTGGTTTTTTTGTTGCGGCCAGCAGTAATTTTTTCATCAACCGTTCTTGGACGTTCTCCAGCTCAGACCCCGATGTGGGCGGTCAGTACCTTAAGTTTATTATGTTTGCTTTGATTGGTTTGGCTATCAATTCAGCGATGGTTTGGTTTTTTAACGAACGATTGAAAAAGAACTTCTATCTGTCCAAAGCATTTGCCACAGTAGTTGTCACGCTTTGGAATTTCCTTTCAAATTTCTTGTTTACGTTTCGGTAATTATTGCTAGTGATTCGTATATTCTTTTAAAAAAAAGCTTGCGTGAAGAGGCTTTGAAATTTTTGTTGTGGAGATTTTTTATGATGGACTTACGCACCAAGTTTTCGTCTTTCAAAGCACCTGCGTTGAATTTGTTGACGCGAAGCAATCTCCGTTTTGAGATCGCTCGAACCCTTTCGCTGCCTGCACAGAAGCTCTCGGTGGCGTTAGATTCGATGGGTTTGGCTACCGGTGCACTCCAGTTTATTTTTACGCCTGCATTGGGTTCGGCAATTTTTGAAAGTCTGTTTTGCCGTGAGTTCTATTTTGCTCCAAGGGGAGACCACTTAACAAACTGCTATGAGGACGTCTCCAAAAACCTTTCACTTAGTCATTTGCGAAGCAAAAAAATTGAAGCACCCGTATCATTGATGACAATCAACTTCTCAACAGCCCCTTGATTTGCCTCTGCCAGCGTGAGGGTAATAATAAGTGCAATCAGCGCCAGTATTAGATTATTAATAATCTCCAATACTTTCATGCGTTTAAGGGTTAATTGGTTTTAGAATAACGAGGTTAAACAAATTAATATATCCAAAAGATTGCGGTTTTGTGTAAAAAATTGAAACTTAGTACCACCAAACCCAAATAACCTATGAATCTTTTCAACAACCCCAACCAAATTCCCCAGAGTTATGGCCTTAAAATAGCCGGTGGACTGATCGCCTATTTTATTCTCATGAAAGTGTTTGGCCTGGCTCATCACGTAGAATTGAGACTACTGAACCTGCTAATACTCGTAGTAGGAATCTATTTTGCCCTTAAAAAATTTAAGGAAACCCATGGTAAGCATTTGAATTACTTTTTGGCGCTGGCTACGGGCGTAGGCACGGGTGCTATCGCCTCAATGGTCTTTGCTGTGTTCCTTTTTATTTGGATGAAGGTAGATAGCAATATGATGCAATCGATCATCGAAAATGATCCGATGGGAAGGTATTTGAATGCCTATATGGCTTCGTTCATTGTCGCGTTGGAGGGGGTGTTTTCCGGGCTGCTCGTGACTTTTGTTTTGATCAATTATATCCATACGGACGAGGTAGGAGGGGCATCGTAGCTTTTACTGATAAGTTCGCTCATTATGTGAATCAATATGCAATTCAATCGTTGCTGAAAATTCACCGTTAATATTTGCTAGCTCAAGCTTTCCACCGTGCATTTTCATAATTTGATCACAAATCCAAAGCCCCATTCCCAATCCGGTGCTGAGTTCTGCTGATTTTGTAAATTCGGTGGTTAGTAGATTGATGTTTGTTACGGGTTTTTCAATCGGATTTGAAATAACTAGGCAAATAACTTGAGGTTCAATGCTTGCAGCTAAACGGATGATTGAATTGCCCGGAGAATATTTAAGGGCATTTTCTAGCAGATTAGAAATCACCGTTTCTATTTTATCAAAGTCAAGTTCATAGAGCGTGCTCGCATTTTCCCCGATTGTTACTTGCAACTGTGAATTTCTATTTTGAGCTAGGAACTTTACTTTTTTCATCGCGGCATAAATTACTTCCTCCACACGCACTTCTGCTTTTCTAAGTGTAAGACTTTCACTCTTTAATTGACTGATGAGCAGAAAGTCTTGAATAATCCTGCTCAATCGTTCCACTTCATGAAGTTGGCTTTGGAGAATTTTTTGGCTGGCAGCATCCACGTGCTGCATCGAGATGCCAATTTCGGTTTGCATAACTGCCAGCGGGGTTCGCAATTCGTGGGCTGCAGAGGCGAAAAAATTTACCTGATTCTTAATGGACTGTTCCATCCGAATGAACATGGCGTTTAACGTTTCGGCCAATTGTTGGCTTTCATCTTGCGTTTGCGGAACATTTACCCGCTCAATGTTTTTTGATGCGGTAATATGCGATGCCACGAAAATGATTTTTTTAATGGGATTTATTATTTTACCAGCAGCTAAAAATACAAGGATGCCCGCAAGGACTAACGAGACAACATTGGCAAAGATTAAATACGATCGAATAGTTGATACTTCACGGGTCAGGCCGGAGGTGCTTCTTGCCAACGATACGATCAGCATATTCGCTGAAAAGTCTAAATCCTTTTTCTGATTGACTATTTTTAGCGTATCCCAAACGAGCGATTCAGAAAAATAACTGTCGGGAAAAAGTAGAGGAAAGCCGGGAGAGGTAAAAATATCTTCTGATTGCATCTCGCGTGTGACTTGTATTTTAAGCAAGTACTCGTTGGGTGGAAGAGGAACGGTGATGGGATTTAGTTTGATACTGCTCACCAGTTTTTCTGCCTCTGCGTTTAGCTCACGCGTATCCGCATCATTCAATGTAGATTTTATTTTTTGAAAAATGAGCCAATTGGTCGGAACAAGTATTACTAAAAACACTGCAAAGAAAAGGGCGGCTGCCTTTATTTGAATGCTTTTATAAAATGGAAAGTGTTTTTTCAACCTATTTTTTTACCAATGATCCCTCAATATAGTAACCCACACCGATTTTGGTATGGATGATTTCATCTTTGAGTTTCCTTCGTAGTTGGGATAAATGAACTTCAATGACATTGCTGCCCATATCAAAGCTCACTTCCCATACGCGCTCTGCTATTTCGGTTTTGGAAAGAACCCGGTTGCAATTGGAAACCAATAGTTCCAAAAGTGAGAATTCCCGATTGGTGAGATTTATTTCTTCCCCACCAAAAAGTACTTTTCGCGAGAGGAGATGTATTTCCAATTCGCCCACTTGGTACGAAGTGTACGACTTTGGATCTCCCTTCCGCGCAACGGCTCGCACGCGCGCTAAAAACTCGGCAAACTCGAATGGCTTCTTGATGTAGTCTACCGCACCCGCATCTAATCCGCGGATTACATTTTCCGTATCGCTCAGTGCGCTAATGATGATGACGGATGTGGTGATTTGAAACTCGCGCATGTTTGCCAACACCTCGAAGCCATTTTGACCGGGCAACATGATATCCAAAATGACTAATTCATATTTTCCAATGGAGGCAAATTCTAAGCCTTCACTTCCGTTATGGCAGGCATCCACCGTGTAGCCGTTTTCCCTGAGCCCCTGTTGAATAAAGCTATTCAGTTTCGGCTCGTCTTCAATGAGTAAGATTTTCATATCAATTTTCAACTAGGAATTCCTTGCCTTCAACTGTGATATTTTTTGGTGTCATCACAGAGTACCCATTTTGATATACTTCTCCTTGTTTTTTTATCCGTTCCTGACCGTCTACCTTGATTGTCGTTCCTTTTTTCAAAATCGAGTTTAATTGGCTCGAAATTTTGTAATTGGACTCAATTAGAACTTTGTTGTCTATGATTATGGATACAATCCGATCTTTAAGGTCGCGATTTAACTTTGTGATTTTCCCTGTGTGAATAGAATTGTTGTAATCATGTTTTCCGTCCGGGTCACCGAAAAATTCACTTTCAATTTTTAGGGTATCACTTTCGGAAATAATAGCGTGCAGACTAGCATACAAATTGAGTTTCGGTGCAATTTGGGGGTCGCCAAAGTATACGGTAACTGGTGCTTTCATTTTTTCAACCTTCATTATCTTCTCAGCCATATCCGCAGGAAAGTTCAGTCGAATAGCTTTACCTTCACTCTCTATCGTCAACCCAATGCAGTTGCCGTTTTGCTTGAATAAGAATGAAGATATAAAGCCTGTAGTCTTTTCTAGAAGCATAGAATGAAAATTTCTACTAGCTCCTGGATAAATAAGTTGATCTCCAGGGTCAATGTTTATTTCCCATCCTGCGTTGCTGATTTTACTTCCAATTGGTATGTTTTTGAATTCAATGCGCGGCTTGTTGAGTAAATTGGCAACGATAAGAACGTTGTCGTTTAGATATACGCCCCTTACTTTTCCATTGTATTCAAAATAGCGTTCCACCAATTGATCTAATATTACCGTTCTTTTGCCGGCATAAAATTGAGCAAAGTAACCAACATTTTTCTTCCATAACGCATCAACTTTTTGGTAGGTATTGCTAATAGAGACAAGTGAATCGGAAAAAAACATGACCTCCAGCCAAACGTTATCTTTCTCATATGGCATTTCCATTTTTGGAACTCTTGTTTTTGTGAAAAGCTGAACCGATGAACCAATGGGGAACTTGCTAATTATTTCTTTGCCTTGATAAGATGGAAATTTTGCGAGTTGGTATCCTAGATCAGTTCGTAGCCTAATAACGGAAAGGGATATTCCTTGCATAGGCAAATACTCCTCAATAGTCCCTTGTAACGTTGCGTTTTCCATCGATGTTTTTTTTTGAGAAAAGCAAATCACCGGTATTAGGTATAGAAATAAAATGGCTTTAGTCATGGCTTTTTTCTTCAAGTATCGCTAGCTCAACTAAAGCTAAACTTAAGAATACATTAAGTTTTCTTAATATCCACTCACCACCGCCTCCAGCCCATAATGATCTGAAAGGTCTTGATGGTTTTTATGCCAAGGATACCTTATGATTTGAATTCGTCTTTTACTTACAATAGTTGGCGATTCATTCGGTCGGATCAAAAAGTAGTCAAGCAGTAATCGGTATTGCTTTCTTTTTTTGCACAGGTCATTATAAGGCCTGTCCATTGTAAATTGTTGTTCGCCATGCAATACCCCATCTTCGGCATCCAGTGTTTGCAACATCACCGGGTACTGTGCTATTCTCTTTTCGAAGTTTGCAGGTAAATCTGCCGGACGGATGGAGGGCACTTCTTTTAAGGTATTGAAGTCTCCACAAATTATTTGAGCAACTCCTGTCTTTATGTTCGGGCGTAAAAGCTCGTCTTGCAATTGTTGGTATTGGCTGTACATAATTTCTTTGAGCCCGAAAGCCTGCAAATGGGTACCTATCAATTGGACAGATTTCCCTTTCACATTTAATTCTGCCAACAATGCGCCTTTGCGGGAAAGACGGTCGGGGCCAGTTCTTTTTTTGTATTGGATCTGTTGAACTTTTTGTATCGGGTAGCGACTGATGAGCAACACGCCACCGTTAGTTTTCAAAGCAAATCCTTTTTTGTTCAGCACCGGTGTTTGAAAAGGGAATTGCTGCGCGAGCGCTATGGTCAAGATTCTCCTGCTTCTTTTGTAAAACAGTTCTTGAAACACAATCACATCATACTTTGAGTTTTTCAATTGATCGGCAATAGCTTTTGCTCTTTTTGCTTTGCCATTACTGTTCACTCCGCGCGGCAGCATTTGAATATTCCACGAAAGAATTTTAAGGGAATCTTGGCAATATATTGTTTCAGGTAGAAAGCTTAACAACAAAAAGCCCAAAACCAACTTTCGCATCAAATTCAAGTTATCGTTTGTAACTGCGAAACCAACTTCGGATTTTCATCATCATCACCCCCAGCACGGCCTCTTTAAAAATCCCGGCCGACATTTTAGATTGTCCTTTGGTGCGGTCAGTAAAGATGATAGGTACCTCCGTGATTTTAAATTGATACTTCCAAGTCAAAAATTTCATTTCGATCTGAAAGGCATAGCCCACAAACTTAATATTATCCAATTGGATGGTTTCCAGTACATTTTTTCGATAGCACACAAATCCTGCGGTGGTATCATGCACGGGTAACCCTGTGACGATGCGAACATACTTGCTGGCAAAGTATGACATCAGTACTCGGCTCATTGGCCAATTGACCACATTTACTCCGTTAGAGTAACGCGAACCAATCGCCAAATCATTGCCACCTTCTTCACACGCGAGATATAATCGAACTAGGTCTTTTGGATTGTGTGAAAAATCCGCATCCATCTCGAGCATGTATTCATAGCCACGTTCCAAACCAAAATGGAAGCCAGCAATGTAAGCAGTACCCAGTCCTAGTTTTCCCGTTCTTTCAAGCAGATGTAGCCTAGTGCTACCTTCCAAATTGTATTTTTTTTGTGATTCCCTAACTAGGGCTGCTGTTCCATCTGGAGAGCCATCATCAACAATGAGCAAATGGAATTCCTTAGGCTGCATGAATACCTCATCGATAATGGATTGGATGTTCTCCTTTTCATTATAGGTAGGGATAATAACTAATGCGTTGCTCAATGTCTTTGGGTTGAAAGCAAAACTATGAAAAACGCAGCTTTGTACAATTGATAATTTAAGTCCAGATCGCAGTTGACCAAAGACGGAAATTCAAAAAATTCACCTAGCTGGCGGATGGCTTCTTTTTTAGGCATAATTTTGATATTTGTTTATTATTTTTAGAAAATAAGCCTAAAAATAACCTATCGGGTTATTGAAATAGTTTATTTTTGATCGAAAATGATTTAAAAACAACCACTATGTCATCATTACGATTTGAAGCCCTCAAAAAACTCAATGACCGATCCAAGGTTCATGTGGAACCAATTACACCAAACATTTCCCAGTTTTTCGGGCAGAATGTTTTTGGGACGGAACAAATGCGGGGCACGCTTGCTCCTTCGGTATTCAAGAAAGTGAGCCAAGCCATCAAAAATCATGAGAAAATTGATGAAACCACTGCCGATGCAGTTGCTTCAGCGGCAAAATCATGGGCTATTGCCAAAGGTGCTACCCACTTTACTCATTGGTTTCAGCCGATGACAGGAGGTACGGCAGAAAAGCACGACTCTTTCTTTGATGCTCTTTCGGGAATTGAAAAATTTAAAGGCAGTGAGTTAGTACAACAAGAGCCCGATGCTTCTTCTTTTCCGAGCGGAGGTATTCGCAGTACGTTTGAAGCCCGTGGCTACACTGCATGGGACCCAACCTCCCCAATGTTCCTTTATGGAAAGACGTTGAGTATTCCAACTATTTTTGTTTCCTACACAGGTGAGACACTTGACACGAAATCTCCGCTATTGAAAGCGTTGAAAGCCGTAGATCAGGCAGCTACTAAAGTGTGCCAACTATTCGATAAAGATATCAACCATGTGGTCGCTTCACTGGGTGGCGAACAAGAATATTTTGCAGTTGACAAAGGATTGGCCGATGCGCGACCTGATTTGGTGATGGCCGGGCGTACGGTATTTGGACACTCGCCAGCACGTGGCCAACAATTGGAAGATCATTATTTTGGTACCATTCCTTCGCGCGTTTATGATTTCATGCGCGACTTTGAAATTGAGTCCTGGAAATTGGGTATTCCCGTTCGCACTCGGCACAATGAAGTAGCGCCTAGTCAGTTTGAAGTGGCTCCATTGTTTGAAGAAGTGAACGTGGCCAATGACCACAACCAATTGATGATGGATGTAATGAGCCGCGTGGGCGAAAAGCATGGGTTGAAAATTCTTTTTCACGAAAAACCTTTTGCAGGAGTAAACGGCAGTGGTAAACATAACAACTGGTCATTGATTACCGATACGGGCGTAAACTTATATGCACCCTCTAGCTCCGCTCGCGATAATTTACTCTTCTTAACATTCTTTATCACTACTATAAAAGCTGTGCACGAGCATGCTGATTTATTGCGCGCCAGTATTGCTACAGCTGCCAACGATTTTCGCTTAGGCGCGAACGAGGCACCACCGGCAATCATGTCGGTGTTTATTGGTACACAAATGACGGCTGTGTTGGATGAATTAGAAAAGAAGGGAAATGTAAAGATTGAAAAAGGCGATAACATGTATATGAAATTGGGCATCGATCAGATTCCCGAAATCATTTTGGATGCCACCGATCGTAACCGTACCTCTCCTTTTGCTTTTACAGGAAATAAGTTTGAATTCCGTGCAGTAGGTAGCAGCGATAATTGCGGCACACCGATGACGGCACTGAACTTGATCGTAGCTGATCAGCTGTTGAAGTTTTATGATACCGTGAGTAAGGAAATTGAGAAAGGTGAGGAAAAACGATTGGCGATTGTGAATGTACTGCGTAAGTACATCAAAGAATCTAAAGCCATTCGCTTTGAAGGTGACGGCTACTCTGACGAGTGGGTGAAAGAAGCCGCCAAGCGTGGATTGAACAATGTCAAGAACATGCCGCGCGCTATTGATGCCTATCTTTCAAAAAAATCGTTGGAGCTATTTGAAAAACATGAGGTACTCAATCACAAGGAGGTAGAAGCACGCAACGAAATAAAGTTGGAAAGCTACATCAAGAAAGTGCAGATTGAGGCGCGTGTGATTGGCGATCTAGGTATGAACCACATCATTCCTACGGCTATCGCCTATCAAAATAAGTTAATCACCAACGCAAATGGCCTCAAGGGCTTGGGTGTAGACAATAAGGCCGTGGTGCAAACCATCAAGGAAATATCAGAGCATATTGAGGTGATTAAGAATGGTATTCGGCAGATGGTAGAGGAGCGTAAGCGAATCAACAAGATCGCAGATACCCACAAGCGTGCCTATGGATATTGCGATGACATCAAAGAAAAATACTTTGATAAAATTCGCGATGCAGTTGACGAGCTTGAGTTATTGGTAGATGATGAAGATTGGCCATTGGTAAAATACCGCGAGCTTCTTTTCCTACGTTGATTCAAATGACGATGATAAAAAAAGGCTTCCCATTTCGGAAGCCTTTTTTGTCAAGAAATTTTTAGATTAGCCGAATACCCCAAACATATTTAAAATCACCACCCCAATAATAATCGGACATACAAAGCGAATCATTACCAGCCAAATTTTGTAAGGTGCTATTCCTAAAATGCTTCCTGTTTTGAATGAAGGCAGACCCTGTTCAATTTCAGCCACTAAGTCATTTGTATTCATAAACCAGCCTGTGAAAATACAGGTTGTTAGCACCACCAACATCATCATCAAACTGCCGAAGCCATAGTCAAAAATATCCATCACACCGGTTTTGATCACGCCCAAAAAATTTACCTGCACCACTGATAAACCTTCCACGGCACCTGTAGACAAGGCCGAAGGGATGCCCAACAAAAATGCTGCGATCGCCACCGTCCATGCCGCTTTCTTGCGACTCCATTTTTTCTGATCCATAAAGTATGCAGAGGGTGCCTCCAACATTGAGATGGTTGAGGTGATGGCGGCAAAAAATAACAGTAGAAAAAATAATGCACCAGCAATATTACCCAGTGGCATTTGCTGAAAAATATTCGCCAACACAGTAAATATCAACGTTACTCCTTCATCAGGCTTTTGATTGAACGAAAAAACCGCAGGGAAAACCATGAAGCCGGCCAGTAATGCTATCGAAGTATCCATAGCTCCTACCCACAAGCTAGACGAAATGATATTTTGATTTTTTGGCATGTACGATCCGTACGTAATCATCATGCCCCAACCTACGCCTAGCGAGAAGAATGCTTGCGACAGCGCGGCCAACACCACACGTGCATTAATTTTTGAAAAATTAGGAATCAAATAATATTCTAGTCCTTTGCTCGCACCAGGCAAGGTTACACTTCTAAAGATCACCACAATCAACAGTACAAAAAGCATGGGCATTAAAATTTTTGTCGCTTTCTCAATTCCACCCGCTACTCCACCCAATACAATAGACGCTGTTACCAAAATCACAAACGCCCCCAGCGGAATTACGTAATTTGGATTGGCAATAAATTCTGAAAAAGAAGTCTTGATTGAGAACAGAGAAGAAAAAATGTAGCCCACCGTCCAGCCCGCAATGGTGCTGTAGTAACTGAGAACAACAAATGTCACAATTAAGGGTAGTATGCCAACCAATGCAATCCACAT
>JBBSCN010000118.1:0-10095 GCA_038250265.1 Cytophagales bacterium | reverse complement strand
TGAGGGAATCTGAATACATCAAGGGCTTTTCTACAGAAGATATTCTTGCTCTAGCGAGAAATTCAAAAGGTATTGATAAAGAGGGGTATAGAATTGAATTTGTCAATATCGTTAAGGCAACAAGCGCTACAGCTAGGCGTTAATTTAACCTGACTTTTAACAAAATCTGGCGAGTGCCGAAACTCGTCAGATTTTTTATTTGTTCAATTGCAGCTAAATTGCAAGTCGATGAAAAATCCGGTTCAGATAAGTGTTCTCATTATTACCTTCAATGAAGAAAAAACTATTGGCCGATGCATTGATTCTGTGCGACAGATCGCAGATGAAATTGTTGTAGTTGATTCCTTTTCTAAGGATAGTACAAAAAGAATATGTGTTGAGAAAGGCGTACGCTTTTTAGAACATCCTTTCGAAGGTCATATCCAGCAAAAGAATTTTGCACTTTCGCAAGCTAGAAATCAATATGTATTGTCTCTGGATGCTGACGAGTACTTATCTCAGAAGTTATTCAAATCAATATTATTTGCAAAAGAAAATTGGAGAGGCCAGGCCTATAAAATGAATAGGCTTTCAAGTTATGGGGGTAAATGGATCAAACATGGAAATTGGTACCCCGATCAAAAAATACGACTATGGGATAAGCGATGTGGGTGCTGGGGTGGAGAAAATCCACATGATAAAGTGATTTTAAACAGGGGCAGCCAAATAACTCATCTTTATGGTGACCTAATGCATACCGCTTACCCCGATTGTGAGGAAACGATTCAAAAAATTCAACAATATTCTTCCATCTTTTCGAAAGAAAACACCGCCAAAAAATCAACATCGATTGCAAAAATAGTAGGGCACACTTTCTTTTCCTTTTCAAAAAGTTACTTCATTAAATGTGGATTTCTAGATGGCTTTGCGGGCCTTATGGTAGCTGCTGCGGAAGCGAATCACGTATTCTACAAATATTCTAAGCTTTATGAAGCCAATAAACGTGGGTTGATTGGCCATCGGATCATTATTAGTAGAACCGATAATCTCGGTGATGTTATTTTAACTTTACCAGTTGCTGGATATCTAAAATCTGTGTATCCGAATGCGGAAGTCTATTTTATCGGAAAAAAATATACCCAATCTGTAATTGATCAATGTGTCCATGTAGATCACTTCTTAGATCGGGAAGAGGTGTTATGCAATGAATCAATACTCTCGTCCATTGGTGCAAAAACCATTCTATTTATTTACCCTGATAAGCCAATGGCCCAATTGGCCAAAAAATTAAGAATTCCGATACGTGTAGCTACCGCCCATCGCTGGTTCAATTGGTTATACTGTAATCAACTGGTTGACTTTAGTCGAATGAATTCAACCTTGCATGAAAGTCAACTTAATTTCAAGTTACTCAAGCCATTCTGGCTGAATGCAAATCCTGATTTGACTGAAATTGCTGCTTTTTATGGTCTCAAACCCTTAACCAAAGATTTCACTAAGTTACTAAGTGCAAATAAGTTCAATCTCATCATTCACCCTAAATCAAAGGGGAACGGAAGGGAATGGGGGCTAAAAAATTATTACCAACTTATTCAAAGTCTTCCGAAAGAATCGTTTCACATTTTAATTACCGGACTAAAAGAGGAAGAGAATATAATCAGAGGGGAACTTCCTGAACTATTAAAAATGGAAGGCGTTCAAAATGTGATGGGTCAACTCACGTTAGAAGAAATGATTTCACTGATTGATCAAGCTGATGGCCTACTCGCTTCGGGTACCGGGGTACTTCATGTAGCTGCTAGCCTAGGCAAATTCTCATTAGGTCTTTTCCCTCCAATTCGCCCCATCCATCCTGGTAGATGGGCCCCAGTCGGAAGGAATGCTACTTATTTGGTCTTAGATAAAAACTGTTCTGATTGCAAACATAGCATCGAATGTGCCTGCATACAGTCAATTAAAGTAACACAAATAGTGAGTAAATTGCTGTCGTTCAATTCGAAATCAAAAGACAAGCGCCAGAAGAAAGCTATGATCGCCATTCCTTAGTGGCAAAAAAAGGAATTTGTATGAAAATATATGACTGCTTTTCCTTTTTCAACGAATTGGATCTGCTTGAAATCAGATTGAATGAGCTAGATCTGGTTGTTGATGTGTTTGTTTTGGTAGAGGCGACCCGTACTTTTCAAAAAAAGCTAAAGCCACTTTATTACAACGAGAATAAGGAACGTTTTTCCAAATTCCATTATAAAATTCGACATATCATTGTAGATCACTATCCAACCTTTTTTTCTCGATTTAAAATTCCAAAACCAATGGATTATGATCACCATCAAAAAGATCAGGTAAAGCAAGCATTGACAGATTGTGCCCCCGAAGACACAATCATCTTTTCTGATGTGGATGAGATTCCAAGACCGGATCTTATCATAAAATACAAAAGCACACCGGGAGTAAAGGTTTTTCAGCAAAGAGTTTACCATTACTTCCTCAATTGCCTTGAGGTCGAAAAAAATAATCCTGAAATGCCAAAGTGGTGGTATGGTTCTGTAATGACTAATTTTAAGGGGTTTAGGTCGGTAAAAAAATTAAGGGTGCTGCGGGAAGTGCACAAGTACAAAGGAAATACTGTTATTACGGATGGTGGTTGGCACTTTACCTCATTGGGTGGGGTTGAAAAAATTATTCATAAAATAGAATCTTTTGGCCACGCTGAGTATAATAATCCAACATTCAAAAACGTGGAAAAGATTAAAGATCAGATAGAATCAGGTAAAAGTGTATTCGGTCAGGATATTTACTGCTCGTTTAAAAAAGTGGATGAAAGTTTCCCTGCCTATATCCAACGCCACAAAAAAGAACTTTCGATCTATATTTCCGAAAAGTAGTAATGATCATGCAAAAAAGCATCTCGGTAGTGATACCTAATTACAACGGAAAAAGTTTGTTAGAAGCTAACCTTCCGTCTGTTTATCAAGCGCTCAAAAATGCTATAGTTGAATATGAAATAATTGTTTCCGATGATGCTTCTCAAGATGATTCTTTACAATTTCTAAGAGAAAATTACTTGGACATTGTTATTGCTCCGAGTGAGAAAAACAAAGGTTTCTCCCCCACGATTAACAAAGGGATTTTAATGGCGAAAAAGGATCTTGTTTTTCTGCTCAATAGCGATGTGGCTTTACTCCCTGATTATTTCACTAGTTTATTTCAATACTTTACAAAAGAAGAAACATTTGGTGTTTGCGGGCGGTTTATCGGACTAAATGATGATGTTATTCAAGATGCGGGAAAATATCCGAGACTTTTACCTTCCGGGAAACTACAACCGTTCAATTTTTATGTGCACAATCCCACACAATGGGTGCCTACACTTTTTCTTTCGGGGGGTGGTTCGCTGGTAGACCGAAAGAAACTTCTTCAACTTGGAGGCTTTGACGAGATCTACGCACCCTTTTATTATGAAGACACTGACCTGTCCGTTCGGGCATGGAGGCTTGGATGGAAATGTTTCTATGAACACAGGGCCATTTGCAGACATCCAGCATCCATCACCATCAACAAGTACAATAAAAAACGTAACATCTGGATAACTACCCAGCGCAACAAACTTATTTTTCACGCTATTCACTTGAATGCTGAATCAAAACTTCGCTGGAATTTTAGACAACTAATAACACTGGTCGTACAAGCATTTGCCTTCAGGTGGAAGTACCATATCGCGTTTTTTAAGTATCTTGAAAAGCGATCACAGATAGAACAATCTAAGCAAAGACACTTAAAAATGGTAGAGGGCAATATCACCCCAATCGAAACTGTGATCAGACGGATATGTTTGGAAATTGACAAGCAAAAAGCAATTAAGTTATCATAGACTATGAGTTTTGATATTTCAGCTAAGCCCGAGATCTACTTCAATGTAGTGAGAAAAGAAATACTCCCTTTTGTGCCTAAGGAAGCTAAGATCATTTTAGAAATTGGATGTGGCGATGGTAACTTCGGTAGTTTATTGCTAAGAAACGGGGCGAAGGAAGTTTGGGGCATCGAGTATGAAATAGAACAAGGTGAACTTGCAAAAAAAATAATGACAAAGATCTTGGTTGGAGATGTTTCCGAACAACTGCTAAACTTACCCGATCAATATTTTGATGCCATCGTATGTAATGATGTCTTGGAGCATTTGATCGATCCCTATACAGTTATCAACAGGCTCAGATCGAAACTAAAAAAAGATGGAATAATAATAAGTTCTATTCCCAATATTCGATATTTCAGAAATCTATTTGACTTGTTTTTTAACAAAAATTGGGACTATACTGATAGTGGTATTATGGACAAAACTCATCTGCGTTTTTTTACCTACAAAAGCATTCGAAAAATGTTCGAATCCAATGGCTATGAAGTAATTAAAATGGAGGGTATAAATCCCACCAAATCGATTCGCCCACTTATTTGGAACTTATTTCTGCTGGGCAGTTTTTGGGATGTTCGTTATTTACAATTTGCCACTGTCGCCAAAGTGAAATGAACAGCAACGAACAAAAAAAAATCTATCGCAAGATAAAATCCAGAAAACTTGCAATTCGTCATGCTTGCGAAGTAGGCGTTTATTTGCCACAAACATCCAACATTATTGATTTTATCAAAGAAGGTGTTCGAGCAAGCTTAGTAGAAGCCGATCCGGAAACCGTTCAGATTCTGAGGGTATATTTCAAAGAATACAATGTCACTATCTTTCCAGTAGCCGTTTGGTCGCAATCAGGCACCATTCGGCTATCCCGTGCAGCAGCCTCTACTTTTGTGTCGGAACTTGAATCCAGTCCGGCTATTGTAAATGATAAATATAAAGTAACTATTGACAACAGTTTCGAGGTGAGTTGTGTGGTGTTCTCAGAAATTGATGATGGTAGCATTGATTTATTAAGCATTGATATTGAAGGTGGCGAATGGCACGTCATCCGCTATCTCAAAAGTAAACCCCAAGTCATCTCCGTTGAAACGCATGGAAAGTATTACACCAACCCTTTCATAAAAGAAATTAAGCAATGGATGACTGAAAATGGATACGATATTTGGTATCAGGATTCCAGCGATACTGTTTTTATAAGAAAGGGGGTAATAAAACCTTCCGTTCAAGACAAGATGGAGACCTTGCTTTTTCAAGGAAAACTCCGTTGGAAAAAATTCAAGCGTGTGTTTAAAAGGGGTAACACCACGATTTCTGTGAGACGGTAAAAAATTCAGATGTCTCGGATAGTCCCTTTAACAGTTTATTAGAGGAAAATTTGGAAACAGTTTCTTTTAGTAGCTTTGGGAAGAATATTTAAAAAAACTTTATGTTAGATTTTCTTAGTAAAATACTAAAAAAGAGAAAACCATTTAAGGAATATAAATTTAAGGAGACAACCTTCAATTTGAAAGATGAAGGAGCAATACAATATGCACAATGGTTGCATCCTGGCGAATTTGGGAATCAGGTGACTCAAGAACATGTTGATTTCTTTAAGCATTACATTAAAAAAGGTGATTTTGTGGTTGATATTGGAGCCAATGAAGGTGATACTACAGTACCAATGGCTTTGGCTGCGGGCATTGAGGGAACTACGCTAGGGCTTGAGCCTAATCCACATTCGTTTAAGATATTAGTGGTAAATGCAGGTCTTAACAAGGATAAGACAAATATTATTCCTTTAAATTTTGCAGCCACCGCAGTAGATGGAGAATTTACTTTTGGGTCTGGTGATCCCTCTTTTGGTAACGGTGGAATTGTAGGATTTACCCACATGAAAAGAGAAATGTCAGATATACATTTCAAGTCAATGGCAAGAATCTGTACAAATATCTTTTAGCAAACTATGCTAGTCTAATGCATAAACTAACTTTTATAAAAATAGATACGGAAGGCTATGATAAGGAAATAATTAAGGCTATTCCCGAAATTATCACGCGGCATCGACCTTATATAGTAACTGAATGTTTTGGCCCTTTGACAAAACCTGAAAAATTAGAACTTTTCGACTTATTGACTGATTGGAAGTATTCTTTATATTTTCTTGAAGACTTTAGTTTAAAATCTAAAATTAAGATTGAAAGAAAAAATGCTACAGTCGCACATACCTATAATATTTTAGCAATCCCTAAGGAAAAAGAATAGGGAAGTAAATTAACCAATCTGCTCTCTATGATTTACTAAGTAGGCCTCGAAAAAAATGACTATAAAGCACCCAAATAATAATCGTCTTGAAATGGCCAATTACGTCTCTAAATATGCTCTAAGGTCAGTTTTGGAAATTTGAAGTAAGAAAAGTAATTTTTGTAGTGCGCTAAAAATGTCAATGTTGAAAGAGGAAACGGATTGCAAATGGATAGCAACTGTCTCTGATAATTGGCACTTGCAATTCGTAATGGTGGTGAAGAATAACAAATGAAAGTTGCTGGCTTTACCATTGTTCGAAACGCAATTAAATACGACTACCCTGTCGTAGAAGCCATTACTTCTCTGTTACCACTCTGCGATGAATTTATTGTGGCCGTTGGCAACAGTGAAGACGATACGCTCGATTTAGTCTTATCGATCAATTCACCTAAAATTAGAATCATACAAACTATTTGGGACGATTCCCTCCGCGAAGGCGGCAGGGTGTTGGCGGCTGAAACCGACAAAGCATTTCAGGCTATCTCACCAGATGCAGACTGGTGCTTTTATATTCAAGCGGATGAGGTTTTGCACGAAAATTTCCACGATAGCATTCATAAGTCGATGATCCGTTATAAAGAAGATCCAGCCGTAGAAGGGCTGCTTTTCAACTATAAACATTTCTACGGATCATATGATTATATTGGTGAGTCGTGGAATTGGTACCGAAGAGAAATCAGAATCGTTAAAAATCAAAAAGACATTTTTTCTTATCGCGATGCTCAGGGATTTCGCAAAAAGCCAAACAAAAAGTTGAACGTAAAATTGATTAATGCTTACATTTATCATTACGGTTGGGTGCGCGACCCACGTGCCATGCAACGAAAGCAACGAGCCTTCAGTAGTTTGTACCACGATGATAGCTGGGTGGATGAACACGTGGCCAAGGCCAACGAGTTTGATTATAGTCAAGTGGATTCCTTAGGGCTATTTAGGGAGACACATCCTGCCGTGATGAAACAACGAATCGAGCAAAAAAACTGGAAATTCGATTTCGATGTTTCAAAAAAAAACTACTCGTTGAAAGAAAGGCTAAAGCGACTAGTTGGAATCCGTATAGGTGAATACAAAAATTACAAAATCATTTAAGCTGCCTCCTCCTTGAATCCCCTTTCTTTACTACTTTTACCGTTTCATGGAACTAGAAGAAACCCCCAAGCAACACTACTCAGACAAGGAGAAAAGTGAAATTTTCAATGGGGAGTTCATGCCGCACATTCACTCTATGTATAACTTTGGCTATCGCCTCACATTGGATCGCGATGACGCCAAAGACCTTGTTCAAGACACTTATCTCAAAGCCTATCGTTTTATAGAATCATTCCAAAAAGGAACTAATGCAAAGGCTTGGCTGTTCCGCATTTTGAAGAACAGCTTTATCAATGATTACCGGAAGAAAAGCAAGGAGCCAAACAAAGTAGACTACCAAGAAGTAGAAACGTATTACAATTCAGAAGATGTAGACAGGCAGATTACCCCCGACCTGCGCGTAGAGTCGCTAAAAGACATGATCGGGGATGAGATCTCAAATGCGTTGAACTCATTGGATGTAGATTTCAGAACTGTAATTATTTTGTGTGATTTGGAAGGTTTTAAATACGAAGAGATGGCGAAAATTTTAGATATCCCCATTGGGACAGTTCGCAGCCGTCTGCACCGCGCAAGAAATTTGCTAAAAGAAAAACTAAGTGAGTATGCCAAGTCAATGGGTTATAATAAAGCATAGCGTATGAACAATATTAATCCTTTTGTAAAGCCTGAGCTGTCCAAGCCCACCTGCATGGAAATGCTTCAAACCATTTTAGATGACGAGGCCACGGATGATCAAAAAAAATATTTCAAAGCGCATATGGATCAGTGCATGCCTTGCTACAAGTCATACGACCTAGACATGTCAATCAAACAATTGCTTCAGTCCAAGTGCTGCGGGGGAGATGCACCGCAAGATTTAGTTGAAAAAATAAAAGTTCAAATGGCACAAACGAAATTCATCTAATGGCGGGGAAAGCGCTTATTTTTTCCGCTCCCTCAGGGTCTGGAAAAACAACCATTGTCCACCATCTCTTAAAGAATAATACCGACTTAGGTTTTTCAATTTCAGCCTCCACCCGAGATAAGCGAGGACGAAGGGAAGTTGACGGCAAAGACTATCATTTTTTAAGCCCAGAAGAATTCAAACAGAAAATTGATGCCAATGAATTCATTGAGTGGGAGGAAGTCTATGCGGGAAATTTTTATGGCACGTTGATATCAGAAATAGAACGCGTTTGGAGGGAAGGAAAAAATGTAATTTTTGACGTGGACGTAAAAGGCGGAATCAATCTAAAAAAATATTTTGGAGAAAAAGCATTAGCCGTTTTTGTAAAAGTGCCATCGCTTGAAACGCTCGCGGAAAGATTGAAAGAACGGGGCACTGAATCGGAAGAAAGTTTTTCCAGGAGATTATTTAAGGCAAAATTCGAAATGACCTTTCAAGATAAGTTTGATGAGGTGCTGGTCAACGAAGATCTTGCCACTTCATTAGCGGAAGCCCAGCGGTTGTACGACAATTTTTCGAAGCGACCTTGAATAGCTAATCTAAAATAGCTTACTTTACATATTAATTTATTTGACTCGGTATGAATGCGAAACTCACCTTGAGCTTGGACGAAAAGGTTATCGAAGCCGCTGAAAGATATTCTGTAGAAAAAGGCTTAAATCTTTCCAAAGTTATTGAAGAGTATCTTAAAAATTTAATCCCTTCACTTCCTACCCCGAAAAAATCCTCTATTATGGAACTCAAAGGAATACTTGGAAAAGTACCCAAAGACTTTGACTATAAAGAAGAGCGATACAAATACTTGATTGAAAAACATAAATGAAGGCAGTTCGGTTATTTATAGATACCAACGTTATTCTAGACCTTGCTCTTGATCGCACCGAATTTGTCAAAGATGCTGAATCACTATTTTCTCTTAAGGATCAAGAAAAAATTGATATTTATATTTCGTCTTTAACGCTATCAACAGTTGCTTATTTTGCAGATAAACAAAAGTTAGATTTGTTTTCAGTAGTAAGAAAGTTTCTTAACTGGGTGAATGTTATTGACCTTGAAACTATTTTTTTCAAGCAAGTTCTTGAGTCAGATTTTTTAGATTTTGAAGATGGGCTACAATATTTTAGCGCTGCCAGAATAATCGGTATCCAAGCGATAATAACTAGAAATGAAAAGGATTTTAAACATTCTAAAATCCCGGTTATTTCCCCTCAAAATTTTTTAGCTCAATTCAAATTGTGAAAATCGGTCTTTTCTTTGGTTCCTTTAATCCCATTCACATCGGTCATCTGATCGTTGCCAATGTGATGGCAGAAAATACAGATTTGTCAAAAGTATGGCTGGTCGTTTCTCCGCAAAATCCTTTTAAGCCCAGCAAAGGATTGCTCCATGAATTCGATCGATTTGATTTGGTGAAAGCGGCCATTGCCGACCATTACAAACTAGAAGCATCAGATGTAGAATTTCACCTGCCCAAACCTAGCTACACCATCCATACGCTGGCACATCTCAAAGAAAAGTTTCCCGAGAAAGAATTTAAAGTGATTATCGGGGAAGACAATCTCGAATCTTTTGCCAATTGGAAAAACTATCAAGAAATTCTTGATCAGTTTGGGCTTTACGTTTATCCCCGCCTGAATGACTCACTCGGGCAGGCCCGCCAGCCCTCGGCATTCGGGCAGGCCCGCCTGAATGACTCAGTCGGGCAGACACGACTCGATGTAACAAAATCCGAAATAAAGCGTCATGAGAACGTAAAGATGATAGAAGCTCCATTGTTGGATATTTCGGCCACGTACATTAGAAATTGCATCAAGAACAATAAATCAATTCGTTACCTCGTTCCAGAGTCTGTCGAAACAATGATCCGCGTCAAAAATTTCTATCG
>JBBSCN010000117.1:0-10180 GCA_038250265.1 Cytophagales bacterium | reverse complement strand
AGCTCTTCCAAAATAGCCCAATGTTCAGGCCCTTTTAACCCGCGTCCTCCTGAAACGACAATCTCGGCCTCCGGCAATAAGATATCTCCGGTTGCTTTTTCAGAAGAAGTAATGGTAGTATTAAAATCAGCGTCATTCAAACTAACTTGGTAGGGAACCACAGTCGCAGTGCCGCCAATTTCTTTTGCTTCAGCCGCATTCTTTTTGATGGCAATTACCTTCTTTAAATTCTTCAATTCTACAAATGAAAATGCTTTGCCTGTATAAATGCTCCGTTTTACCACAAACCCATTGGTTGTAGATGGGAGCTCGACAACGTTCGAAGCAAAACTTGCATTCGTCTTGATTGCCACTTTGGCCGCCACAGGCGTACCCAATGAAGAATTGGCCAATACTAAAATATCTGCGCCTTCATCTTGCATAGCCTTAGTTAATACCGAAGCGTATACTTGAATCACAGCTTGATCTAGTTTTGCATCGGCCACATGAAGTACTTTTTTGGCACCGTATTTCCCGAGCGACTCCAATTCTGCAATCTGAGCCGACCCTAACACAATGGCGGTAACATCACTTCCCATTTTGTTGGCATAAGCAATTGCCTCCAACGATGTTTTTCTCACTTTTCCATCCCCTGTTTCTACAAAAACTAATACTGGCATAAGTTAAATTTTGAATGATTGAATATTGAATGATTGAATATTATTTTTACAACTATAAAACTTTCGCTTCGGTCTTCAAAAGCGTGACCAGCTCCGCCACATTATCAGCGCTGATCATTTTGATAGCCCCCTTCGCGGCCGGTAATTGAAACTTCTGCAACAATACAGTCTGCTCAACGGCTGTTGGGTCGACCACTTTCAAAGGCTTGGTACGAGCCGACATAATACCACGCATATTTGGAATTTTCCACTCTGCAATTGGCTCTTGGCAGCCAGCTACCAAAGGTAAGTTTGCTTCCACTTGTTCTTTGCCTCCTTCTATCTCCCTTTCCATCTTTACCTTGGTTCCTTCAATTTCCAATTTCATCACTGGCGACAACGAAGGAATTCCTAACATTTCGCCCACCATGGCATGTACCACTCCGCCATTGAAGTCGATCGACTCGCGCCCCATCAACACTAAGTCATATTCCTTAGCATGTTCCGCAATTTGAGAGGCCACAAAAAACGAATCTGTTGGTTCTGCGTTTACGCGAATGGCGTCATCTGCACCGATGGCCAATGCCTTGCGGATAGTAGGCTCCGTCTCTGCCCCACCTACATTGATCACTGTTACCGTGGTGCCGGGAGTTGCCTCTTTTAATTCGATGGCACGCGCCAAGGCATAGTCGTCATAGGGCCCGATGATAAACTGTACACCAGTGGCATCAAACTTTGTGCTGTTATCTACAAAATTGATCTTGGAGGTAGTATCCGGAACGTTAGAAATACAAACTAAAATCTTCATATACTGGGCTAAGAAAATGATTTACTGACATTTAACAATAGAAACCTAAATTTGGCTCAAGATAAAGGATAAAAATTTAATTAAGGTCGTTGGAAAGCGAAAAATTGAAATGAACCCCGAGCGAATCAAAAACCTAGAACAATGGATTAAGGAAGAGCCACATGACCCATTTAACAAGTTCGGCCTCGCCATGGAACTGGCCACCTCCCAACCCGATCGGGCCGCCAATCTTTTTGAAGAACTTTTAACCATTCACACCGACTATTTGCCAACCTATTATGTGGCGGCCACGTTTTTTGTTGCTGCCGGGAAGCAAAACAAGGCCATTCAAATACTGGAGCGGGGAATCGTATTGGCTAAAAGTCTAAAAAATGAAAAGACCTTGCGCGAATTAAAATCTGCCCTTGACGAGTTGAGATTTGAGTGAGATTATCGCGCCAATCTCCTCATGCGATCAAAAGAGTTAGTAAATTGCGTCTTCGCTTTATCGCAAATGAAATTAAATAAGTACTTCGTAATCGATTTTGACAGCACTTTTACAAAAGTAGAGGCCTTCGATGTACTCGCTGAGATTATCGTAAAAGAACATCCAGATAGCGAGGCCATCAAAAAAAAGATATTTGACATCACCAACTTGGGTATGGAGGGTAAGATATCCCTTCGGGAGTCAATCGAAAAAAGATTGGAAATATTGCAACCCGAAAAGCGTCATCTAATACCTTTGATTAAGGAATTGAAGCTCGTGGTCTCAGAATCATTTAAGCGCAACAAGGAGTTTTTTACGACCTATGCAGATAACATCTATATTATCTCAAATGGGTTTCGGGAATTCATCGAGCCGGTGGTAACTGAATTCGGCATTAAACCCGAAAATATTTTAGCGAATGAGTTCATTTTTGACGAGTTGGAAAAAGTCATCGGCTTTGACTTAAACAATCCACTTTCAGCAAACAACGGAAAGGTTGAACAACTGAAGCGCCTGAACTTAAATGGCGATGTCTATGTAATTGGCGATGGTTATACAGACTACGAAATTAAACACGCAGGCCTAGCCAATAAATTCTACGCCTTTACTGAAAATATTGAACGGGAAAGCGTGCTGACAAAAGCTGATCATATTACACCAAGCTTAGACGAATTTTTATATCTAAATAAATTGAATACTACTATCTCTTATCCTAAAAACAGAATCAACGTACTCTTATTGGAGAATGTCCATCCTGTTGCCATTGAGCTGATGAAGGCAGAAGGGTTTAATGTTGAGAACTTCCCGGCCGGTTTGGACGAAGAGGAACTATGTGAGAAAATAAAAAATATTTCCGTGCTCGGGATTCGCTCAAAAACACAGGTCACGGCAAAAGTGTTTGAGAATGCCAATCGGTTGATGGTGATTGGAGCCTTCTGCATTGGCACCAATCAAATTGATTTGAAAGCCGCTACAAAAAAAGGAGTATCGGTTTTCAATGCGCCCTTCAGCAATACTCGTTCGGTGGTTGAATTAGCTATCGCTGAAATGATTTTACTGATGCGTGGCATCCCTGATAAGTCGGTGAAAATGCACCAAGGCAAGTGGGACAAATCGGCAATGGGAAGTTTTGAAATCCGAGGCAAGAAATTGGGCATCATAGGCTACGGAAATATAGGTGCGCAGCTATCGGTGATAGCCGAAAACTTGGGCATGAAAATTTTCTACTACGACAAGGAAGAGAAATTAGCCTTGGGCAATGCAACCAAATGCAAATCGCTAAAGGAGTTGTTGGGTTTAGCGGATGTCATCACACTACACGTAGACGGAAAGGAGTCTAATGCCAATTTGATAGGTGAAGCGGAGTTTAAAGCGATGAAGAAAGGCGTTATCTTTTTAAACCTCAGCCGTGGACATGTGGTGGACGTCAAAGCCCTTCGCGAACACATTTTAAATGGAACAGTCGGTGGATGCTCAGTCGATGTTTTCCCTTACGAGCCCATCAGCAACGATGAAGAATTTGTTTCTGAATTGCGAGGGCTGCCAAACACCCTATTGACTCCCCATATCGGTGGTAGCACTTCCGAAGCGCAAGAAAACATTGGCAATTTTGTTCCGTCAAAAATGATGGACTACATCAACACGGGCAGTACTAGCAACAGTGTGAATTTCCCGAATCTGACGTTGCCAATCTTAGAAAACGCCCATCGGCTGATTCATATCCACAACAATGTCCCGGGCATTCTAGCTAAGATCAATCATATTTTGGCAACTAACGGGGTTAATATTGTTGGTCAATACCTGAAAACCAATGAACAAATTGGCTACGTAATCACCGATATAAACAAGGAGTACAACAAAGAAATGATCAAGGAGATGCGTGCGATTGACAACACGATCAAGTTTAGGGTACTCTATTAAAAGGGTTCAAAACTGTATATTTGATAAATGGAAAGCTTCGTAAATCGGATAACAATGAACCCAGATATCTGCAATGGCAAGCCCGTTGTCAGGGATATGCGGATTACGGTGAAAACCATTTTAGATTTTTTAGCAGCTGGCGAAACATTCGACCAATTGCTTCAAAGCTACCCTTATCTAGAAAGAGAGGATATCTATGCCTGCCTTCAATTTGCTTCCCTGCTGGTCGACAAGGATAAAACCTTTCTTAGAATACCTGCCTAACGATATTGGATGGCCAAATTCTTAGTTGTTGTAAATTTTCCTCTATATTTCAAATACTTTAATTCGCCCTAATTCGAATTCGTTTCCGATTTGGACACGAGAATGAGTGATCAAAATATTTGGAACTACGCTCAATTAAAGAACTTAATTATTCTCACTAAAGATTCAGACTTCTATACACGATGCCTCTTAAGTAACAATCCCGTTAAAGTGGTTCACTTTCAATTTGGGAACTTTACCATCAACCAACTGCATATCTTCTTTGAGAAAAATTGGAGATCTATCATCGAAATGATTGACAAATCGACTTTGGTTGTCGTGAATGAGCTGGAAGTACAAGCAATCTTGTAGCATTGTTGAAAAAATAAAACCCACTGGATCTGGTGGTGGTTTCTGAACCCCATAAAAGACAAGTTTTGGGCTGCATTCTGGTCGCGACCTTCCACTGTTATCCTGCTTTTTGGGCGAGGGCTCCAACAAGTTGGAGCTGAGGCCTGATTTTGTCCGAACGCTTCACCCGGTATTGTATAATTGTTAGGTTCAGCAAACGTATCCCAAATCCAAGTGGGAATTATGGATCAAACGTACGCAAATTGTCAATAATTTCTAACGAACGAGTTGTTAATTTTAGGGCGTATCAAAAAACTTCGCCCACCCTTCTCTCCCGATAGCTATCGGGATGGAGAAGGGAAAGGGTTGAGGTGAAGAAAACAAAGGTTTTTAGAGATACCCTTCAGATAAATTGTTCGACAATCGAATGCGATAAAAATAAATAATGATTCTATAATGGTTTGATTTTATCTTGCGATTTATTCAAGAAGTATGCAAATCAATTTTACCCCAGGACCCTCTCAGCTTTTCTATACGGTGCCCGATCATGCAAAGAAAGCATTCAAGGAAGGTATTGCGTCTCTTTCACATCGCAGCAAGGCATTTGAAGCTATTTTCCAAAAAGCAACGGAGGGATTGAAAGAGCTTCTTAGCATCCCATCGGACTATCACATTTTCTTTACGGGCTCTGCTACCGAAATCTGGGAGAAATCCATTCAAAATTTAGTGGAGAATTCGTCCACACATCTTGTAAATGGTGCGTTTTCCAATCGCTATTATGAGATCGCCTTGCAGCTTGGGAAAAAATCCCAAAAGATAGAAGCATCGTTGGGTCAAAATTTTTCATCCCTTTCAATCCCAACGTATGATACTGAGCTAATCGCGCTGACGCAAAACGAAACCAGCACAGGTGTCTCTCTGACCAGCGATTTTATTTTGCAGGTGCGGGAAAAGAATCCAACTGCATTGATCGTGTTAGATGCCGTTTCTTCTCTCCCATACCCTTCCATCGATTATACCAAGGTAGATTCCGTGTTCTTTTCTGTTCAAAAAGGATTCGGCATGCCAGCCGGTTTGGGCGTGTGGATGGTTAACCCGCGATGCATTGAAAAAGCTGAGAAGCTTCTGGCAAAAGGGATTTCTATTGGATCGTATCACAACTTGCCAACTCTTTTGTTGAACGCTAAAAAAAATCAGACCAGTGAAACTCCAAACGTTCTTGGTATTTATCTCCTAAGCTGTGTGGTGGAAGATTTTTTGCGGATAGGAATAAAAAAAATCCGGCAGGAAACAGAATACAAAGCCGCTATTTTATATCAAGCCCTCTCATCTCACACACTGATGAAACCCTTTGTTCAAGATGTAAGTGCGCAATCCAAAACAGTAATCGTTGCCGATTGTGGCGAGCATGCCGCACGGATCAGTTCCTATCTTTCATCGCACGGATTTAATCCCGGTGACGGCTATGGAGAAAAAAAGAAATCGCAATTGCGCTTCGCCAATTTTCCGGCACACTCAAAAGAACTATATGAGCAATTGGTTGATCTGCTTGGAAAATTAAACTGAGGCCTACGGTAAGGGTGCTGATGGATCGCGTTTGACATATTGGATATCGAACGCATAAACCAAATCTGTTACTTTACTTTTTGCATCTTCAATCTCGTAGTTAATGGTTTTGGGCAAAATGCCGCGGAGGTAATTATAAAAGTATCGTTGTGTTGTTGTTACGCCCAACAATTGACCCACGCCCAAAGTAATATTGTTGACAGAAAAATAACGGGCAATTGCCAACGGCTGTAGCGTTGTAGTGGCTCCACTGGGCAAAATAAGATGATCTAGCCAATAAAGTGATTTTAAGGGATTTGCAACTTGATCATACGCAGCAGTATAGGAGGCACTGACAACATTGATTCCTCTTTTCATACTAACCACATTTCCCTTTTGTACAACAACTTGATAGGTTCCGCCTCTGTGTACAAAGTTGGAAAGGTTTTCTCCGCTATAGGAAAAAAGGATTGAATCTTTGTAAGATATCCGCCCAAATTGCCATTTGATCTTTGATTTCACTAGCTGACTACCCGAATAAACCAATTGGACCCTAGTGACTAATTTGCTCTGGTTGTATTGCCGAATTGACGTTGAATCTCGATAATACTTATAGTCGAATCGTATCGAATCTGTACCTGTCATTTTTTGAGGGCGATTTCCCAAATACTCAAATGAATATTCTTGGTACGAGCTCAGCAAAATACTTTTGATCAAATACTTTTGTGGATCCAGATCGGGCCCACAGGCTGAAACTCCCAACATTGCAAAACATATCATGCAGAGTTTTCTCATACTTTTACTGTTCAAATATACGCGTTCGGTAACAATCAATACTTGGAAATTACTTGGTCATAGATGGGTCGTGGAATTAAACCTATGCAAGAAGTAAATGTCTAACTTTCAACTTTCTAAAAGTCAGTCTGTTTGGAAGACCAAGAACTCTTACTGAAAATCCGCAACCCAGATACCCGAAGCTATGGCTTCAATCTGTTAGTTCGGCAATACCAACAGAGAGTCTATTGGCATGTGCGAAAAATGGTGATCGACCATGATGATGCCGATGACTTGACGCAGGAAGTATTCATTAAAATCCATAAATACATTGATGGTTTTAGGGAGGATTCTCAGCTGTTCACTTGGGTTTACCGAATCGCTACGAACGAGTGCCTTAGCTTTCTTAACAAAAAGAAAAAAAGGTTCTTTTTGCCGCTGGAAGATGTGGGCGAACAGTTGTCGGCCAAACTTGATTCATCGATGGACATTGATGGTGATGAAATTCAAAAAAGGCTTCAAAAAGCCATCCTTAAACTTCCTGACAAACAGCGACTTGTATTCAATATGAAGTACTTTGACGACTTGCCCTATGAGGCGATTGCAGACATCACAAAAACAAGTGTGGGAGCGCTAAAGGCCAGCTTTCATCATGCCGTAAAAAAAATAGAGAGTTTTTTAGCAGAATGATTAAACTTCGCAACGAAAAGTTAATCTTAGATATAATAAAGAGCCTCTTTAAAAACTCCGCCCACCCTCTCTTCCGATAGCTATCGAGATGGAGAAGGGAAAGTGTTGAGGTGAAGAACACAAAGGTTTTTAGAGATGTCCTAAAATAAAAAAAGTAAAATGAAACGCTTAGAAGACATACCAAAGAAACAGTCATTTGAGGTACCAGATGGATACTTTGAAGACCTTCCCATGCGAATTCAGGCAAGAATTCAATCGGTTGAAAAGAAGTCTTCTTGGCTGCCTGATTTTAGTTTTGTGTTGAAACTTGCTGTTCCTATTTTTTTGGTGGGGATTATTTCATTGGCCGTTTTCAATAAACTATCAAAACAGGAAGATGTTTTTGCAAGCCTCGATTCAGTGCCCGCTACAGAGCTGTTGGCTTACTTGGAATCAGATGATATCACTACGGAAGAAATTTTAGAGAATGTTTCATTTACCAACGCAGCCATCACCAAACTCTATCAACCTCAAGAAGAAATTAGTGCCGACTCGCTCAATGAAATTGTCCAACAATATGATTTTAACTTTTAAGTTTACGATATGAAAAAAATCACGCTCACCATTCTTATCCTGTCCTGCATCTTTGGCTTGGGCGCACAGGATGTGAACCTACCCGACAAACAAGATCCTAAAAACTTGGAGAAAATTAATGCGGCTCGGATCGCACTTATTTCAGAAAAACTAAAACTGACTCCTGCGCAGGCAGAGAAATTTTGGCCAGTATATCGCGAATTTACAGAGCAACGAATGGACTTGAGGAAGCAATTTCGCGAGGCAGAAAGAATCCAAGATCCTGCTAAGCCAAAGGCCGATCGCGATCAGGAATTGATAAAATTAGGGATGCAATTGAAACAACAAAATTTGGATTTGGAGAGAAATTATTCCGAGCGTCTCCTAAAAGTGATTTCTGCCCGGCAACTGCTTACCTTGCCAAAGGCAGAAGAAGAGTTTAGAAGAATGTTGCTTCAACGTCTGCAAGATCGCGAAGATATGCGGGAGATGAGAAAGGAAAACCGCGACAACATCCGAAACCGGCTTGAGCAACGAGCGAGGGAAAAAAATAACTAGATGCGTTTTCAGACAAAGGCTTTTATTGCCATCCAGAGCTTATGGATGGCAATGGTTTTTGTAACCCAGGCTCAAGTGCGTGACTCTATTCCGCATGAAAAAAGCTCAATTTTATCAGATTCAATTACGCTCGCCCAACTCGATTCTATTTTTAGCTATTCTGATTCACTGTCAATCTTTACAATGATTGATAGTCTACTGAAATCGCAGGTCGAAGTAAGCTCCTCATTATCAATTCGCGCTGGCTTCAACACTAATATTATCTCGGCAGGAAGAACAATTGGTATAAATCAATACGGGGCATCAGTTGGCGCATCCTACTACCATAAGACTGGGTTATTTCTAGATTTAAGTTCCTATTGGAGCCAAGAATACAATCCTAATTTATACTTGTCCATTGCCTCGTTGGGCTACTTGAAAATGCTTTCAAAGCACTATTCTTTTCTTGCCACGTATGATCGATTGATCTATAACAACCGCGACATCAATGTTGAAACACCGCTAACCAACATGCTCGGCTTTACCAATTTCATTGATTTTAAACCCATCACGTTAAGGATCGACTACTCTTATTACTTTGGCCGGCAAGATGCACATCGCCTTGCGCCCGGAATTGTAGTTTCTTTGCGGAAATATAATTTTATTGGTTTGGATCGGATTTCATTTACACCCTCCTACCAAGTTTTATTTGGAAGTGCAACTATTACCTCCGTCCAACTCAGTCAACAAACAGTAATTCGATCTGCTAGAAGATTGCCGTTGGTGACGCAATTCAACGAAAATAAGTTTGGCCTTATGAACTATGCTTTAACGCTTCCGTTAAGAATTACCAAGAAGAATTGGTCGCTAACGGTTGCCTACACTTATAATTGGCCGGTGGCCTTGCCCGGAGAAAGTTCGTCCTTACCGGAAAACAGCTTTACGGGAGTCACAATCTCCAAATTGATCAACTTAAAATCGGCCGGAAAATAAAACGGCTTTTGTTCCTACCATCTTTTGAATACTTTGCCAGTCAATTAACATGGGTTTTATGAAAGGTAAGGTATTGACTTTAGTGCTTTTATTGTCTATTCAATTTGCATCCGCGCAACGAGATTATTGGCAACAGCGGGTGGAATACACCATGAATGTGAAATTGGATGTAGCCATCCACAAGTTAACGGGAAGTCAACAACTCACTTATTACAACAACTCACCCGACACACTAACCAAAGTTTACTATCATTTATATTTTAATGCTTTTCAACCCGGGAGCATGATGGATGTGCGCTCGCGGAACTTGCCGGATCCTGACAGACGGGTGATGGATCGAATCTCCAAACTCAAGGACAATGAGATCGGATACCAACATATCCTTTCGCTAAAACAAGATGGCAGAGATCTTTCCTACCAAGTTGTTGGCACTATCCTAGAGGTGACTTTGGCGAAGCCGATGCTCCCGAAGTCGAAGTCAGTATTTGATATGAAGTTTGAATCACAAGTTCCCAATCAAATCAGAAGAAGTGGGCGCAACAACCGCGAGGGAATTGCCTATTCGATGACGCAATGGTACCCGAAAATAGCCGAGTATGATTTTCAAGGCTGGCATGCTAGCCAATATGTGGCGCGGGAATTTCATAGCCCTTGGGGAGATTT
>JBBSCN010000116.1:0-10269 GCA_038250265.1 Cytophagales bacterium | reverse complement strand
ATTTCGGCAGGTAAATCACAAAATAGTTATAGAGGTCAAGTGCACATTATGAAGCGCGCCTCCAATGCAAGGAATTTTTCACAATGCGATTCTCTTTTGTTGGGCGATCAGTGTGGGGCACATACATTTCCCTACATTGATGTTGAAAACCAAACGGCTCGAATTGAGCACGAGGCCACCACATCTAAAATTGGAGAAGATCAGATTTTTTATTGCCTACAACGCGGCATTGATGAGGAAGCGGCAGTTGCGCTGATTGTCAATGGTTACGCTAAAGAAGTATTGAATCAGCTGCCCATGGAGTTCGCAGTAGAAGCACAGAAGTTATTGGCATTGACGCTGGAAGGAAGTGTTGGTTGATTTTAAATCTTGAACTTAGAATTTTGACTTTATTAACATGTTAACGATAAAGAATTTACAAGCGAAGATCGGTGAGAAGCAAATCCTTAACGGGATTAACTTGCAGGTGAATGCAGGGGAAGTACATGCTATCATGGGCCCAAATGGTTCTGGTAAAAGTACCCTTGCTTCTGTGCTGGCGGGGAGAGAAGATTATGAGGTTGTGGCCGGTGAAGTTGAATTTAACGGGAAAAATCTGTTAGAATTAGCACCAAGTGATCGCGCTGGAGAAGGGATTTTTCTCGCGTTTCAGTATCCAGTTGAAATTCCGGGAGTGAGTACTATCAATTTCATGAAAACAGCAGTAAATAAAATCCGCCACTACCGTGGTCAGAGTTCATTGGACGCAGTTGCTTTTCTCCAGTTGATGAAAGAGAAAATGAAGCTGGTGGAGATTGACCAGTCGTTATTGAGCCGGTCCTTAAACGAAGGATTCTCTGGTGGAGAAAAAAAGCGAAACGAAATTTTTCAAATGGCAATGTTGCAACCTAAGCTGGCCATCTTGGATGAAACCGATTCTGGTTTGGATATCGATGCGTTGAAGATTGTAGCAAACGGAGTTAATTCCCTCCGCTCAAAAAACAATGCAACTATTGTGGTTACTCACTATCAACGGTTGTTGGATTACATCGTGCCTGACTTTGTACACGTTATATACAAAGGCAAAATTGTAAAATCGGGAACTAAAGAATTAGCAAAGGAACTGGAGGCAAAAGGATATGATTGGATTAAAAACGAAGCAGCCTTAGTTTAACTTATGACACCCACTACCGCTACATTTACTTTCAAGGATATACTCGCCAGCTTTGATCTGCTGACCGCTGAGGATAAAAACACCCGGGAAAAGTCATTAAATAACTTGGAACAAGTAGGATTTCCCTTGAGCAAATCGGAAGAATATAAATTTACTCCGATCACAAAACTCTTAGAAAAAAAAATCAAGTGGGATCATGCCATCGCTCCGTCTACCCTATCGAGTGTGGAGCCTTTTCTGATAGAAGGATTGGAGGCTAACCTGATTGTTTTAATCAATGGAAAGTATTCTACAGCCCTTTCTAAAATCAATCAACTCGAAAAAGATGTAGTAATAACTTCTTTTGCAGATGCATCATCATCAGCGAAAGCGAAAATTGAAACCCATTTAGGTTCTGTTGATAAATCAAAGGATTCATTCGCATTACTCAACGCTGCGTTTTACCAAGAAGGGATTTTTATTTACGTTCCTGAAAACACCATCGTTCAAAAGCCATTATTGATTCTTCACATCAACGATGCAAATGATAAGCAAGTAATAGCCCATACTAAGTTACTGGCCATTGTAGAAAAAGGAAGCCGGATTTCGATTGTTGAAAAATCAGATTCAATGGGCGAACAATCGTGCTTACATACTTTCACGGAAGAAATTATTGTAAAGGAAAATGCTGAGTTTGATTATTGTAAAATTCAAAACGACCACGGGCAAATTCATCAAATTTCAAATACCACGATTTCACAATTGAACGCTAGCAAGGTTAACACCTTTACGCTAACGATGGATGGGCAACTCATCAGAAACAATTTGACCATTTTAATAAACGGAGAGCAGTGCGAATCGCATTTCAATGGCTTGTATCTATTGAACGGAAATACGTTGGCCGATAATCATACCTTAGTCGATCACCAAAAGCCCAATTCTTTCAGCAACGAATTGTACAAAGGCATCATGGATGGAAACTCGAAAGGAGTTTTTAACGGAAAGATTTACGTTCGCCCACACGCGCAAAAAACCAATGCGTTTCAATCTAACAGAAATATTTTGATGAGCGAAACAGCTTCCATCAACACCAAACCTCAGTTAGAAATTTGGGCCGATGATGTAAAATGCTCACATGGTTGCACTATTGGTCAGCTGGATGAAGAAGCTTTATTTTACTTGCAGGCAAGAGGTATTCCCCATCAATCGGCCAAAGCCATGCTGTTGTATGCTTTTGCGCTAGACGTACTGACTTCGATAAAAAATGAAACATTAAAAGCCTACCTAGACCAATTGATCTCAGAAAGGCTTCATAAAAACTTTTGACATGAGTACACTGCTAGCTACCGGTATAGATATCCAACAGATCCGTGAAGAATTTCCCATTCTTCATCAGCAAGTGAATGGGAAGCCACTGATTTATTTTGATAACGCAGCCACTAACCAAAAACCAAAAAGAGTAATCAAGGCAATTACTGATTATTACGAGGGATACAATGCGAATATCCATCGTGGTATTCACACATTGGCAGAAAAAGCAACACGCGCTTACGAAAATACGCGTTTGGCCAGTCAAGAATTTATCCAAGCCCGGCACGTTGAAGAAATTATTTTTACTAAAGGAATAACCGAAAGTATCAATCTGGTGGCTTCCTCCTATGGCAGAACTTTTCTGAAAGAAGGAGATGAAATCATTATCTCTGGGCTAGAGCATCATTCAAATATTGTTCCTTGGCAACTGATTGCTGAAGAGAGAAAGGCAGTGATCAAAGTAATTGCCATCACACCGGAAGGAGAAATTGATTTAGATCATTATAAAAAATTACTGGGCGGCCGGACTAAAATAGTAGCCGTTAACCACGCTTCCAATAGCTTGGGCACGATCAATCCCGTAAAGGAAATAATTTGGTTGGCACATCAAGTTGGCGCGGTTGTGTTGATTGATGGCGCACAGGCATCTGCCCATTTGCCAATAGACGTGCAAGAGCTAGACTGTGACTTCTATTGCTTTTCATCTCATAAAATGTATGGCCCAACTGGTACGGGTGTTTTGTATGGCAAGAAAGAGCTATTAGAAAAAATGCCTCCCTATATGGGCGGGGGTGAAATGATCAAAGACGTTTCCTTTGCCAAAACCACTTACAATGATCTTCCTTACAAATTTGAGGCAGGCACTCCGAATATCGCAGATGTAGTGGCCTTGAAAGAAGCAATTTTGTTCATTAATGAATTAGGCAAAGAGAACATTGCAGCGCACGAGCACGATTTATTGTCTCACGCAAAAGAAAAATTGTCATCATTACCAAGAGTAAGATTGATCGGCACAGCCTCCAAGAAAGTAAGCGTACAGTCGTTTGTCATTGAAGGGATCCATCCATTTGATATTGGTCAAATGCTGGATGCCAGAGGTATTGCAGTACGCACAGGGCATCATTGCACGCAACCGCTAATGGAAAGCTTGGGGTTGGAAGGAACAGTACGCGCCTCTTTTGCGGTTTACAATACGAAAGCAGAAATTGATCAGATGATTGAAGGATTGAAAAGAGTTATCCAATTTTTAACTTAAATTTTTTGTTATGGAAAATGAAAGTAGGATTGTGGAACAGTTGGCCGAGTCGTTAATCAAGCAAGATGAAATGATTGATGAATTGAAAGGCAGTAATCAAAAACTGGATAATGTTGAGGCTGAACTGGTCAATGTGAAAAAGGAGATTTTCAAACTTAACATTCAAACAGTTGAGAATTCTAGGGCTATTTTTAAACTCGCAACAGAGGTTGAAAATATCGCGAAGCTTCATGACCGCGTAACCAATTTAGAGAAGGCTGTTTACAAATGACCACCAACGGAGCACAAGACGAAATCATTAGTGAATTCTCTCTTTTGGATGGGGATATGGAGATGACTGTCTTTTATATCATGGAGCTTGGGCAAAAACTTCCTGAAATGAAAATTGAGGAAAAGTCAGAGGCCAATGAAGTAAAAGGATGTCAATCAAAAGTGTGGATGGCTGCTGGTATTGAGAATGGTGGTGTTCATTTTCTTGCTGATAGCAATACAGCAATTACAAAAGGATTGGTCAGTCTGTTGGTACGAATATTCAATGGACAAACACCTGAAAATATTCTGAATTCGGACTTGTACTTTATGAAGAAGATTGGGATGGAGCGCTTCATCGGAACGCAGCGTTCGAACGGTTTTGCCGCCATGATCAAGCAAATGAAATTTTACGCGCTGGCGTACCAAACACAATTAGCTGCCAAGTAAATGAACGAAGAAATTTCTACCCTAAAAACTACTACAGCAGAAGTCAACCTTCGTGACAAGGTATTGGCAGCTATAAAGACAGTTTACGATCCGGAAATACCTGTGGATGTGTATGAGTTAGGGTTGATTTACGAGATCAATATTTTTCCGGTCAACAATGTATTTATTTTAATGACATTAACTTCTCCGTCTTGTCCATCGGCTGAGGTAATACCCGTGGAAGTAGAACAGAAAATAAAAGCCATTGAGGGGGTTAGCGAAGTAAAAGTGGAGCTAACCTTTGATCCACCCTATTCTCAAGATATGATGAGCGAGGCGGCCAAATTGGAACTAGGATTTATGTAATACTGTTTTAAATAGAATTTAGGAGATAGAATGTAGAAGGTTTCGCTGACAATAAATTAAAAATCTCAAATCATAAATTAAAAATTGTAAGTTATGTATCCAGAACATTTAGTAGCACCTATGCGCAACGATTTAACCGTTGTTGGCTTTACCGAATTGAAATCAGCGGAAGCTGTTGACCAAGAATTAAAAGATCAGAAGGGAACTACCCTTTTGGTAATAAATTCTGTATGCGGATGTGCGGCTGGCGCTGCCCGTCCCGGAATAAAATGGGCTCTTCAAAACGCTGAAAAGAAACCTGCACATTTGACAACCGTGTTTGCGGGAGTCGACAAAGAAGCTGTCGCTAAGGCAAGAGAGTATACACTGCCCTACCCTCCCTCATCTCCTGCCATTGCACTGTTTAAGGATGGTGAATTGGTTCACTTTGTTGAGCGTCATCACATTGAAGGCAGAAATTCACAAATGATCGGCCAGCACTTGGTAGAGGTGTTTGACGAGTTTTGTTAAGTAAGATGTTTAACAGAAAGAAAGCTAGCTCGAAAGGCTAGCTTTTTTTACTTTGTAGATACCTCAATCGGATTGCGCTTCGGATATAATCTTAAGTACGTCAATTTGTAGGTAATGGTAGAAGAACCGTTTACCTCTGTTCGGATTCCCTCCAACATGCTTTTATCAGAATCGAAGGTAAACGTATAGTTTAGTATTTTACCCTTCGGCTCAAAATGTTTATACACCAAAATATTACCTTCAGTCGCTTTGAGAAATTCCCCACGAATAGAATAAGATGAAAGATGTTCTTTGTCAATAGGAACTTCAAAAAATTCGCGATCTGAATTTTTTTGATCACGAATAATAGCCACCTTAGAGTAATTCTCTTTTTGATTAAGCACTTTTTCTCGTTCGGTCGAAGACAAGAACGGTTTTCCCTTTTTAACAATAAAACTGGAAACTGAATATATACCCTCGATGTTTAGTTCTCTTTCGTCAGCAGGCTTAGACATGTAGAGTTTTGCCAGATCATCAAAATCAATTTGTTCAAAACCACGCGACTTATAATCCAACCTCTTTTGATAAAGTTTTTCAATTGAACAGGAAGAGGCGGCTAATAAAATAACCAGAAAAATTACTTTTGGCATATGCGCAAAATAAATATACAAATTGTTAGTTTGTGTTAAAACACGATATCGTCATACTTTCCGTCAGCGTACCTCCTACATGAAATTCTCCCTTTCAAAGCAGATGGTTTGAACATTGATTTTCCCATCAGCATTCGAACACACTCTTGGATTCCTTCCGTAATACTCGGGTGGGGGTGAACGCACTCGGCTAACTCTTCAATTCCCTTGTCCATTGAAATCAGAACAGCTACGGCCTGAATGGCGCTGCTGGCATGATTGCCTACGACCTTCATGCCCAAGATTTTCATGTGGTCGTCATCGGTCACAAGTAATTTGATAAAGCCTTGCGTATTTCTTTTGGCTATCGCCCGCGGGATAGTGCTGTATTCAAGTGTAACAACCTTGTAATTCATTCCCTTCTCTTTGGCATGGATTTCATTCAAGCCCACCCCTGCCACTTCGGGACTTAAGAACATGATCGTGCTGATGTTTTCGTAAACCAGTTTCCTATCCGGATGACCAAAAATCTTTTCCACCGCATAACGGCCTTCCAACTCCCCCACATTTACCAACGAGATATCTGCTGTTAAATCGCCCACGGCATAAATATTGGACACGTTTGTCTGGGTGTCATTATTGTGTATACCTCTCTTCGTGATGTCAATCCCTACTTTGTCATCCCATAAGTCTTCTAGGTTAGCGACCCGACCTACTGAAACCAATGCTTTCTCCACATTGAAAGTTTCCTTACTACCATCGGTATACTCCAGTTCATATTCTACTCTTCCGTTCACGATCCGCATATTTAGCAAACGAGAGTTACGGTGGATCAACACTCCGTTGTTTTCCATATTGCGTTCAATGATGTCAACCACATCCTTGTCTTCAAACGGAAGGATTCGATCTCCTTTGTCGATCAAATTGACTTTCGTTCTACCAAAACCACTAAAGATGGTGGCGTATTCACAACCAATAACCCCGGCTCCTACTATCACCATGCTTTCTGGAAAATCGCTCATGCCTTCAATTCCCTCGCTGGTCATCACCAACTTTTCGTCTATTGGGAGTTCCGGCAGATATCGGGGTCTACTCCCCGTGGCCAGTATGATGAAATCTCCGTGTACTGTTTCCTTACGAGCCCCTATTGTGATTTCTACTTCATGCTGATTGACAAGCCGTGCTTCACCGATTTTAAATTCAAGTAAATCAGAATAAGGAGAGTGGCGCAATTGATCCATGTGTTCTTCCAGCATATTCTTCCTTTCATTAACAGCCTTTACAACCTCTGCTTGAATTTCTGTGTAGCTAATGGAAGGTTCTTTAATATTATACCGTTTTAAGCTTTTGCGAAAAGCAGCAGCCTCCCGAGATAACTCCCACCACGTCTTTGACGAAAGAGCTCCGTTGGTCACGCCTGCACCGCCCACTTTATTCTTTTCAACCAGCAAAACTTTTTTCTTAAAGTCCAATGCGCGCATGGCTGCGGCATAGCCAGACGGACCAGCTCCAATTACAATGAGATCAAAACGTTCCATAGACTTAAAACCTTTAAAAGTTAAAGATAAACAGGCTTTTATCGATTGCCAAGATTTTCCCTCCCAAACGACAGCCTCTTTAAAGCATTTTCAGCCGATGACTTGAGTCGCTTTAATTTGTAGATTTGAAAAAACTAGAATCAAATTCTGGATCTAATTCAAATGCTACAATATCTAAAAGAAATTGACACACAGGTTTTATTGTTTTTGAATCAGTTTCATACTCCTGGGCTGGATTCAGCAATGTATGTGATGACCAAGACATTTTTTTGGACCCCAGTTTATGCTTTTCTTATCTATTTGGTTTTCAAAACTTACAAAAAGAAAGGATGGTTTGTAGTACTGGCAGCGCTGCTGGTTATTTTAGTGTCCGATCAAATTATGACTTCTTTTATGAAACCATTCTTTGCCAGGCTGCGCCCATCGCATGAGCCAAGTTTAGAGGGAATTGTCCATTTAGTAAATGGCTATCGGGGTGGACTTTACGGTTTTGCTTCGGGGCATGCGTCAACTTCTTTTGGAGGTGCTTGTTTTGTTTGGCTTTCACTTCGCGATCACGTAAAATGGGTCGGTCTGGTTTTCGTATGGGCCGCGGTGATGACTTATACACGGATTTACTTAGGCGTTCACTATCCGGGCGATATTTTGGTTGGAATGACAATTGGTTTTTTGTGCGGGTGGATGGGTTTCAGATTTTTATCCTACCTGCAGAACAGACATAAAAAAACTCCATCAGTTTCCTAAAGGAGTTTTAACTATTTAGCTGGCAACGACTGATTTTTGCCGAAAGGGTCAGTTTTTGTAGATCACCCATTATTTAACAAACGCTTAATGTACTTTCCCACAATGTCAAATTCGAGATTTACAAAGTCGCCCGCCTTCAATTGGTGAAAATTTGTGTGCTCATACGTATATGGAATAATCGCTAGAGCAAAGCCATCTTTCTTTGAATTGAAGCAGGTGAGGCTAACTCCATTTACTGCTATCGAACCTTTTTCTACGGTAACATTTCCAACGATAGGATCATATTCGAATTCAAAAAGCCAGCTTCCTTTTTCGTCTTTTACAGAAATGCATTTTCCGATTTGATCTACGTGGCCTTGCACGATATGCCCGTCAAAGCGGCCGTTGTTCAACATACACCGTTCTAAGTTTACCTCCGCTCCTACTTTCAATTCTCCGAGATTTGATTTTATCAACGTCTCCTGCACGGCAGTCACCCAATATTCGTTGCCCTGAATCTTAGTTACTGTCAAGCAAACTCCGTTATGCGAAACGCTTTGATCAACTTTTAATTCAGTTGCAATAGAGGAACTAAAACATAAATGCTTGTTCGTTCCCTCTTCTCTGATTTCTTTTAAAGTAGTCAATGATTCAATAATTCCTGTGAACATAGTTGATTTTAGAATTTAAAATACGGAATTTAGAATACAGAATTTGGTAGTAGTTAGATTGCCTATTTTTTAACTCCCAGTTTCATCACTGCTTCTTTCTGATCTGGCCGAAGTGTTGGATATTGGATTCCCAATTGTTCCAAATAGTTTTTATATTTTGATGGATCATAATAGGTAGCTTTTAATTTGGGCGCAAAGTCGCTCATAATTTTTTGGTTTAGGTATATAGCCGGATTATCCTTCTCTCCTACCAGCGGTGTATACTGAAGTTCTTTCGTTTGTTCATTTGTATAATAGTCCTTTGCCTTTACCAATATTTCTGGCTTCAATAAAATATCCAATAATGTCATTGCTTCTGCTTTGGCACCATAAACGATTCCTTTGTGCGCAATGGGTGTTGCCATGCTTATGGCATTCGACCAATGGTGGCCTGGTAATCCAGGAATGTTTGATGGATAATTTAAATTGATGGTAGGCACTGCCCACGAGATATCAGCAATATCATCCGAACCACCGCCCATCGACATCATTTGCCTACCCATCACGTTTACCATTCCTACCGAGCTGGGTAAGCCCATGGTATCTAATTTTGTGGCAAGGCCTTCAGTCTTCGGGGATTTCATTTCTAGTTGTATTGCCTTCGCTAATAGCTGATCGTCTTCTGACCATTTTGGCAAGCCTACTTTTTTGATATTACTATACATTACTTCTGCTAATGGCTTGCTGAAATGAGCTGGCCAGGCTGAGCCTAAAATTTCATAGGTGAATTTTGTGTCGGTCATCAGCGCTGCGCCTTCCGCAGTTTTCATTCCTTTGTCAAAAAGAGCTTTGATAGCAGGATACGTCCGTTCTCTAAAATAGTACCATACGGATGCTTTGGAAGGGACGACATTTGGCTGATCTCCACCGTCCGATATTACATAATGAGAACGATGTGTTAACTCCAGGTGCTCGCGCCTGAAATTCCAGCCAATGTTCATCAACTCTACTGCATCCAATGCACTTTTTCCGCGCCACGGGGCGCCCGCTGCATGGGCGGCTTGTCCTTCAAAATTGAATTTTACGGAGATCAATCCATTGTACCCATTATCGCCATAGGAGATTTTTAGGTTGTCGCCAACATGGGTAAAAATACAAGCATCCACATTCTTAAAATATCCGGCTCTTACATAATATGCCTTTGTACCCACCAATTCTTCTGCTATCCCAGGCCAGAGCATAAGTGTACCTTGAATTTTCTCCCGCTCCATTATTTTTTTAATCGCCAATGCAGAAATAATATTAAGCGCCTGACCTGAGTTGTGTCCTTCGCCATGACCCGGTGCGCCTTCTACGATAGGATCATGATAAGCTACCCCCGGTTTTTGAGATGCTTTTGGGATGCAATCTACATCCGAACCCAAGGCAATTAACGGCTTTCCATTTCCCCACGTAGCAATCCAAGCTGTGGGAACGCCAGCAATACCCTTCTCGATTT
>JBBSCN010000115.1:0-10281 GCA_038250265.1 Cytophagales bacterium | reverse complement strand
TTTTTAAAACCCTTTCGCCAAATCGGTACTTGTAAAATGTGAATGCCTAAGATAAACGACCCCTTGTCATTTTAAAAATTTTTGGAAGTAAAATACCTGGTAACCTTGCTGAAACAAAAACTAAACTTAAACTTTACAACCATGATCGCCAGCACACTGTTCGATTTACACATGGAAGGAGGAGCCTCCTTCATGTTTCCGATTGCCATTCTATTAATCACAAACCTATGCCTGATCGGGTATCTTCTTTTCAATTTAATATCGAAGAAAAGTCTACCCACAAAACCACTTGAACTGTTGAAACATATTGGTGGGTTTGCATTGGCATGGGGAGCATTTGGTACATTAGTAGGCTTGTTCGCAGCCTTTAACTCGCTAGAGGCAATGACCGAAATGATTCCATTTAATGTTCTCTGTGGAGGATTGAAAGTGGCATTGATTACCGTGTTGTACGGATTTATCACGTTCCTAATTTCGCTGCTTTCCTACATTGTATTTAAGATGGCGGAAAAAACCAGCTAGTATAAAATGATCATTTTTCTTCTATTTAATGTCGTACTATTTACAATTTCCATTTGGTATTTGAAGAACTCCGTTGATCGAAATCTGATCGGAAACATCATTATCCTAGAAATAGCCTCAACAGTTTTCAATTTACTGTTCGGGTTATTTCTACTTTTTGATTTTATGGAATCTCATCCAACCGAAGTCGGCAAAAATTTATTGGCAGATTCCGCGGCCATGATCTTTTTAATCACACTGAGTATTCTTAGCTTGGTTCACGCAGGGATCTCCATCATTCTGATCGCCAAATCGGTGAAGAAGTCCGGTTAATATTTTTGCTCCGTGTCGTCCGCTTAGGGAGACTATACTTGACTCATGAAGGAGAAATTAACTGTCAGATATTGTCTCCCAAAGGGGAGGATGTACATGAATTAAAGGTTTAGCCATAGGCAAAATTTCATTGGGATTTCTGCCAAAAGAGTGGTTGCTTCACGGCTTCCAATCTCTACTAGCAAGTCATGGCCGCACCAAAAGAAAGAATTTTTACTCCCTATCAAGTTTTAATCATCGGGTTGTTGTCTATTCTTCAATTCATTATCATTCTGGATTTCATGGTGCTTTCGCCATTGGGCGCCATTCTGATGCCAGCCTTAAACATCACCCCCGCACAATTTGGATTAGTGGTGTCGGCCTACGCATTTAGCGCAGGTGCTTCGGGCTTGTTGGCCGCGGGGTTTGCCGATAACTTTGATCGGAAAAAATTCCTATTGTTTTTCTTTGTTGGATTCTTGATCGGTACCTTTTTCTGCGCCATCGCCCCGACTTACAAACTACTTCTAGCCGCCCGGATCATCACAGGAATTTTCGGGGGAGTGATCAGCTCGGTTACTTTTGCCATCATCACAGACCTATTCAAACTGGAAGTTCGTGGCCGCGTAATGGGTTTTACGCAAATTGCTTTTGGCGCCAGCCAAGTGTTGGGCTTGCCGATTGGATTAATACTGGCAAATCGCTTTGAGTGGCATGCACCTTTTTGGATGATTGTCATCTTTGGAACATTATTGGGTCTCGTCATTGTAGTGTACATGAAACCGGTTACACAACACCTGGCCGCCAACGTAAAACAAAATGCCTTCAAACATCTGTCGAATAATCTTTCCAACAAACTTTACCTCCGTGCTTTTTTCAGTACCATCTTATTGGCCACGGGTGGTTTTATGCTGATGCCCTTTGGTAGTGCTTTCAGCACGAATAACCTAGGTCTTACCATGGGGCAATTACCAACACTCTATTTTGTGACAGGGATTTTTGGAATCACGCTGGGCCCGCTGATTGGTAAGTTGGCAGACACCGTTGGTAAATTCAAATTGTTTGCGATGGGCACCGTTGTAAGCATCATCATGGTGGCCATTTACACACGATTGGGAATTACTCCGCTTTGGATATGTATAGTAATAAACGTGATCCTCTTTGCTGGCATCAACGCGCGAATGATTTCTTCTTCGACATTGATATCGGCCATCCCTGCCATGCCCGACCGCGGTGCATTTATGAGCATCAACTCTTCTTTTCAACAAGTTTCAGGAGGCGTGGCTTCTTTTGTAGCGGGGCTGATTGTAATCCAAGCTCCTTCGGGCATTTTAGAGCGTTATGATATTCTTGGATATGTGGTGATTGGCAGTATGATCATTGCTATGGCCATGATCTATTGGCTGGATAGTTATGTAAATCGGAAAACGGCAACGGCTTCGATTTAATTGAGTTCACTTAAAAAAAAAAGGAGCTCATCGCTCCTTTTTTATAAACTCAAAAACAAACTCTATCCAATCGAAACCCGCTTGAACTCGGCAACGGTTAGTCCTTTCGTTACGCTATCCAAATATTGGGCAACAGTTTTAGAATTGTCTTTCACGAAAGTCTGTGGCAATAACGTACTCTCTTTGAAGAACTTGTTCAACTTGCCTTGCGCAATTTTTTCTACCATGTGTTCAGGCTTGCCTTCTGCAATGATTTGTGCTTTGGCAATCTCCAATTCCTTTTCAATCAAAGATTTGTCTACATCGCTCTCATTAACCGCAACAGGGCTCATGGCCGCTATCTGCATGCCAATATCTTTACCTGCCCCGATAATTATCGGGGTAACATCTTTGCCGTTTACACCTTTCAGCGAAACCAATACACCCAATTTACCTCCTGAGTGAATGTAAGGAACAATCGCCTCGCCCTTCATGTGAATGAAAGAACTCACTTCTAACTTCTCTCCGATCTTTCCTACCAACTCTGTGATTTTATCGGCAAGGGTAAACCCACCAACTTGCTCAGCTAATAAAGCTTGCTTGGTAGCCGACTTTTTTGCAAAAGCAGTCTCAACAATCAGCTTACCTAAATTTTGAAACTCCTCGTTCTTCGCCACGAAATCGGTTTCACAATTCAACGCAATCAATATCGCTTCCGTATTGTCGTCCGATACTTTGATAAACACCGATCCTTCTTTCGCGTCTCTGTCCGAACGGGAAGCCGAAACTTTCTGGCCTTTCTTTCTCAATATTTCTATGGCTTTCTCAAAGTCGCCATCGGCTTCGGTCAACGCTTTTTTGCAATCCATCATACCCGCGCCTGTCATGGTGCGCAGCTTGTTTACATCTTGTGCTGAAATCATTTGTGTTTATTTATTTAAAGTTTTAGTCCCGATAGCTTATCGAGATGTGAATTACGATTATTGTCTTGCTTTAAAAAGGTCGTCCTGCCAACCGGTTAGGAAAGCAGGACGAATAAAACTTTAGTGAAAAGATTCGGCTATGCTTCTTGGCCTACTTCGTCTACTTTTTTCTTCTCTTCCTCTTCCTTCTTCATCCCTGCCTCTTCTTTATCTTTCTTGCGCTCCATCAATGCTTCTTCAATGGCTTTGCTCAAATGATTGGTGATGATTGAAATTGATTTAAACGCATCATCATTAGCAGGGATCGGAAAATCAATATCAGAAGGATCTGAATTGGTATCCACCATTGCAAACACGGGGATATTTAGTTTCTGTGCTTCCGCCACCGCAATATGCTCACGCTTTACATCGATAACAAACAATGCAGCTGGCAGGCGATTCAAATCAGTGATACCTCCTAATAGCTTTTCCAATTTTGCTTTCTCACGTGTGACCATCAAGCGTTCACGCTTGGCTAAGTTATTGAACGCCTCGTCTTTCATCAACTTGTCGATCTGCGCTAACTTCTTCAACGACTTGCGGATTGTTGCAAAGTTGGTCAACATACCGCCCAACCAACGCTCCGTTACATAGGGCATGTTCAGGCGAACAGCCTCTTGGTTGATAATATCTTTGGCTTGCTTCTTAGTTGCTACGAACATGATCTTACGACCCGAACGAACAATATTCTTGATCGCATAAGTTGCCTCTTCTAGGCACTTCATGGTCTTGTTCAAATCGATGATATGGATACCATTGTTTTCCATATAGATGTACTCGGACATCTTAGGATTCCACTTTCTTGTCAAGTGTCCGAAGTGAACACCTGCATCCATCAAACTCTGGGTTGTTATTGTCTCTGCCATGCTTATCGATTAACGCTTGCTGAATTGGAATTTCTTTCTTGCTTTCGCGCGACCTGGTTTCTTTCTTTCCACCGCGCGTGAATCGCGTGTCATCAATCCTTCCTTTCTCAAGGCAGGACGATTTTCGTTATTAATCGTAACCAGTGCACGGGCGATTCCTAAACGAATAGCCTCCGCCTGCCCTTTGGTACCTCCACCTTCTACGCTCACCGTTACATCGTAATTACCATCTTGCTTAGTGATGGTAAGCGCCTGCTTTACAGTAGTCTGAAGTATTTCTGAAGGGAAATAATCTTTTAGTTCTCTTTCGTTTACGATGATCTGACCTTTGCCCGGCTTCACATAAACCCTGGCTACAGAGGTCTTTCTCCTTCCGATAGTGTTGATTATCTCCATGTATTAAAACTTTAATTCTTTAGGTTGTTGTGCCACGTGAGGATGTTCGGTGCCTGCATATACGTGCAAACTTCTAAACAATTGACGACCCATTGTATTCTTAGGTAGCATACCCCGAATACTATGTTCCATTAATCGTGTTGGGTGTTTCTCCATCATCATGCGGGGCGAAACTTGCTTTTGTCCACCGGGAAAGCCTGAATAAAAGAACATGAAACGATCGTTCATTTTCTTTCCTGTCATCTTTACCTTTTCAGCATTGATAACGATGACGTGGTCTCCCATGTCGGTGTTGGGGGTGTAGCTCGTTTTGTGCTTTCCGCGTAATACGCGAGCAATTTGGCTGGCAACTCGGCCCAAGATTTGATCCTTCGCATCTACGATAACCCACTGTTTGTCAGCGGTTGCGTTGTTTGCGTTGGTCGTTTTGTAACTATTGTGATCCACTGTATTTGCTTTAGAAACTAATAATAACTGTTTGCCTTTTAAAAAGGGAGACAAAAGTAGGTTCAAGAAACTGAATATCCAACACTGAATGATTTGATTTTTGGGATTTCGGTAATCTATAGGCGGTTTATCGCTTATTTTCGGCCAGTTGTTTAACCAACGCCTGAAAATCCTTTGGGTAGGGAGCCTCAATTTTGATCGTTTCATGGTTTAAAAGGGCAAATTCGAGCGAAAAAGCGTGAAGTGCCATCCTTTTAATCAATGCAGTCTCATCGGTTTCTTTTTTCAGATTAAAACCCCTTTTTACCGAAGAAACAAAAAAAGGTTTGCCGCCATACACGTCATCGCCCGTAATCGGTGCCTTCAGCAGCCGCAAATGGATGCGTATCTGGTGCATTCGACCCGTAATGGGGTGGCATTCGACCAAGGTGTGTTGTTTATAAACTTCTTTGGTAGTGAAATAGGTGAGAGCCGGTTTACCCTCTATTTTGGATATTTTTACCGTACCGTCATTTAATTTCAGGATGGATGCCTCTACCGATTTTTCTTGGAATGAATGAATACCATCCACCACAGCGTGATATGTCTTTAAAACCTCGCGGTTTTCAAACTGCATACTCAAATGCCGATATGCTTCTGGGTTTTTGGCAATGGCCAATACGCCCGATGTGTCCTTGTCCAAGCGATGACAAACCTGTGCATCATCAAAGACTTGTTTGGCCATTAATAAGATATTCAGGTTTTCATTCCGATCGTCCAACGTAGAAATAAAGGGAGGCTTGTTGATCAGGACGTAATCTTGATTTTCAAATAAAATGGAATCACTAAATTTAAACTTGGGTGTTTTCACGCGGCAAATCTACGATGCTTCTGCAAAATCGCCCTCTTCTATTTTCGCACGCGGCAGTTTGAAACTGAATATCGAGCCTTTGCCCACGGTGCTTTGCACTTCGGGTTTGGTATTGTGGCCATCCAAAATGTGTTTCACAATCGCTAGCCCCAAGCCCGTACCGCCCTTCTCACGACTCCTGCTTTTATCCACTCGATAAAATCGCTCGAAAATTCGTGGTACATGATTGGCCGGAATGCCCTCGCCAGTATCCGCGATAAACGTGGTCACATTTTTTTTGCCTACATCAAACGTGATCGCCACCTCACCGTGTTCCACACTGTACTTTATTGCATTCGATACAAGATTGGTGATGACTTGCGAGAGTCTTTTCATATCGCCAAACACAAAAATCTTGGCATGATGATCGGCCGACACCCTTACCTTTATTTTCTTGCGCTCAGCTTTTTCTTCAAATTGTTCCACCACTTCATCACACAGCTTGCGCATATCAATTTGCTCAAAGTGCATCTTTATATCACCTGTTTCTAGGTGCGAAAGCGTTAAGAGATCTTGCACCAATTCATCCAGCCCGTCTAAGCTCTTGGCCGCTTTTTTCAAAAACTTGCCGCGAACGTTTTTATCATTCACCGCTCCATCTAGTAATGTGTGCACGAATCCTTGTGCCGCAAAAATCGGAGTTTTTAGTTCGTGCGAAACATCAGCAATGAATTCCCTGCGAAAGGCCTCTAATTTTTTAAGCTCATCAATTTCTTTTTGCTTGAGCGTGGCAAAAGAAAAAATCTCTTCATTCATTTTTTGCAGCGGATTGAGCGCTCCCGACTTTTCTTTAGCAATCCCCGAAAGTTCTTTTTTTCTCAGCTTGCCCAGCATTTTATAAATTTTATTGATCTCCCGGAAAATCAAAAATTCCAGAATAACAAACGTGAGGATGTAGGAAGCCGAAAAACTGATAATCGCAGCCACCAGCAGCGCGCTGCGATCTACATTCTCGATCAACGATAAAAATAATGCCGTGACAATAGCAATGGAGGCTGCCAATAATAACGCCAACGTACGAGCACTATAAATCATCTCGCTAATTTAATGGCGTGCAAAGTACAAAAATGATCAGAAGCTTAGAAACTACCGGGACGTAGAAGTGATTAGCCCATGTTAAATTTATACCCCACTCCCTTTACGGTGGTAATATAATCTTCGCCAATTTTTTCCCTCACTTTTCGGATATGGACATCTACCGTGCGCGCCAAAACATAAACATCCGATCCCCAGATATTTTGCAATAATTCTTCACGGTTGAAAACTTTATTGGGATTTTGAGCCAAGAAAAACAGCAATTCAAATTCCTTTTTGGGCAAGCTCACCTCGCGGTTGTTCACCTTTACGGTATAGCTGGTGCGGTCGATGATTAAGTCCCCCGCTTTCACCTGAGAGGAGGAAGACTTCTTTTTCGAATCCCTGCGGAAAATAGCACTGATGCGGCTCATCAAAGCCCGTGGCTTGATGGGCTTGAGTATATAGTCGTCTGCTCCGCCATCAAAAGCGGCTATCTCAGAGTATTCTTCGGCACGTGCCGTAAGGAAAACTATAAATGTATTCACCAATTCAGGCATAGCCCGCAGTTGCCTGCAAGCCTCCACTCCATCCATTTTGGGCATCATGATGTCCAATAACACTAAATCAGGATGGAATTTTTTGGCTATGTCCACCGCCTCAGACCCCTCACCCGCGGTGCGCACATCATAGCCCTGTTTTTCTAAATTATACTTGAGTAACTCTAAAATCGGCTCTTCGTCATCTACCACCAAAACTTTCTGAGTTGGCTTATTGGCCATAGTCTATGCATGATTAATTGCGGATTAAAAGTAGACGTTAATTAAGCCATTTAAAAACCAATGTTAAGAACTTAACAATTACTTAATAACCTAACTCATTAAAGAAACGGGTACTTTAAACTGAGATAGTGCACATAAGCTCTCATATTGCCGTTAAACTTTGCGTCAAGTTCGTTTTCAAAGGCTGTTTGTTTGGACTTGTATAATCGGTAGGACATAAAAAAAGTATTGTTCGGAAGGCGTTTTTTCAGTCTATCAGAACTTCTCTTTTCATAAAGACCTAGCGTGTCAATCGAAGAGATGATTGTGAGAATCATTTTCTCCTTCATTTCCTTTTTGCGTTTGATGGAAGGCTCTGGCTGGATCGCTTGGTAGAGGCTGTCCAACGAAACAGTTCCACGCAAAATATGCCGCGTAAATTTTCGATAGTCTTGGTCATCGTGGCGGTATTCCAAATACTGCTTCGAATCACTTCCAAATCGGTAGCGCAAAAAATCATAGGCCGTAGTGTCGCCAATAAAATCAGCCAAGTTTTCATTGAAGTCTACATCGTTCTTTACAAAAACAGTTGCGTGAACCATCTCATGAATGATAAGACTGGCCAAGTCTCCCTCGCTTCGGCTCAGCATCCCGCTCAAAATTGGGTCGGTGAACCAGCCCAACGTTGACCAGCCGCCCGGATTGCGCACACTTACATCATATCCTTCCTCTTCCAGTTCTTTGCGGAGTGTCAACGCTTTGTCTTTACTAAAAAAGCCTTTGTACGGAACCGACCCGACTATCGGAAAATACCAGAGTTTTGGTTTCAACTCAAAAGGCTCACAGGCCTGCACGACCCACATGATCTCTTTGTTCTTTTGGTCATACAGCGTTTTATAGTTTTCCGTATCCTTCAGGCCAAGTGAATCGATGGCAAATTTTCTCACCTCATCAATCAGCCGCAATCTCGCCTTCAGGGAATCGGGAAATGTTGGGTCATCCAAAAATTCTTGAACCGGCCTTGCGTTCCAAACAATCTCCAATTGGCCAATACCTTGACGGATGCCGTAATAAATAAGCGACCAGTTCCAAACCAGCAAGATCAAAGCGGCTATAGACAGCCCCCAAACAACCTTCTTTAGCATAGAAGCCGCAAATTAACCTTGTTTGAAGATTATTGCGAGGATATTTTGCGGATACTTTGTTTTTTAGCAAATACTAATTAATTTAGCATTTGAATTTATCTTCGAAAGTCATTTTTTAGATGGTAAATTGAGGCCGGCAACCACAAAAAGACAATTAACTAATATGAGTGACGCAAAAGAAAAACTAAAAGCCCTGCAACTGACCATTGACAAATTGGAAAAGACTTACGGAAAGGGGACTGTAATGATGTTGAACGACAAAAAAGTGAGCGATGTTCCAGCTATCTCTACGGGATCGCTTGGTTTGGATATTGCCCTTGGAATTGGCGGTCTTCCGCGCGGACGGGTGACTGAAATCTATGGCCCTGAATCTTCGGGAAAAACAACCCTTACTCTTCATGCCATTGCCGAGGCACAAAAGAAAGGCGGTTTGGCAGCTTTTATTGATGCCGAACATGCGTTTGATAAAAGTTATGCAGAGAAATTGGGTATTGATACAGAGAACCTTCTTATCTCTCAGCCCGACAATGGGGAGCAGGCATTGGAGATTGCCGAACATTTGATCCGCTCAGGCGCGATTGACATTATCGTTATCGACTCGGTGGCCGCGCTAGTTCCAAAGGCAGAGTTGGAAGGTGAAATGGGCGAAAGCAAAATGGGACTGCAAGCTCGTCTGATGTCTCAGGCCCTTCGTAAACTAACAGGTACTATCTCGAAAACTGGTTGCGCTTGCATATTTATTAACCAGCTCCGTGAGAAAATTGGAATTGTGTTTGGTAACCCTGAGACTACTACTGGTGGAAATGCGTTGAAATTTTATGCTTCCGTACGGTTGGACATTAGAAGAATTGGCCAGATCAAAGAAGACGCTGATAACATTACGGGAAACCGGGTAAAGGTGAAGGTTGTAAAAAACAAAGTCGCGCCTCCATTCAAAGTGGTAGAGTTTGATATCATGTATGGACGAGGGATATCAAAAGCAGGAGAGATCATTGATTTGGGTGTGGAGTTAAATGTGATCCAAAAATCCGGCTCGTGGTTTTCCTACAACGGAAACAAATTGGGCCAAGGCCGCGACAGCGTGAAGCAATTGATTGAAGACAATCCTGAGATGATGGCCGAAATGGAAAAGAAGATCAAAGAAAAGATTGCTGGCGGGGCGGACGTGAAGAAAGAGGAAGAATAACCAGCTTCAAGCCACAAGTCGAAAGCGAAAGCTTACACTTGTGGTTTTAATTCATCCGCTGAAAAAAGTAAACTAAAGGAAACTAATTCAAAAGTCCACTCCAATAACCCATCCCCTCAAATTGCACTTTCAATTGAATTGGCTTTTCAAATAATCCAAAAACGCAAGAGCCAGAACCAGTCATGCTGGAGTAAAGCGCTCCCTGCGCGTAGAGCCGATTTTTGATTTCGCTAATCACCGGATACTTCTTAAAAACGGATTCCTCAAAGTCATTATTCAAAAGTTCCTTCCACTCATGTATTGACTTTTTCGTTACTTCTTCAATTCTTCGTTTTGGTATTTTCGGCACGATACCATTGTAGGCTCCTTGTGTGG
>JBBSCN010000114.1:0-10300 GCA_038250265.1 Cytophagales bacterium | reverse complement strand
TGCTGGGCATCGGCCGCAATGGTCACATTGGTTTCAACGAACCGGGTTCTTCGGAGCGATCTGCCACTCGTCTAATCACGTTGGATCAAGTGACACGCATTGATGCAGCCAGTGATTTTTTTGGCGAGGAGAATGTACCCACGAAGGCGATTACCATGGGCGTTGGCACGATCTTGCAATCGAAACGGGTGATCATGATGGCCTGGGGCGAAGGCAAGGGGGCGATTGTGAAAAAGGCAGTTGAAGGGCCTATTACCGATCAGATACCGTCCACGTTTTTGCAGAAACATTCCAATGCGGTTGTAATCTTAGATGAAGCAGCATCTTCTCAGCTTACTGCTGTAAATACACCGTGGCTGGTAGACAATTGTGATTGGAACGAAAAGTTAATTAGAAAGGCGATTGTGTGGTTGTGTCAGCAGATGAAAAAGCCAATTTTAAAACTTACGAATCATGACTACATGGAACACGGTATGGGTGACATCCTCACTGAGTTTGGTTCGGCCTATCAAGTAAACATTAAAGTATTCGGTCAGCTTCAACACACCATCACAGGGTGGCCTGGAGGCAAGCCTAACGCAGATGATACCAATCGACCCGAGCGGGCGAAGCCATTTCCAAAAAAAGTTATCATATTTAGTCCACACCCTGATGATGATGTAATCTCAATGGGTGGAACATTCATCCGGCTAGTTGATCAAGGGCATGAAGTACATGTGGCATACCAGACTTCGGGTAATATTGCGGTGTTCGATGATGATGCTATTCGATTCGCTGATTTTGTTCGCGATTTCAATTTGTCTTTTGGATTGAGTAAGGCCGATGGTGAGAACTTTTACAATAAAATCGTGAAAGACATCAAAGAAAAAAAGCCGGGCGACATCGATAGCGCAGAGGTGATGAAAATAAAGGGAATGATCAGAAGGGGAGAAGCAAAAGCTGGCTGTCGTTACACTGGTATTCCCGATTCACAGGCTCATTTTTTGGACATGCCCTTCTATGAAACGGGCGCAGTAAAAAAGAAGCCGTTGGGCGAGAAGGATATTCAACTCATTGTTGATTTGATCGAACAGATTAAGCCCGATCAGATATATGCTGCGGGAGATTTGTCGGATCCTCATGGCACGCATCGCGTTTGTTTGGCGGCAATCTATCAAGCCGTAGATCGGCTGAAGAAAAATGACTGGATGAAAAATTGCTACCTGTGGCTGTATCGAGGAGCTTGGCAAGAATGGGATATTGATCAGATAGAAATGGCGGTGCCACTCAGCCCCGATGAGCTCATGCGCAAGCGCAGAGCGGTGTTCAAACATCAATCACAAAAGGACAGTGCGGTTTTTCCGGGCAATGACAAGCGAGAATTTTGGGTGCGGGCAGAAGATCGAAATCATGCTACCGCACAAGGTTACAATGAATTGGGCTTGGCCGAGTATGAGGCTATGGAAGCGTTTGTCCGTTATCACTTTTAATCGATGGGAAATCTTCATTTAGTTTCGTGGAATGTGAACGGCATTCGTGCGATCGTCAAGAAGGGTTTTGTTGAGAATGTACACGCGATGAATCCAGATGTAATCTGTTTGCAAGAAACAAAAGCTGCGAAAGAAGAGACATTGTTAGCATTGGAACTATTACCTCAATACAAGTCATTCGCAAATTGGTCAAAAGCAAGAAAGGGTTACTCGGGAACTGCAATCTTAACAAAAGAAGAACCCGTTTCAGTTACCTACGATATTGGTATGGAAGAATTTGATCAAGAAGGTAGAGTTACAACGGTCGAATACACAAACTTTTTTTTGGTTACAGTTTACACACCGAATTCTGGATCAGAATTGGCTCGCCTTGAATATCGCCAGTCATGGGATGATTCTTTTCGAGACTACGTGTTATGGCTAAATAAGCGCAAGCCAGTGATCACGTGTGGTGATTTTAATGTTGCACACCAAGCAATTGACCTATCTCGACCCAAGGAAAATTATAATAAATCGGCTGGTTATACCCAACAAGAGATTGATGGATTTAGTAAATTAATCGATGCTGGGTTTGTGGATACCTTTCGCCATCTCTATCCACAAGAACAAAAATTTTCTTATTGGAATCAGATATTTAGTGGTCGAGAGAAAAATATTGGCTGGCGGATCGACCATTTTCTGGTGAACTCAAAATTGCTACCCAAAGTAAAGGATGCCCTGATCTACAACGAATATTTTGGATCAGATCATTGCCCGGTGGGATTGAGAATTGAATTTTAAAAATTAATCCAAGTCAAACTCAATGGTCAAAAAATCATACAGGGTTTCCATTGGCAAACGGCAAATTGCGCTGAGCAATCTCGTTATGTTTTTTTCTATGGGATATTAGTTAATTCGGTAAAGTATAGAAAAAGGATACTAACATAGCGTGCAACCAGCTTCGCTGAAAACGAGCAAAGAAACAAAACAGACAAGACTTTCAGGGGGCGAAGTATTTGACGCAGAAATTATCAGCTGGATTGAACCTCTCCTAATTGCCGAGATCAGATTCACACGCCATGCGCCTGATAAAATGTTTCGCGAGCCTGTGTTTGTTAAACTGAGGTTAGATTTAAGTTGACATATTGTCAACTTTTTATTTACTTTGTATCGCTCAATGAGGATTATTGCTAAGAGGACGTTAAAGGAATATTGGCTAAAGCATGCCAATTGTAGAAATGAATTAGAAGAATGGTATAGTGTTGCAACAAAAGCAAATTGGTCATCTCCGAACGCGGTAAAGGCAACCTATCCGAAAGCGAGTATCGTGGCCAACAATAGAGTAGTGTTCGACATTATGGGTGGCAATTTTAGATTGGTAGTTAAAATAGCGTATCGAGGTGGAGTTTGTTTTATTCGATTCATTGGTACGCACAAAGAATACGACAGGATTGATGTTATAACTATATGAAAAACGATTTGGAGATAAGTGTTGTTCGAACGGAGAGTCATTACAAAAGTTATTTGGCTAAAGTTGACCAATTAATGGAAGAAGACCCTTTACCTAATTCGGTCGAGGGAAAGTTGATGGAAACCTTGGTTATTTTAGTTGAAGCATATGAGAAGAAGAAAGGATGGGAACTTCCAATGGCAAAAAGCCCAATACATATAATTAAGACGAGAATGGACGATTTGGGATTAAAGCAGTCAGATCTTATAAAGGCTATGGGAGATAAGAGTGTCGTTTCAAAAGTATTGAGTGGTACTAGAAAGCTAACTTATTCGATGGTTGCTCCACTAAGTGAATTACTACGAGTGCCGCCAGAACTTTTATTAGAAAAGAATTAGAATAAATTAAACCGATAATGTCCACAGACCACTCTCTCTTTCTCAAAAACCTTTGGTACCTCGCCTTTCATGGATCTTTTCTGAAAAACGGAAAACTTGTTGGTAAAGAAATTTGCGGAGAGAAAATTGTGTTTGGAAGAGATGCCAGTGGCAAACCCTTCGCATTGCGCGACAATTGCCCACATAGAGGTGTGCCGCTCTCTTATGGCTGGTTCAAAAATGATACGATTCAGTGTTGCTACCACGGGTGGCAATTCAATACGCAAGGCACTTGCACAGGTATTCCAGCCATGCCACCTGATGCTACCTTCGACCCATCAAAAATAAAAGTATTCCAATATCCGGTGGTCGATATCAACGATACCATTTGGATTTATATTCCTGAAAAGAAATTACCCGGCATACAACCTAAATTACCGCCACCAACCTTGGTTTTAGATGCAGATCAAAAATTTAAGCATGTAGAAACCGTAATGATGCCTGCTAATATCGATCACGCAGTGATTGGATTGATAGATCCTGCGCACGTTACGTTCGTTCATCAATCATGGTACTGGCGCTCAGCGAGCAAGTTAAAATTGAAGGAGAAAAAGTTCGAACCAACCCCCATGGGTTTTAAGATGGTGCGTCATGCGCCTTCTGCCAATTCAAAAGGTTATGGAATCTTGAAAGGAGGGACCAGTACAGAGATCACGTTTGAAATTCCGGGAGTGCGCACCGAGCACATTCAGGTGGGAGCGAAGAACCAAGTTGTTTCCATCACCTGCCTTACACCCATCAACGACAAGCAAACTGAACTCACGCATATTTTCTATACCGACATCGCGCTAGCAAATTTTTTATGGCTTCCATTGAAACGACTAGGCAAGCAATTTATCGGACAAGACTTGGGTGTATTCAATAAGCTCAATGAGGGATTACAATCCAAACCAACGCTTTCCTTGATTGGCGAGCCCGATTTGCAAGCGAGATGGTATTATGAGATCAAGCGGTTGTGGGCCTTGTCGCAACAAAACAACGAGCCATTTGTAAATCCAGTAAAGGCCCAGACGTTGCATTGGGTGACTTAAAAAACTACAATGCTATTTGCAAATTGTATCCATTACCTTTTTATCAATTCTGATTTCCAGCTTTTGCGCCCGTGATAGATCTGCACAAGCTTGTTTCAATCGACCAAGTTTATGATAAGCCAACGCGCGATTGTAAAAAGCCAACCCATAATCAGGATAATGTGTAATGGCAACGGTATAATCCTCAATAGCTTCTTTTAGTCGATTTAATTCAGCAAGGAGGTTTCCCCGGTTAAGCCACGCGCGCTCATAGTCACTTTTGAATATTATGGCTTGCGTGTAGTCTGCCATCGCACCTTCCATATTTTTTAGCTTCTCCTTTGTAATGCCACGGTTTAGCCAATTGTCCGGCTCGCCAGGCGTTAGCGAAATTGCCATATTGAAATCCGCCAAAGCACCTTTCCAATTTTTTGCCTTCATTCGGATGTAACCCCTTTCTTCGTAGGGGTATGGGATTGTCGGATTCTTCTCAATGGTTGCTGACAACAGTCGTTCAGCTTCCTTTTGATTGCCTTGGTAACCCGACAGCACAGCCAGATTATGGGCGGCCAACTCGTGATCCACATTTAATTGCAGTGCTTGCTTGTAATCTTGGATGGCGCCAAGGGTGTCACGAGAATATTGCTTTACTATGCCCCGATTCATCCAGTAATCAGCTTCTTTCCCGTTGACTTTAATGGCGGAATCTAGGTACGCGATTGCCTGTTTATAGCTCTTCATCCGCCAGTCGATCAACCCCAAATAATTCAAGTAACTGGCTTTCATTCCGCTCTGGATGGTCATCACTTTATTGGCAACTCCAGCCTGATCGGCTTGAAAGAACACGGTGTTGGTTTCCCCACCTGGACTTTTTAACATTTTGATAAAATCCTCCTTTGAAGCTGTCCATTGCCCATAATTATACCTAAGTACAGCCCGGGTGAAGAGAACTTCCATATTCTCAGGCTTGGATTCTAGAAAAATATTGTAGTCAGTGAGTGCTCCTTTTGGGTCGCCCAATTTCTCCTTGGTGGAACCACGAGAATGGTAGGCATCCCAGAAATAGGGATCTAACCGAAGGCATTCGTTAAAGTGGGCGAGGGCGGTTTTATAGGCTTTGTTTTGAACGGCCTTTTCTCCCATTTCGAAAAGCTGCCCTGGCTGTATTTTCAAGTTGGTTACTTGAGAATAGCAACTGTAAGCAAAGAATAGAGCTAGTGAAAACATCCAGCCACGAAGGGTACAATTTCCAACATCTAATTTTCGACAAATCATTAATAAAAAAACGATTGAATATCCTTAACTTTTTTTCGGATTTAGTGTTAAAAGAGCATGGAAGCTACAAAAAAATCAAAATCAAAAAAAACAGATTCTGTCTCGGCTACATCAATACAACTCGCTTACCGCGAATACGTACTGACTGAAGGCAGGCAACCCGCTTCTGTTTTCAAATTTTCCAAGGATAATGGAATGACAGAAGTGGAATTTTATGCCCATTTCGCATCCTTTGAGGCAATCGAAAAAGCAATTTGGCAGGGGTACGTAGTGGACACCAAAAAGCGGCTGGAAGCAGATGAGGCGTACCTTCAGTTTACTTCGCGCGAAAAAATACTAACCTTCTATTTTTCATTGGCGGAATTGCTCAAGACCGAGAGAAGTTTTGTGCTCCACCAACTTAATTCTGTTAAAAATACTGCCTCAACACCGGGCTTCTTAAAAAGCTTTAAAGCAAGTTTTGAAGAGTGGATCAATGGTGTACTTAGCGAAGGCAAGGGCACCGGAGAAATTGCTAGCCGACCCTACATTGATGACCGGTATTCTCGTCTATTCTGGATGCATTTGATGTTTATATTAAAATTCTGGAGCAAAGATGAAAGCCCCAACTTTGAGAAGACAGATGTTGCGATAGAGAAGTCGGTAACCTTAGCTTTCGATTTAATTGGCAAAGGTATTTTAGACAATGCTCTTGATTTTGGTAAATTCCTTTATCAAAATTCAAAGAACTAGGTTTCAATTTCACAAGAAAATGACTTGATGCCATTCGCGTCTTGGCATTAAAAAATAAAGAATGGCAAAAGTAAAAGAGCAGGAGAGCATCCCGGTAAGTAAGGTTCAAAGAGCTACTAAATTCATCACTACTGGGGCGAGGATAGGAGGAAATTACCTAAAACATTACAGCAAAAAGTTAGTCAATCCCGAATTGACTAAAGACCAGTTGCATGAAGACAATGCTACCGATATTTACAAATCGCTGAGCCAATTGAAAGGTAGTGCATTGAAGATTGCTCAAATGTTGAGCATGGACAAAAACTTGTTGCCCACCGCTTACCAAAATCAATTTGCGATGGCGCAATACAGTGCGCCTCCGTTATCGTTTCCGTTGGTAGTTCGTACCTTTGAAAAATTTTTTAAAAAACGTCCGAATGAAATCTTTGATACATTCACACAGTCAGCTCGCAATGCTGCCTCTATGGGGCAGGTACATGAGGCTACATTGAATGGAAAGAAATTAGCGGTCAAAATCCAATACCCTGGTGTAGGAGATAGTATCAAAAGTGATTTGGCCATGGTGAAGCCGATTGCACTGCGAATGTTCAACCTCAATGCCTCTGAATATGACGAGTATATTCAAGAAGTACAGACCCGAATGCTAGAAGAGGCAGATTACGCGTTGGAACTAGAAAGGTCGATGAATCTTTCCGATCGATGTAAGGATATTGAAAATTTGGTCTTTCCCACTTACTACCCGGAATTATCGAGCGAAAAAATATTGACGATGGATTGGTTGGAGGGTAAGCCCTTGGGCGAGTTTCTAAAGACAGAAACGTTATCCAAAGTCGAAGCCAATAGGATAGGTCAAGCCATGTGGGATTTCTATCATTTTCAAATCCATCAATTAAAGGAGCTTCATGCCGATCCGCATCCTGGAAACTTTATAATCACCAAAGAAAAAAAGTTGGGTATCATTGATTTTGGGTGCGTGAAAGTAATTCCTGCTGACTTCTATCCACAGTATTTTCAATTGCTCGAAAAAGACATTTTGCAAGACAAAGCCAAACTAGAAAAAGCATTCTACGACCTACGCTTTATTTACGAAGATGATTCGGCCAAAGACAAAAAATTCTTTAGTGAAATATTCGCTCAATTGGTAGAACTTTTGGGTCGGCCTTTCCGCACCAAAGAATTTGATTTTGATGATAAGGCATACTTTGAGTCGATCTATTTATTTGGTGAGAAGTTGTCTACTATGAAAGAACTTCGCGAGTCAAAAAAGGCGAGAGGAGTGAAGCACGCCATTTATATCAATCGCACGTATTTTGGTCTTTACAATTTACTGCACGATCTCAAGGCAAAGGTGAACACTGCTTCGTGGGTGCCGTTCTAATTTTTTATGCGACTTTTCTTGAACCTCCCCGGTCGCGCCAGCGGATTTTTTAGTTATGCGCACGTTTTAAAAAACTGGTTTTTGGCAATGTAGGCGGAGTAGAGCCGCGTCCTTCATACGTTGGATTATAGTATGGTTTTCGTTGGCAAATCAGTGCTAGAGTTGAGGCCATATCTCAATTGGCGAATAGCTGCTGGACATAAAAGCGAGTGAGTTTTTGCTGGGGTTACATATACGTATCAGACACCCGCTACTAATTATGAAAAAATTAATTTGAGTAGCCAAAATGGTTCCCCTTCGTGTAGCGGCTGGCTACCGATTCAAAGAGGTTGGCATTCTGAAGAAATGAGCATCTTAGTTTATCAAACCTAAAGGCCGATAATTGCAAAGGCTAGTTTCTTAGCTAAAAAGAATTAATTTTTTGGATTAATGAACTTCCAAGTTATCTTTGCGCCTCGATTTAAACGATGGTCTGGTAGTTCAGCTGGTTAGAATGCCTGCCTGTCACGCAGGAGGTCGCGGGTTCGAATCCCGTCCAGACCGCCTAAAAGCCCTATTTGATGTGGGGCTTTTTTTATTGGTAGAGCCCTAACCATTCATTATTTTAAATTTCTATTAAATTTGCACTTCCCAAAAGAGACCAACGGGCGAGACGAATGAATCTATTGGAATTTGAGAAGCCCATCGCTGAATTGGAGAGTAAATTGGCTGACATGAAGCGACTTTCTGGAGATAGCGATGAGAATGTAACCAAAGCCATCCAGGCACTTGACAAGAAGATCACAGAACTAAAGAAGGAGACGTTTGATAATCTTACTGGCTGGCAAAGGGTTCAGTTGTCTCGTCATCCCGATAGACCTTATACTCAGGATTATATATACGAGATTACATCTGATTTCATCGAGTTGCACGGAGATCGCAATGTGGGAGATGACAAAGCCATGATTGGTGGGCTTGGAACCATTGACGGCCATACCTTTATGATAATTGGGCAGCAAAAGGGTAGGAATACAAAGCAGCGACAAATGCGAAATTTTGGGATGGCCAATCCGGAAGGGTACCGTAAAGCACTGCGCTTGATGAAGATAGCCGAGAAGTTTAATAAGCCGATCATTACTTTTATTGATACACCGGGAGCCTTTCCGGGATTAGAAGCTGAAGAAAGAGGCCAAGGCGAGGCCATCGCCAGAAACCTGAAGGAGATGTTCATGCTGAAAGTGCCGGTGATCTGTATTGTCATAGGTGAGGGCGCATCGGGCGGTGCATTGGGCATTGCCATTGGCGATCGGGTGTTGATGTTGGAGAACTCATGGTATTCTGTGATCTCACCCGAAAATTGTTCGGCTATTTTATGGCGCAATTGGGATTATAAGGAACAAGCGGCTGAGTTGCTAAAGCTTACTTCCAAAGACATGATGGGGCTCAAATTGATTGATGGCATCATACCTGAACCACTTGGCGGAGCGCATACTGACCTTAAAGCGATGGCTACGGAAATCAAAAGAGTTTTACTAGAGGAATATCAACAACTTTCAAAACTGACACCCCAAGAGAGAATTAATCAACGAATTGATAAGTTCTGTGCGATGGGAGTGGTAAAGGAGTAATTTCCGCACATAATTTGAAACCGCCTCCGAGCGGTTTTTTTATTTACTGTCAAAACATAAAATCATGAAGCTGCAAGTGATCAATACTGGAAAATTTAAACTGGACGGAGGTGCCATGTTTGGGGTAGTACCAAAGTCTATTTGGCATAAGTTAAATCCCGCTGACGAGAATAATATGTGCAGTTGGGCGATGCGGTGTTTGCTAATCGAGGATGGAAATAAACTGATCTTGATTGATAACGGACTGGGTGATAAACAAGATGAAAAATTTTTTGGTTACTATAACCTCCATGGTGATGATTCGCTGCTAAAATCCTTGCACGCTGCCGGATATTCTGCAGACGATGTAACCGATATGTTTCTGACGCACTTACATTTTGATCATTGTGGGGGCGGAGTTAAACGCGCAAATGATAAACTCCAACTTACATTTCCCAATGCCACCTATTGGAGCAATGCAGACCATTGGCAATGGGCAACAAAACCGAACTCACGGGAGAAAGCCAGCTTTTTGTCGGAAAATATTTTGCCCATGCAAGAAAGTGGATGTCTAAAATTTATCTCTGCCGAGCAGCCTTTTCCCATTCCTGGGTTTGATATCTTTTATGCATCAGGCCACACAGACAAAATGATGATCCCAAAAATCATCTACAAAAATAGGGTAATTTGTTTTATGGCGGATCTTCTACCGTCCGCTGCGCACGTGCCACTGCCATATGTGATGGGATATGATACACGGCCGCTGTTGACCATGACTGAGAAAGAAGCGTTTCTAAAGGAAGCAGCCGAAAAAAACTATGTTTTGTTTTTAGAACATGATCCGATTCATGAATGTTGCACTGTCAAGCAAACAGATCGCGGAATCCGGTTGGATCAAACATTTCAATTGAAAGATATTTTATGAAATTAGGATTGGTGTTATCGGGTGGCGGAGCAAGGGGATTTGCACATATCGGTATTCTT
>JBBSCN010000113.1:0-10325 GCA_038250265.1 Cytophagales bacterium | reverse complement strand
TTGATTTCGCAAACCAACCAACTTCGTAAACAATTCGTCCAGCGCAACTTTATCTTTCAACCTGCGACTAGAAATTTTGTGGTACACTTCTTCGCGCTTGGCCCGGTCTGTGTTCATTAAAATTACTCCTGCCTGTTGCAGCGTCAACTCTTGCCCATTCAACTCGATTGTCATCGCACCGGAAAGAGTTGCATACTTTTGTGTCTCCGTAGTTATCTCCGTCATCAACGGAATGTTTTCATCCCGAAAAAGTTCTACCTCCTTTTTCAAATTACGGATCATCATATCGTACCCCGCCACATGCTCCAACTCTTTCAAGTAAGGCGACTCCAACGCCTTTTTATTCAACAGATCCGAATAGGGCGCTGCTGGCGGTTGAATATTCTGAACAAAATCCTGATAACTTTTGCTGTATTCTTCGTTCTCGGTAAAGCACGTCATGCGAATGTAGCGCCAACCCATATTTTCGCTCAACACCGATTCCAACTCACTACGGTTGCGCAGCCACAACTTTAAGGCCGCGGCACTGTCAATCGGCTGCTTAACTAGCTTGTCCAGATAAGGCTTCAATTCTTCCCAAGTCGTCACCGTAAAAGTCTCCGGTAAAAATCCGCGCACGGGGCGATTGGGCACTTCCATCACATTGTTCATCGTTCTAGCAATTTATGTCCAAATAAACTTTAAATTTATCAATTGATAAAGCTAAAGCAGTGATTGACAAGATAGTTTCCCATTATTTTTTTGCGGGCTGCCAAGCGAAGCGCAAGGCACCGGGCTATTCGTTGCAAGTCCGCTCCACGCACAATCTCGCCCTTAGCGGGCTTTCCACTTCTATCCCTGCCCGACTATCGCTTCGAGGCGGGCCTGCCCGACTATCGCTTCGAGAGGCTTCGCACAAACCTCTGCGCAACAGTGTATTAAAAAAATAACTTATGAATAAACTAATCACCCTACTTTTCGCACTGCTAGTTTTCAGTTGTTCCGAAAAGAAAAAAGAAATAACAATCTCGGTCTCGATCGAGCGGCTGAATGCAAGCGCAGATTCTATTTTGTCAGCCGAAATCAGCGTACAGGTCATTGGCACCGGCTACGCATGGAGTGAAGGTCCTCTTTGGATCGAATCCGAAAAAATGTTGTTGTTCTCCGATGTGCCTACCAATACCATCTATAAATGGAAGGAAGAAAAAGGAGTAGAAGTATACTTAACTCCTTCCGGATTCACGGGCGAAAACTTTCGCGGTGACTCGCCTGGTTCCAACGGCCTCACTCTGGACGATGAAGGAAATTTGATTTTATGCCAACATGGCGACCGCAGAATTGCCATGATGAACGCACCTGTAAATAAACCTACTCCCAACTTCACCACCATTGCCAACAAATACAACGGCAAGCGATTCAATAGTCCCAACGATGTGATCTTTAACAATTATGATTTCTACTTTACCGATCCTGCGTATGGATTGGCAAAGCAAATGGAAGACTCCTCCAAAGAAATCCCATTTCAAGGAGTGTATCGTGTTACGGCCAAAGGAGAAATCATTTTGTTGATTGATTCATTGACCCGCCCGAATGGTCTTGCGCTCTCTCCTGACCACAAAAAACTTTATGTTGCCAATTCAGATCCTGATAAAGCAAGGTGGTACGAATATGAAATGAACGATTCCATGAAAATCATTTCAGGCAAAATCCTATACGATGCCCCCACGCAGGCTAAAACTGAAAAAGGTTTACCCGATGGATTGAAAGTAGACAGCAAAGGAAATCTATTTGGCACTGGCCCAGGTGGGGTTTGGATTTTCAACGCATCCGGAAAATTAGTTGCCAAAATAAAACTGGCTGAAGCCGCTTCGAACTGCGCGCTTTCAGCCGATGAGAAATCGCTGTTTGTTACCAACGACATGCACGTAATCAAAATTCAATTACGAAAGTAATGGACTTACTTATAACTACTTTAGGTTGGATAGGCTCCGTGCTGGTCATTGGTGCGTATGGCCTCAACAGTTATCAAAAAATTAATTCGAGTTCACTGGCCTTTCAGCTTTTAAATTTAATTGGTGCCATTCTGCTCATCATCAACAGTGTTTACAAAGAGGCATATCCATTCACGTTCATCAATTCAGTTTGGGTGGTGATTGCCATAAGTTCCATTGTTAAAAACAAAAAATCATGAACAGGCATCTCGAACGAGTATCAATGGCAGCCATTGCTATTCTACTTGTTGGGTGCGCACCAAAGTCGTCAGAAAAAATTGCGACTGAAATTGACAACTTGTTTAAGGCAGAATTAAAAGAAACCGACCCCGGAGGTGCTATCCTCGTCCTGAAAAATGAGAAAATCATTTTTTCCAAAGGCTATGGCTTAACTGATGTCAACACAAAAGAGAAAATAACTACCCAAACACTTTTCAACACCGGCTCTATTTCGAAAACATTTGTGAGCAATGCCGTTTTGCAATTAGCCGAAGAAAATAAACTTTCGCTATTGGATAGTCTGGAAAAATATTTTTCTGAATTCAAAAACAAAGACATTGCCCGCAAAGTGAAAATCCATCACCTGCTCACCCACACCTCCGGCCTGCCCGACAACCGATGGAAACTCTTGACAGAAGAATTTTTACTCACCGCCAAAGACGAAGAAAACTTTGCTCCGCTCATGCAAAATGATTCATTGCTATTTGAACCTGGCTCAAAATATGAATATTCGAACCCTGCGTTCAATGCGCTTGCGCTGATTATCGAAAAAATTGAAGGCAAGAAATGGCAACAAGTAGTGACGGATAAAATTTTCAAACCTTCTGGGATGAACACAAGCGTGATTACCAATGGTTCATTCCCCGACAAAGGAGTTTCTCATGCTTATGTGAATAAAGGCGGCAACTGGAACGAACTCGACTATGGAGAAGAACCGACCTTTGCAGCAGCCGGCAATGGAGGGGTTTGGAGTTCAGTTGAGGAACTAGCCATGTATGAAATCGGCTTGAGCAAAGCCTTATTCTTAAAAAAAGAAACCATTGAACGATCAAGAACAATTACAACTTACGCAAACTGGGCAGACGCTACACCACCGTTTATTGGCTTTTGTTGGTTTATCAGCAAAACATCAGACTCTTTAAAAATAGTCTCTCATACAGGCACACAAGGAGGCTTTTATACCGATTATGTAAGCATACCCGAAAAAAAATTACTTTATGTTATCTTATGTAATCGTCCTTTTCCAAGAGAACAATTGAGAGAACGGATTATAAACATCTGGAAAGAAAATAATTGGTTAGACCTGAATTCTAAATAACATATGCAAAAACGATTAACCTTCCTCTTCATTGCAATCTGCATTGCAAAATTCCTGATCGCGCAACCTCTAGCGACTCAACTCAAAGAATTTGACACTTACATTGAAAAGTCGCGCAAGGAATGGCAAGTACCTGGTATGGCCGTGGCGGTGGTGAAAGATGGAAAAGTGATTTTCAAAAAAGGATATGGGGTTAGTCAATTGGAGACCACCAATGTGGTAGACATTCAAACAATTTTTGCGTGCGCCTCTACCACCAAAGCGATGACGGCCGCGTGCATGGGAATTCTGGTAGACGAAGGGAAAGTAAAATGGGATGATGCCGTCATCAAACACCTACCAGAGTTTCATGTGTATGATCCCTACGTTACACGCGAACTGAAAATCCGTGATCTTTTCACCCACACTAGCGGAGTAGGCAACGCTGATTTTCTGTGGGGCGTAATGAATGTCTCGTCCGATGTAGTGTTAAAAAAAATGATTGAAGTCGAGCCAAGCTATTCACTTCGCTCTAGTTTTATTTATCAAAACATTTTCTATCTCACTGCCGGAAAAGTGATCGAAAAAGTGTCTGGTCAAAAATGGGCGGATTTTATACAGGCTAAAATTTTCCAACCATTGGGAATGAAGCGCACCTTCCCTACGTTGGCTGCCGCTAAAGATGCCAATCATTCTAAGCCACACTATTTGGTAAACGGTTCCATCAAAACTATCGAACCAACATATGCAGATGAAATTGGGCCAGCGGGAAGTGTAAACGCTTCGATCGAAGATATGGCGAAATGGATGGTGTGCATGTTGGATAGCAGCAAGTATGAAAGAGGTCGATTGCTGAAGAAAAGTACGTGGGTAGAATTGTTCAAGCCGCAAGTAATTGTACCCGCTTCCCAGTTTTATCCGACCATGCAATTGATCAAGCCGAATTGGATGACATACGGGCTCGGTTGGTTTCAACACGACTACAAAGGCAAGAAAATAAACTACCACACGGGAAGCTTGGCAGGTGAAGTGGCCATTCATGCACAACTGCCCGACTCAAAATTGGGAATTTATGTTTTTGCCAATTACGACCATGCCGAAGTACGCCATGCACTTGTTTACAAAGCGTTTGATCTTTTTGCGCTAGGCGGCAATCGAGACTGGAGCGCAGAGTTTTTAAAACTCTATCAAGGTATCAAAGCAAAAAGTGATCAGGTAGAAAAAGACTTTGAAGCAAAGCGTATGTCAAACACCAACCCATCGCGTTCATTGGAAGAATATGCAGGCAAGTACACCAGCCCTTTGTATGGTGAACTAGAAATCACCTTGGCCGACAAAAAATTATTATTCAACACGAATAACTTTCTAAAAGCAACGCTCACCCACTGGCACTATGATACATTCCGCGGGATGTATGATAAAGATTGGTATGGAAACGCGTTAGCTTCTTTCAGCTTAAACGCAACAGGTAAAATTGAGAAAGTGAATTTTGATGGGAAGGAATTTGTGAAAAAACAGTAGTTTCCTTTTCGGAAACTATTTCATACTTAATTTTAAGACCATTTAAAATATGATAAAGCCAATTAAAACTAAAAAACAATACGAGGAAGCCTTAAAGAGGCTTGAAACAATATTCGATGCATCTATAAATTCAAAAGAAGGAGACGAAGCAGAAGTGCTTTCTATCTTAATTGAAAGCTACGAAAATCAGAAATACCCCATTGGTGAGCCTGACCCAGTAGAAGCCATTAAAATTCGAATGGAAGATTTGGGTATTAAGCAATCTGATTTAGTAGGCGTAATAGGTGAAAAAGGAAAAGTGTCGGAAGTACTTAACCGAAAAAGAAAACTTAGCCTTACTATGATTAGAAATTTGAACAAGAAACTAAATATTTCTCCTTCAATATTAATACAAGACTATAAGCTTTCAGCTTAGCCAATTTCTATCACCACATCATCCGTCATTGGATGCCCAACACAGGTAAGCACATAGCCTTCGTCACGCTCGCTTTTAGAGAGGCCTTCTTATAACGTGAATTTAAAGGAGGGAATTTGTAGCGAAGTATAAATTGAAAAATTAATGGCAGATGTTTAGCTTTACAGGATGAAGATTTCCAAAGTTGAAATAACAAACTTTAAAAGGTTCAACAAACTAACAATCGATTCAATACCCGAATCCTCAAAGTTAGTTTTACTTATCGGTTCCAATGGCAGCGGAAAAAGTAGTGTGTTTGACGCCTTTGACTGGCTAACCAAGGGTATTTTCAAAGGGATGCCTGTAAATAATGACTACTATCGAAAAAATCTTAAAGAAGAATCTTCGGTCTACATCAAATTCTCGGATAATATCGAATTAAGAAAAAATGAAAATTCATTATTCGGGCCGTCAGAATTAGCTAAAAAATTCTTTGGAAGAAGTAGTATAAGGATAGTTCCGCGGATAAGTAATAATTCAAATGTGGACGCAGTTGCGAATGACGCTGATAGCCCGCCAACTTACATCGAAAATGACACAAGGTTTATAAATGATATTAGCCTGTACATTAATCAAATTGATTTCGCTCTGAGGGAGCCAGTATTTAAGGGCGTACAAGTTGATGTTCTAAAAATATTTCAGGATTCTATTAAACCATTAAATGATTCATTGGCGACAATATTTGGAGGCGATGAATCTTCATTCATTAAAATTGCTGAATTTGTCAATGCGACCCCAAATTCAAGTGCCAAACTAATTTTTAAAAAAGGAGAATCTAAGATAAACTATGAACTACTAAGTCATGGAGAAAAGCAAGTAGTCATATTATTGCTAAATTTTATTGTACGGAAAAAGTACTATGAAAACTCGATAATCTTCATTGATGAAATGGATTGTCATTTGAATACATCTATCCAATATAGACTGCTAGAAGAAATTGTAGCTAAATGGATTCCCAATGATTCGCAACTATGGACTGCTTCTCACGCGTTGGGCTTTATTGATTATGCCAAGAAATCAGACGAAGCATCTATTATTGATTTTGATCTTTTAAATTTTGATATTCCTCAAGAAGTCTATCCTGATAATAAAGAAAACATTGATGTTTATGAAATAGCTATCCCGAAAGGGCTTCTATTTGAAATTATTAATGGCAAAAAAATAATTTTCTGTGAGAATAAGAATGACGAATTTTATCAAACGCTAAGAATAAAAGATAGCCTTTTTGTTGGTTTAGCTGATTCAAGGGAGGTGTTCTTGCAGGTTAAAAGAGATAAAAAGTACTTTGGCCTCAGGGATCGTGATTTTCTAATGGATTCGGAAATCCAACGATTGAAGAACCATTATCCTAATCTGTACATCTTAAACTATTATAACTTTGAAAATTATTTATACCATCCTGAAAATATAGGAGAATTAAACTTGAATGATTTTAACAAAGAGGAATATACAGTAGAGATTAAAAATCAAATAAATCAAAATTACGAAAGTATATTACTTGATCTTAAATCATCAAGAAGCTATGAAGAGTTCAAGACAGATAAAATAAAGTCTGAAAACGAAAATGAGATTTTGGAAAGTTTGAAAAGCAACAACTTTGAATCTTATTACAAATTTTTTGACATGAAGAAAAGGTTTAAAAAGGGACTTGTTGAAAAACAAAATATTAACAAGCTCAGACTTACTCAAACCGCATGGTTCAAATCAAAAATTGAAGAAATTCTTAACTAGAATTCTACCCAATCTCAATCACCACATCATCCGTCATTGGATGCCCAACACAGGTAAGCACATAGCCTTCGTCACGCTCGCTCTTAGAGAGGCCTTCCTCTTCATCTAGTTTTACTTGGCCAGATAATGCCTTCCCGCGGCAAGCGGTGCACAATCCACTTTGGCAGGAATACGGCAAATCAATTCCTTGATCAAGGGCTGTTTCTAGAATGGTTTTGTTGTGAGGAACCGAAATAGTGTGCTCGTTTCCATCGTAGCGGATGACCACATTACGTGTTTTCTTTTCGCTGCCTTTCTCTTCTTCTTTCTTGGGCTTATCAATGACGCCAGTAACAAAACTCTCTTTAAAGATTTTGTCCAACGGAATTCTGTGTTCTGCCAACAGCATGTCTACATTTTTCATCATGCCCTCGGGCCCGCACATGAGGTAAGTTGTTTTTTCCAATCCCCAATTCGGAATGCGCTCAAACAATTTCTCCAACATCTCTTTGTTGAGCAAACCCGAATAGCCTTGCCAGTTCATGGGTGCATTGTCCAAAATATGGATCACATGCAAACGGCCTTCGTATTTGGTTTGGAGTTGATCGAATTGGTTTTTGAAAATGATGCTGTCGATATCGCGGTTGCAATAGATGAGTGAGCAAATGCTGTCTGGCTCTTGCGTCACTAATGATTTGATGATGGACATCATGGGTGTGATGCCCGAGCCACCTGCAAACAAGATAAGATGACGCTTATTTTCTTTTTTAAACTCTGTGGTGAATTGCCCCATTGGCTCCATCACCTTTAGCTTCGCTCCGGTTTTTAAGTTATCGGGCAGCCAATTAGACATCAAACCTTTGTCTACACGCTTTACGCTTACAACCAAATCTTTATCAACAAATGGAGAGCTACACAGTGAATAGGCTCTGCGAACCTCTTTGCCTTGTACAGTGGTAATTAACGTTAAAAACTGCCCAGACTTATAGTGAAGCGCACCGGATCCCGGATGCTCGAACGCAATAGAAATGGCATCCTTCGTTTCTACCACAATCTCCTTCACCGTCAAATCATGATAATGGGGGCCACTGGGCTCTTGCTTTTTTTCGCTTTTTTTGAACAAACCAAACGCCATAGAAACTTTTTCTTTTTAAAACACAAATCTACGGATAAAGGTTACGAGTTACCAGTTTGAAGGTGCTGGGTTTTTGGGGCAGCTTTACCATGGTGCCTTATTTACTATCTCAAGTTACGCAAAACGTTAAATGTTGTCAGTTTGAGCTTGTCGAAAACGAATTATTAGAGTTTCCAAATAGGCTTTGACTGGTTCAGCCTGACAGCAACTAAGGGGCATCTCTAAAAACACTTATTCTGATTAGCTCAACCCTTTCCCTTCTCCATCCCGATAGCTATCGGGAGAGAAGGATGAGAGGAGTTTTTAGAGATGCCCTTAGTTGATTTGCCTCACGCAATTACTGATAAAGATTGAAATTGATGAAACTGCTAGGCACGCTGAAGTTCGGAGAGAATTAATAGAACAGACGGCCGGGGATAGCAACGAAAAGCCTCCTACGCTCGGGACAAGCGCGCGGTGGCAAGGGAGCTTGCAGTGTATAGCCCGGCCCTGACGCCTCGGCAGGGGGCCGCCAAAATTTTTTTATAAATTTAGCCAGTAGGTAAATTTTAAAACCAACGCTTGATCGTTCGCACGGGCATCTGTTGGTAATCTATTTTCTACGTGGTTGTACACCAAAAATATATCGGAGGCTGGCCTAAACCGCCATTGCAACCGAGCGTTGAAATTGGTGGACTCAAACCGGGTATTATATTGCCACACAGCTGTGAGAAATAATTTGGTGGATAGGGTTAAATCCAATCGAGGTCGAATCAATAAAAAATCGGCACTGCCATAGGGTTCGCCCAATTGCAAATCGTTATAGTTAACCGTTAGCGCCAAACTTCCGTAAGGTTGGTAGCGATAATTGAACGTTCCTCCGCCTGTAAACCGCGTGCCTGAATAAAACTGTCCACCACTCGCTTGCGCAGAAAAATTAAAAACCTTTCGGGTGTTGGAGTTGTAGTTTACTTCAAACTCAGTCCATTCAAATTCTTTTCCTGTCTGGTAAGAAACTCCACCCCTCGGATAAAGTGGATTAAACGCTTGTGGCAACAGTTGAAAAATATGGTTGACGGAAGCGGATAAAAATGAAGTGTTTAAAAAATTAAAAACATAATCGGCAGAAATCGTACGATCGGTAAGTTTACCACCAGGAATATAAGTATAGTTTACTTCGGCACCAGGCCCCATCACTGCAATGGAAGAATTTTTTGGATAGAACCTGCCTTCTGCTCGGGCGAAACCACTGAGGAAGCCGGGATAAACACCTAGACCTGGAACAAAGCCTGTCTCGGCATTAAAATTTTTACCAACCGCATTATTTGCTATGAACGCATTGAAGTGACGGGTATTGTACCCTAGGAACAAGCCGGTGGAATAGCGATCACTCGAACTAAAATCATCAAGCGACTGATGATAATAAATATCACCGTTCCATCGATTGCTTTTGGTGATGAGGTTAAAGTCAAATCCAAAAACACGATTGTATAGATTCAGTTGCTTGGTGGTATCAGTTGCTGAAATCACATCGCGTACGAGGCCGGGTGCATATCGTTTGGTTTTATCATAGGAGCCTACTCCCAGCGACCGCTTATCGACAATAAAAAAATCAATGTTGGAACGGGAAAAAATTTGCTTTTGTATAATGGCCATCGAATACATTTGAGAAGGCAAGCCAATCGATTCCCTTTCTGCGGTACGCATATTTAATAAACCAATGCGCCAATCTTTTCCAATTTTTCCACTCACGCGCGCTCCATATTGGATGGGTACTTGCCGGGCAGAGCCGGTAGAATCCAAGACTAAACCAATCCTTCGGGTGAAAAAAGGGCGCGTGTCCGGAAAGCCGGGGGTTGAAAACAAATCACTGTTCTCTAAAAAGAATTGCCTTCGCTCGGGAAACTGAAATTCAAACCGCGTGAGGTTAATGACCTGCTGATCGACTTCTACATTGGAGAAATCTGGGTTAACCGTTAAGTCAAGATTGAGGGAGGGGCTAATGGCAACTTTAGCATCTAAGCCTACATTCGCTGTTGACGAAATTGGTTTCTCATTTTGAATATCCTGCTGGCTTACACCTGCCAAATAGGGTATCAAAGAAACATTCGCACCTGCATGTGGAGGTAAATTTTCAAAGATCAATTTACCGGAATAGGCAAATGAAGCAGGTATGAATTGAATGGGCGTGGCAATCCAACTACTCACTTGATTTCGTTTCAAATCTTGCCGCACAAAGGTTACGTTCCATTCTTTAGA
>JBBSCN010000112.1:0-10431 GCA_038250265.1 Cytophagales bacterium | reverse complement strand
TAGCCCCCGCATTCAATTCGGTGGTAAAGACTGCAAACAATCTTATAATATGAGTGTGCTGAATGTTTCAGCCATGAGTTTTGGTTCACTCAGCAAGAATGCCGTTCTAGCATTGAATGCCGGTGCCAAAATCGGAGGCTTCGCGCACAACACCGGTGAGGGTGGATTAAGCCCTTACCATTTAGAACCAGGAGGTGATATTATTTGGCAAATAGGAACGGGCTACTTTGGCGCACGCACTGAAGACGGGAACTTTTCGGAAGAGGCTTTCCGTCAAAATGCCATTAAACCCAATGTAAAAATGGTGGAGATAAAGCTCTCGCAAGGTGCGAAGCCTGGGCATGGTGGAATTTTACCAGCCGCCAAAAACACTCCCGAAATTGCCGCTATTCGCCAAGTAAAAGCAGGAACCACGGTTTTCTCGCCACCCTTCCATAGCGCTTTTTCTACACCAATAGGCCTCATTCTGTTTGTTAAACAGCTACGGGAATTGTCAGGAGGAAAGCCAATTGGATTCAAACTCTGCGTAGGTAGAAAATCTGAATTTTTATCAATCTGCAAAGCAATGGTACAATTAAATACCTACCCCGATTTCATTTCGGTAGATGGTGGAGAGGGTGGAACGGGAGCTGCGCCACCAGAGTTCACAAATTCTGTGGGCATGCCTTTGCTGGATGCGATATCATTTGTCGATAACGCACTGCGCGGCTTTGGCATTAGAAATGAAATGAAACTGATTGCGTCAGGGAAAATACTTTCTGGCTTCCATATGGTGAGAGCCATGGCGCTGGGGGCGGATACATGCAACACAGCTCGTGCCATGATGATGGCCTTGGGATGTATTCAGGCATTGGAGTGCAACAAAAATACCTGCCCAACAGGAGTGGCTACGCAAGATCCGTATTTCATGAAAGGCCTTGTGGTAGAAGATAAAAAGACAAGAGTAGCAAACTATCACAAAAATACAGTTGAGAGCTTTGTGGAATTAATTGGCGCAACGGGCTTGGATCACCCCGATAAAATCAATCGCACTCATGTCTACCGAAGGGTCTTCATGAATATGGTGAAAACATATGAAGAGATTTATCCGCTTCTACCCGATGGCTGCTTACTAGATGGTGGAGACGTTCCGTTTGATTATGAAGCGTATCTAAAAAAAGCGAGCGCAGACAGTTTTGAAATTGCATGATAAGAAAAGCTCTTTCCACTATTTAAAAATCAAAACTAATTGTTTGCTTAAGTTCACTCGAAAGACTTAACGCTACTGGACATGTAACGGCAGCCTGTTTTAGTTTCTGCTTTTGAACGTCCGTGGCGATCAAGTTTGGATGATGAAAATGAATTTTTATCTCAGCAATTTTTCGTGGGGCGGCCGACATGATCTTTTCAACTTTTGATTGAAGGCCAGCCAACTCAATTTTCTCTCGTTCTGCCAATATTCCCATGATGGTCATCATGCAACTGCTCAATGCGGCACTCACCAAATCGGTGGGGCTAAATGCTTCGCCTTTGCCGTTATTGTCAATGGGAGCATCTGTAGTCACGGTGTTTCCAGATTTAAGGTGAGTCAGTTGTGTCCTTAGATTACCCGGGTACTCTCCTTTCGCCATTACGTTATCCATAGTTTGAACTTAAGATGCTTTTTTTCGTTGATCAATTAATCTAACTTTCGAAATCACTAGTTAAATGAAAAAAAGCTTAAAATTAGTCGGTTTTTCAATATTGCTTCTATCGGCCTCCTATTCTTTTGGTCAGACGCAAGATAGCTATGATTATAATAGCGAATTTACTTGGGGCATTAATAAAAATTCAAGCGGTGGATTGATTGGCGGATTTACATTGAAGAAAGCCAAGAGGCTCAGCGAGCGCGTGTTTGAAACCTTTGGGTTGGAGATCATGAATGTAAAGAATCCCCAAGAATCGAGAATTCAATCGCAGATTACTGGCAATTTTTTTATTTTTGGGAAGAGTAATTACCTATACGCTTTTCGATTTCAGTATGGCCGCGACATTGTTCTTTTCACGAAAGCACCCCAGCAAGGCATAGAGGTCAAAGCCGTATTTGCGGCAGGGCCAACCATCGGAATTGTCGCTCCTTACTACATCGAAAGATCTGTGGACAGAAGCTTCAACAACACCATTGGCGAGCAATATGACCCTAACGATCCGAATCACGCACTGAACAATATTTTTGGGACGGGTTCTTTATTTCAAGGGATAAGCGAATCCTCCATACAAATGGGAGGAAACATCAAGGCTGGTCTCAATTTCGAACTAGGCTTGGTAAAAAGCCAAGTGACAGGTTTTGAAGTGGGTGTTTTGATTGACGCTTACTTCAAGGATGTCGTGCTGATGCCAACCGCGCCCAACAATGCTGTCTTCCCCACCGTTTACTTGACCCTCTTCTACGGAAACCGAAAATAAATTTCGCTTTTCGCTAAATAAAATAGATCGTCATAAAACCCAAACCTTATCTGCGGCTTCGCGTAAGGGTGGGTAGCAATTAATTTACTGTTATTATGGAAATAAAAAAAACGCAAGGGGCTGACTTATTGGCCAAGAAAGGCCTTTTCTTCAGTATTGGCTTAGTTTCATCTCTCGCCTTGGCATTGATGGCATTTGAATGGAGGCAACAAGACGAAAAACTGGATCTGTTTTCGGCAAAAAGCACTAATACCTTTGAGGAAATGCTTGACGTGCCCACTACTCAACAATTACCGCCATTGGCACCTGTTATCCAGCAGCCACAAATTGTGGAAGTTCCTGATGAAGAAAAAATCAAAGAAAACTTGAACATTAGCTTTGATAACGAAGCGCCTACCATTGAAGTAACTTCGGTCATCAGCGATGAGCCAGCTGAAGAAGTAGATGAGATTTTTACAATCGTAGAAGAACCAGCGATGCCAGCAGGAGGAATGAATTCGTTTTACAAATACTTGGTAGATAATATGAAATATCCTCCGCAGGCAAGAAGGCTTGGCATTGAGGGGAAGGTGACGCTGCAATTTGTAGTAGACAAAAACGGCCTGATCAGCGATGTCTCAGTATTGAGAGGCATTGGTTCTGGTTGTGATGAGGAGGCCGTTCGAGTAATGAGAAATGCGCCTGTCTGGAAACCGGGAAAACAACGTGGAAAGCCAGTAAAACAGCGCTGCATTATGCCAATTAGCTTTAAAATGTAATTAGCTAGACACCGTATTTTCTGGTAGTAATAGCGTTTTAGTATCTAAAAAGAAAAAATTATTCCCGCTTTTCGTGACTTGGTATGCACAACTGGATTCTATTCCTATATTTGAAATCCTAAACCGAATTTATGGAAGCAAAAAAAACGGAGAAAGCAGATTTAGTAAAAAAGACAGGGCTCTTTTTTAGCATGGGGCTTCTATTGACGATGTCACTCGTCTTAGTAGCTTTTGAATGGAAAAGCTATGATGAGCAACTTGATTTGTTGAAAAATAAAAGTACCAACACCTTTGAAGAGATGCTGGAAGTTCCCCCTACCGAACAGCCACCTCCGCCAGCTCCGGTAATTCAGCAACCACAAATTGTAGAGGTTCCTGATGAAGAGGAAATCAAAGAGGATTTGAATATTAAATTTGATGTAGAGGTTACGGAAGACACGAAGGTAGAAGCAGTAACGGTTGTAGAAGAGAAAGAAGAAGTTGACGAAATTTTCTCAGTGGTGGAGGAAACAGCCACCCCTAAAGGAGGAATGCCAGCGTTCTATAAGTACATTGGTGAAAAGATGAAATATCCTGCGCAAGCCAGAAGAATGGGGGTTGAAGGGAAGGTGTTTGTTCAGTTTGTTATTGGAAAAGATGGCTCAATTAGTGACGTAAAAATCATAAAAGGAATTGGTGCCGGTTGTGATGAAGAAGCCGCAAGAGTAATGCAGTCTGCTCCGGCATGGAATCCTGGAAAACAACGTGGAAAGACAGTAAAACAACGTTACACGTTGCCGATACAATTTAAATTGGGATAATTCCTGACATCCGAATAAGAAAGTAAAAAGCCCCGCCAAAGACGGGGTTTTTTTATGGAATAGTAAAACCTAAAATCAACCCTACAATAATCACCGCCCATGAAGGAATTTTGGTAAACGTCATCAAACAAAATGTTCCTGTTGTAAATGCAATATTCAGAAGACTGTTTTCTAACGGCTGGAACAATACGATTGCACCGGCAGCCACCAGCCCTGTGCTTGCAGCCTGAATGCCTTCCAAAGATGCTCGAATAACCCTATATTTTTTTAGGCTCTCCCAAATTCTGATCATAAAAAAGATCAAAAATGTTCCTGGCAAGAAAATTCCTGCTGCCGACATCAATGCGCCTGCAATTGCGCCTCCGGTTCCAAAATCTCGCATGGCCAATGCTCCGATGTAGGCACTAAACGAGAAAACTGGCCCCGGAAGCGACTGAGCGATCGCATAGCCCGTTAAAAATTCTTCGTTGGATAAATATTGTTTGGGAGCATATTGTACAAACTCGGTGTAGAGTAAGGGCGTCAATATTTGGCCTCCACCGAAAATCAAACTTCCATTTCGATAGAAATTCTCGAACAAACGAATGGGTAGATAAGCGGGTTCCAGTCGGGTGAATCTTCCCAAGAGTGCTGCCAAAATCAATACCCCAATCCACAATAAAAAATTAGCCCATCGAATGTCAAATTTCTTCTTCGGCTCGCGCGGGTGAGCCTTATAATTGAATGCTGTGATCGACCCGGCCAGTAAGAGCGTGATGGGGAAAACAAATGGCGTTCTGATAAAGTACGATGCGATACCTGCCCCTAGCATTATCAAAACAGTTCTAAATCGCGTGATCGCTTTTTGCCCGATCGAATAGGCTGCGAATACCACAAACCCGACCGCCATCGGCTGAATAAATCTGGTAAAAGCCAAAGAGATTTGTTTTGATTCAAAACTTTGCATTAGTAAGCCAGCGGACGTCATGATCATTACCGAAGGCAACATCCAGATCAGCAGCGTCAAGTAGGCGAGTTTAGCGCCACCTATTTTGTATCCGATGCCTGAAATAGTTTGGGTAGAAGTCGGGCCCGGCAACACTTGGCAAAGTGCATTCACCTCAATGATTTCCTCCTCCGACACATAGCTTTTTTTGTGGGCCAGCACTCGCTGAAAGTGAGCAAGATGCGCCTGAGGGCCGCCAAAACTGGAAAGGGACAGTAGTAATACGTCTTTTAGAAAACTACTATATCGAAATCTGTCTACCAATGAACTATTTCTTTAGACCAATTTCGCGGAGCCGTTGATTTAAGAACTCCCCAGCGCTAATATCTTCCCAATGCTTTGGATGATCTGTATCCACGCAACTTGGTAGCGCGGCCAAAGTCATTTCCGAACGCGGGTGCATAAAAAATGGAATAGAATAGCGAGGCTTGTTCATCTGTGCGCGAGCCGGATTCACCACCCGATGAATTGTTGATTTCAATTTTTTATTCGTCAAGCGCTCCAGCATATCGCCAACGTTCACTACCAATTGCTCAGGCAGTGCTTTGATGGGTATCCATTTGTTATCGCGTCTAAACACCTGTAATCCGTCTGCACTCGCGCCCATCAACAATGTGATCAAATTGATGTCGCCATGCTCTGCAGCCCGCACGGCATCAGCAGGAACAGCATCAGGATTTTCGATGGGAAAGTAATGGATGGGGCGAAGGATGCTATTGCCGTGTTTTACTTTATGATCGAAGTAATCTTCTGGAAGATTTAAGTAAAGCGCAATGGCTTTGAGCATTTGCACACCAGTTTTTTCAAGTCGCCTATAAACATCTAAAGCGATTGATTCAAACTCTGGCAATTCTTTTGGCCAAATATTATCAGGATACTCTTTTTTGATAGGGTCTCCATCCAGCACTTCTTGCCCAACATGATAGAATTCTTTTAAGTCGCCCGTATTGCGACCTTTGGCGTGCTCTTTTCCTTTTCCAATATATCCCCTTTGCCCTGCAAGACCCGCTATTTCATACTGTTGCTTCACAGAATCTGGCAAAGCAAAAAACTTTTTAATCACTTCATATAGCTGTGCAGAAAGTTCGTCAGTCAAATAGTGATTGCGAATGGCTACAAAGCCAATACTATTATAGGCTGCGCCCAAATCAGCCACAAATTTCTTTTTCCTTTCAGGATTTCCACTGGTGAAATCCGCCAAGTCTAATGAAGGGACTTCATCGTACAATACTTCTGCCATACCGCTTTCTTTTTGATCAATGCAATCTATGTAAATTTTGACTAAATTTATGAGGCGGCTTTTGAAAAAGCCGCAGGCTTCAGGCCACAAGCGTCAAGCCGGCATTGCAAAATGCCTATAAAACTAATTTCAACCCTAAGCAAAATGAAGACAACAAGAAGGGAATTTGTGAAAGATGTAGCGAAAGTGACTGCCCTGGCAGTGGTTGGATCTTCCGTTATTTTGAAATCATCAGAAGTATTTGCCGAATCGGCCCCAGTTGTTTTCTCTCAACTAAAATTACCCTATGCGTTCAATGCATTGGAGCCAAGCATTGACGCCATGACGATGGAGATACACTATGGCAAGCACCATGCTGCCTACGTCAAGAATGTGAATGAAGCCATTGCGTCCGACAAGATTACTTTTGAAACAGAGAAAGAATTTTTTGCGAATGCTTCTAAGCTTTCCGCGAAAGCGAGAAACAACGGTGGCGGTGCGTACAACCACAACTTTTTTTGGCAAGTGATGAAACCAAATGGTGGAGGAACACCTACCGGACAACTCGCAGACGCCATCAACGGAGCGTTTGGATCGTGTGATAAATTCAAAGAACAGTTTACCGATGCAGCCATGAAACGCTTTGGCTCCGGTTGGGCATGGTTGGTGCAGGATGGAGGAAAACTTAAAATCGGATCTACTCCTAATCAAGATAATCCATTAATGGACTTGAGTGAGTTAAAAGGAACACCTTTGCTCGCACTAGATGTGTGGGAACATGCTTATTATTTGAAATACCAAAACAAGCGCAACGAGTATGTAGCCAATTGGTGGAATGTGGTGAATTGGGAAGAAGTGGCCAAACGGATCATTTAGGTTGTCAATACCCGCCCAAATATTTCCTTAAAAACCACTCACCACTCACAAGCGTCAATAGTAAAAAGAAAAACCATTTTAGGTTGATCAACGAATTGAATGTTTCCTCCGTGTGGATCAATGCCTGTGCCGGCTTTTGTTGGAAGTCGGTTGGAAGCTTTGCAACTTGATCGGCCGTATAAAATTTCCCGCCAGTAGCGGAAGATAATTTTCTCAATAATCCAAAATCGGCTGTTACGTTCTGCGACTCAATGTTCTGGGCGGCCACTAAAAATTGCCCACGCACTTCTTCTCGCACTCCATTCAACTCAGTAGAAGCGCGAAATTGATAAACGCCTTCTTTCAGTCCACCAACTTGATACCGCGTGCCTCCAGGGTTAGTCACATATTGATATTTTGAAATCGCGCCTTGCTCATCTCGCACCTCAAGTGCAATCGAGTTTCCATAGATCGGCTCAAACAAATCATTATAAACTTGGCTTTCAATTATGACCGGACTGGCATCTGTAAATTCATTTTGAATGGGAAAGCTCCTGAATTTCTTTTTGTCGTCTAGCGTACTTAAGTATTGAATCAATTTAGAAAACACTTCATCGAATACTTCCGTCTTTCCAGTATCGGCAAATTCGCTCAATCGCCATTTCCACGCACCCTCGCCCACGAGTGCTGCCACTTTATGTTTTTCGTCTTGCCAACTTAGCAACAGCGGCCGATCGGTGGCCAAACTGCCGATTCTCTGGTAAAGTAAAACGGTCGCATTGGCCGGGAACGAAAATTTACCAAATGGGACTTGTATCGGAGGATATTTTGAAAACACCCCGTTGCTATTCTCCGGAAAATTAAAGTCATGAAATGTTGTATTTATCACAGGAGTTACTTCGTCCCGTTGGCCAATATTTTCAAACCCCAACGGTATTTGATTGGCCGCGAGCTGGCGTAAGTTGGTTTGGGTACCAACGATCAACAGCAATGATGAGGCGGCATTTTTAAACTGTTGGTAGAGCGAGTTGGTTTTGTTGTTGCGATCCGCAATCTGATGGAAAATGACCAGCTCAGCAGCACCGGGCTTCAGTTGTGCAGGAGTTGTCTCCGTGACACCGGGTATGTGCAAAATAAATTCATAGTTGGAATTTTTCTCTAGGGCAGAACGAACGGCTTTTATATCCGGATGTGGTGCGGGAGCTATCAGGAGTATTTTCTTTTTACCTTCCACCACCTCTACGAAAATGCTTGAGCGGTTATTTTTAGTAGATGCCTCTGTTTTAATTGGCTCAATAGAAACATCAAACCGTTCAATTCCTTTTTCCTTGGCATCCAACAAAAAATTAAATTCCAACAAAAGCTTCGAAGATGAATTTTGCTGTTCCCTTAAAATTACTTTTCCGTTTTTTGAAACAGAAACCACCACTAGTTGATTAGGTAAGCTCTGAATCCCGACCTCCGCCCGGATGGGAAACTTATTTCCTTGATAAGTGATCTTGTTGTATGATACATTTTTTAAAATCAGGTCCGCCCGATCAGTGGTGTCGCCCACGCCTACAGAATAAATTGGGACGCGAATGGGCATGTACAGTGGGGAGGCTCCATTGTTGTAAATACCATCCGAGACAAACACAATACCGGCTAAATTCTTTCCCTCATAATCTGTAGTAACCCCACGAATACCCGCGCTCAATTCAGAAGTAGGATGTGAAAAATAAATTTTTGCGGGTGCTTTGTTCTCAAGATCTCTATAAACCACCTCGTACCCTTGCTCTTCAATTTTCCGACTTGAACGCTCTAGGTCTTCAACTATTTTTTTTCTGCTTACAGAATCCACTGCCTCCTTAATAGAAGTAGAATTGTCCACGAGGAAAACGATGGTTGGTTTTTCAAATAAATTAGTGGTGAGTTTTAAAATAGGGCCCAATAGTAAAAAGGCCAGCAACGCAACTAAAACCGTGCGCAACCCAAAAAGCACTTGATTGATACGCGTGCTCCAACTATGCTTGCCGCGATACAAAACAAAAGCATAACCAATGCCCGCTGCTAGACAGAGTATGATGTAATAAGGTGATGACTCGAATTGGAGATGCTGCATAATTCTTGTTCGTTGATAGTTGTTGGTTATTAGAAGGTCTGCAACTAATAATTATCAATTATCAACTATCAACGATTAATTTAATACCCATATTTTTCTTTCCATAATTTTTTCAAATAATTTCTTAACTCAATTTCCCTAGAATTATTTCCAGGGTCATAGAATTTTGTTCCGGCAATTGATTCCGGCAAAAATTCCATAGTGGCAAAGTTGTTCTCAAAACCGTGAGCATATTCATACCCTTTTCCGTAGTTCAAATCCTTCATCAACTTAGTGGGTGCGTTTCGCATCGCCAACGGCACTGGGAGGTCTCCGGTTTCGCTGACAGTTTTTAATGCGTGATCGATTGCCACATAACTCGCATTACTTTTGGGTGAAGATGCTAAATAGATGGCACACTGAGAAAGAATAATCCGCGCTTCGGGGTAGCCTATTACATCAACGGCCTGAAAAGTGGTGGTAGCCATTACCAACGCAGTTGGATTGGCATTGCCAATATCTTCGCTTGCCAAGATAACCATTCTGCGCGCAATGAACTTTACGTCTTCGCCCCCTTCAATCATTCTCGCCAGATAATAAACAGCTGCATTGGGGTCGCTGCCCCGAATGGATTTGATGAAAGCAGAAATGATGTCGTAGTGCTGCTCGCCTTTTTTGTCGTAGATGGCAATTCGCTTTTGCGCCAACTCAATGACAAGCGCATCAGTGATTTCAACATCGCCTGCTATTGCTTCCGCTACCAGCTCCAATAAATTCAACAACTTCCGCGCATCGCCACCCGAAATGTTCAATAGTGCTTGGTATTCGGTGATTTCTATCTTTCTCTTTTTTAATTCCACATCGCGTGTCAAAGCCTGCTCGATTAACTTTAAGAGATCTGGTTCGCTTAACGATTTTAACGTGTAAACTTGGCATCGCGAAAGCAAAGCCGCATTGACTTCAAAGGAAGGATTTTCGGTGGTGGCACCAATTAGTGTAATAGTTCCTTTCTCCACCGCGCCCAACAATGCATCTTGTTGCGATTTATTGAAACGGTGAATCTCATCAATAAACAAAATAACACGGCTCGCACGCCTTGCTTGGTCAATCACTTCGCGCACATCTTTTACACCTGCGCTCACCGCACTGAGCATGTGAAACGGTCGCTTCACTTCGTTAGCAATAATGTTGGCAATGGTGGTTTTGCCCACACCAGGCGGTCCCCATAGAATCATGGAAGGCACATTGCCCGTTTGTATCGCCTTGCGAATGATTCCATTCTCGCCTACCAAATGCTCTTGCCCAATGAG
>JBBSCN010000111.1:0-10439 GCA_038250265.1 Cytophagales bacterium | reverse complement strand
GTTTTTCAAACGTCTTGTAATTGTCGTACAGTGGGCTTTCAAAACTTACGATATCAAAACCACATTGCTGATGTAGAAACTTGATGAGTCTCACTTTTGCCTCAAAAGTCGCACCCTCACGATGCGACTGCTCGCCCAATAGCACAATTCGTTTGTCCTTTAATAGCTCCTTTAAGAAAAGTAAATCAGTATTATCAGGTTCAGAGGATTTTATCGTCTTTATTGGATGTACTGAGAAATCAACCAAGACCGACTTCGCTTCTTGAGCCATCACTCCGAGGGCTACGAATAAAATTGAAAGTAGTAACAATGCGTTTTTCATAGGATTATTAGGTGGGGTTGACAGATCAACGGATAAGTATTAGAAAAATTATGCCTACTTACATGAAGGTAAAGTTTTTCGGATTATTACCCAATCCAATAAAAGAAGTTTAGCAAATCAAGGTTACATGAAGATTATATTGGCTTCATAACCAGAATCAAACATGTAAAAATTATTTATTTCTCTGGCTTGCAACCGCCCTGCTAATTCTATCTTTGCCCCCTATGGCAGGACCAGGCGCAATGGACACCCCGTTAATGAAGCAGTACAACGCCATCAAGGTGAAATACCCGGGTGCGCTGTTACTTTTTCGGGTGGGAGATTTTTATGAAACGTTTGGTGAAGACGCTATCAAAGCCAGCAAGGTGTTAGACATCACACTTACCAAGCGCGGCAACGGCTCCGCTTCTGAAATTGAGTTGGCGGGCTTTCCCCACCATGCATTAGATAATTACTTGCCAAAGCTCGTGCGGGCAGGCCACCGCGTAGCTATTTGCGATCAGTTGGAAGATCCAAGATTTGCAAAAGGCATTGTGAAGCGGGGCGTTACCGAGTTGGTGACTCCCGGTGTTTCTTTCAATGATAATGTCCTTGAGAAAAGGCAGAATAATTTCCTCGCATCTATACACGTAAGTAAAAATGGTTTAGGCGTTTCGTTTTTGGATATCAGCACCGGAGAATTTTATGCGGCTCAAGGCACGGAGATTTATATCAACAAACTCATTCAAAGTTTTGGCCCGGCAGAAATCATCTTTTCGAAAGTACAACGGGAGAGGTTCGAAAATCAATTTGCCGAAAGTCACGCCACCTTTGCACTAGATGACTGGGTATATGCCTTTGATTTTGCCAATGAAAAACTGATTCAGCAATTCAAGACAAATTCACTCAAAGGGTTTGGTATTGATGGCATGAACGAGGCCATTGTTGCGGCCGGTGCCATTTTGCATTACCTCGAAGCCACCGAACACAAAGAAACAAACCACATCGCCAGCATCTCGCGCATTGATGAAGAAAAATATGTGTGGCTCGATCGCTTCACCATTCGCAATTTGGAAATTGTGCACTCGCCAAATGAAGGGGGAGTGCCCTTGCTGCAGATCTTGGATAACACCACCACGCCCATGGGCTCGCGTCAACTGCGTCAGTGGATGATCTTGCCGTTAAAAGAAAAATTGGCCATTGAAGAACGACTTCAAATAGTTGAACATTTTTACTTGGGTAACGAGCTATCCGAAAAAATAGCGGAGCATCTCAATCACATTGCGGATTTAGAACGATTGATTTCTAAAGTGGCTGTCGGGCGCATCAATCCGCGCGAGCTGATGCAACTGAAACGTTCGCTGCTAGCCATCCTTCCCATCAAAGAATCGTTGTTAAAATCTAGCAAGGCAGAATTGATTAAAATAGGCGATCAACTACACCGCTGTGAATTTTTGTTGGAGAAAATTGAAAAGGAACTGAAAGAAGATGCGCCCATGCTTGTGCATTTGGGCGGCATCATCAAAGAAGGGGTGAATGCAGAGTTAGATGAGCTGCGCAGCATCGCTTTCGCGGGAAAAGATTATCTGCTGCAAGTGCAGAAGCGCGAAGTAGAGCGCACGGGTATCAACTCGCTCAAAGTTTCGTACAACAAAGTATTTGGCTACTACCTCGAAGTAAGCAACGCCAACAAAGAAAAAGTGCCAGCAGATTGGATTCGCAAGCAAACGTTGGTAAATGCCGAGCGCTATATCACGGAAGAGTTAAAAATCTATGAAGAAAAAATCCTGACAGCGGAAGAAAAACTAGGGAGTATTGAGGTGCGGCTCTTTAACGAACTCGTGCAACACACAGCCGATTACGTTTCGCAGATACAACAAAACGCAAAAGTGATTGCCGTGCTCGATTGTTTGCTTTCTTTCGCGCTCACCGCGAAGGCAAACAAATATTCCAAGCCAGAGATCAGCGACTCCACGCGCTTGGCTATCAAAGCGGGCCGCCATCCCGTGATTGAAAAGCAATTGCCCGTTGGCGAAAGCTATGTGCCGAACGATATTTACTTAGATACCGAAACACAACAAATCCTAATCATCACCGGCCCAAACATGGCGGGTAAATCCGCACTGCTCAGGCAAACGGCTTTGATTGTGTTGATGGCGCAGATCGGTAGTTTCGTTCCCGCAGAAGCGGCCACCATCGGCATTGTGGATAAAATTTTCACGCGCGTAGGTGCCAGCGACAATCTCTCGCGAGGCGAATCGACTTTTATGGTGGAGATGATCGAGACGGCTAGCATCCTCAATAACCTGAGCAACCGCAGTTTAATTTTGATGGACGAAATTGGCCGTGGTACTTCTACGTATGATGGCGTTTCCATCGCGTGGGCCATTGTAGAATACCTCCACGAACACAGAGACTACAAGCCCAAAACATTGTTTGCCACACACTATCACGAACTCAATCAACTGGCCGAAGATTTTGTTCGCGTTAAAAATTTTAACGTGAGTGTAAAAGAAGTGGGCAACAAAATCATTTTCATGCGCAAGCTGAAAGAAGGTGGCAGCGAACACAGCTTCGGCATTCACGTAGCGCAAATTGCTGGCATGCCAAACAAAGTAGTGCTACGCGCCAATGAGATTTTACATTTCTTGGAAAAAGACAAGCAGCACGATTCGAAGACAAAAAGATTTGACGAACTACCAAAGGCCGCACAACAAATGAGCCTTTTCGAAATCGATCCCAAATCAAAAGCTATCCACGAAATGCTTTCACAGATTGATATTAATACCATTAGCCCGGTCGAGGCATTGCTGAAGTTGAATGAAGTGTTGAGTATGTTGAAAAAGTAAGCGCCATTAACATTACTAACAACAAAGATCTAAAATGTCCCTTGAATTTGACGGTCGTATCGGTGGCATTCTACTAAATGATCATTCACTAACCCACACGCCTGCATGTGTGCGTAGATGACGGTGCTACCTACAAATTTAAATCCGCGTTGAATCAAATCTTTACTTAGTGCGTCTGATTCTTTGGTGGTGGCGGGCACTTCTTTCATCGTCTTGCGTTTGTTCATGATTGGCTTGCCTCCCACAAATCGCCAAACGTATTTGTCAAACGAGCCAAACTCTTTTTGCACTTTTAAAAACTGCATGGCATTATTTACGGCAGCGTACACCTTTAGCCGGTTGCGCACAATACTTGGGTCGAGCAGAATTTTTTCTAACTTCCTATCCGTAAACTGAGCCACCTTAGCGGGATCGAAATCAGCAAATAGTTTTCGATAGCCTTCGCGCTTTTTCAAAATAGTCGACCAGCTAAGTCCTGCTTGTGCTCCTTCTAAAATCAAAAACTCAAAATGCACGCGATCGTCATGAACGGGCACACCCCATTCTTCATCGTGGTACTTGATATACTGATCAAAACCTAAGCACCAAGGGCAACGAAATGTTTCTGTCATCTCTCTATAAATTAATAATTGATGGTAACGCAAATCTAGTAATCTAATGTCAGGCTGAGCTAGTCGAAGTCAATTTGGAACTCGAACTACAAGTTTTCGACAAGCTCAAACTGACAACACCCGGAGCTTGCGTAATTGCCGTTAATCGGAGTGTCCAACGAAATTGTTCATTGGTATGTGAGCAACATAGTGCATGTCTATTTCGTAAAATTAAAATTACAAGTTTGATTTAATTTGCGTACTTTCAATAACAATTTGATATGAGGCTGCTGTCCCTTTTTACTCTAGTGTTTCTTTTGACCCAAGCGACCGCCCAATTTAGGGTACAACGTGCCGTCATAAAGTATGAGCTTCCCAACATTGCAGACACAAAACCCGTCACGTCCAACGCGTTTGGCCTTTTGCCCGATGAACAAAATGTGTTTAAATATCAATCGCCTTCACTGACTAATTTACCGGGCACCACATTCAATCATTCCCAGTCTTTCTGGATCAATAATGTCACTTCGCAATCCTACAACAACGGCAGGTTTGGAACATTTTATTATTGGGATGTGCAGGGAAATTTGCAAGGCACACGGGGATTCATCGATTTATCAGGAAAAAATAAACGAGGTATAAAATTATTGTTCCCGTGGCGCTAACTTTGCGAATCATGTTCGCAGAAGAAAATCAAAAAAAGAAAATCCATCTATCACCAAAAGAGGCACTCGCCAAAATCCAACATTATTGCGCTTACCAAGAACGCTCTCACAAAGAAGTTAAAAACAAGTTGTTTGAGTATGGGCTCTATGCCAGCGAGGTAGACGAATTGATTTCACAAGCTATTACAGATGGTTTTTTAAATGAAGAGCGATTCGCCAAAGCTTTTGCGGGCGGAAAATTTAGGATCAAAAAATGGGGCAAACTAAAAATCGAAAATGAACTGAAATTTTTAGGGGTGAGCAAACGTAATATTGCTACGGCCTTAAAAGAAATCGATCGAGCAGATTATAACAAAACCTTGAAATTATTGCTCAAGAAAAAGGCTGCGCAAACAACGGAACAAAATCCGTTTAAAAGAAAAAATCTAATTGCAAGATTTGTAATCGGTAAAGGCTATGAATCAGAATTGGTTTGGGATATTCTTAAGGAGTTATAAATCAACCGTTAATGGTTAATTGGATAGCGGTTAATTTTTTCCAATAACTGACAACGATTAACCATCAACTGCCGAAGGCCACCACCTCCGCTCCTCGCGGATTCAGCAAATAAGAATTCACCAAATTCTGCACCACTCGATTATCTTTATTGGGCTTGATAAAGTTTTTGGCAGAATCCAATGAGCCAATGGTTTCGTCTCTTGGAATAAACCCGAAGCCAACATAATTTCCATTTTCAATCAGCACCAATGATTTTTCCTCCAGCTTTCTCCCTTGCCCAATGATAGCTACCGATTCGCCTGCTTCAAAAAAAGAGTCGATGGCTTTTTGTGCACGTTTGTTGTATTTTTCCGAAGGCTCCACTCCTTGGCACGAACCTTTGCACGAACCCGACTGAAAACTAAAACATAATCCTTTTGCCAACTGAAGGCCGGTAAGTTTTGGACAAAGATCAAACTCCTTCACCTTCTCCCACATAAAATTCCATGCGTCACCCTTAGAACTAAATGTAATCAATGGCTTTGTTCCTTTGCTTACCACATTCACACCAAAGCGCAAGTAGCCATTGCGGTCTTCGTAATCGTAAACCCCCCACTCCTCTACCTTGTATTTTTGCGCGAGATTGTATTTAGGCCACAGCCTTCTAATTTCCTGTGACTCTAAAATCAACGCTATCAATTCACTGCCTGTCAGCTCATAGGTGATATGATGGATTTCATTTCGAATGTTAGAACGATTCCATTCACGTGCTTCACCAGTAAAATGGCCAGCAATCCTTTTTTTAATGTTGAGCGCTTTCCCCACGTAAATTACCTTTCCGTGCGTGTCCAAAAAATAATAAACACCTGCTTTGGCCGGCAGCTTGTCAAAATCTTCTTTTGGCAAATTGGGTGGAAGGATTGTTTCACCTGAATTTCTTTTCAGCGCCTTCGCGATCACTCCGGTGGTGTCACGCTTTACTAGAATATCAAAAATAGTAGCCGTTGCTTGGGCATCTCCACTTGCCCGGTGGCGATCTGGAATTTTGATCGCTAAACTTTCGGCCAATCGTCCTAGGCTATACGACTCTAGCCCCGGAATAATTTTTCGCGCCAAGCGCACAGTGCAAAGTTTCTTTGGCTGCCATTGAATGCTCACCCCTTCAAACTCCTTTTTTAGAAAACTAAAATCGAAATGGGCATTGTGTGCAACAAAAATCCGGTCTTTTAACCAAAAGTAAATTTCGTCAGACACCTGTTGAAACTCCGGTGCGTTTTGAACCATTTGAGTGGTGATGCCCGTGAGCCCGGTTATAAAGTAGGGAATGTTTCGCCCTGGATTAAGAAGCGTGTGGTATTTGTCTGTTATCTGAATACCATCGTAATGATAAATTGCTATCTCGGTGATCCGATGATTATTAGCATATCCCCCGGTCGTCTCAATATCAACAATGGCATACATGTGCCAAAGATAACTACGATCCGTTCAATATGGTTTTGAAATGATTACTTTTATCAAAGTCAAATTTATAATCATCCGATATGAACATTATCCTGCGGTTTTTACTAAATGGGTTGGCTGTCTTGACTACCGCCTACCTCTTGCCTGGTGTGGATGTACTTGATTATCAAACGGCATTGATTACTGCGCTCGTATTATCAATTGCTAATGTGATCATCAAGCCGTTACTGATTTTATTCACCATCCCGATCACGGTAGTCACGTTGGGTCTCTTTCTTTTGGTGATCAATGCCGTCATTATTTTGCTGGTAGATCATTTTGTGGATGGCTTTTCAGTGGATGGCTTTTGGTGGGCGCTAGGATTTAGTTTGATCATGTCGATCTTCAACAGTATCATCAACGATATTATAAAAGACCCTAAAAAGTGAATTAATGAAGTAGTTTTGTGATCGATAACAAAACGATGATTGAAGAAGACGATTTAAACGAAGAAAACGAAGACGACCTCTTTGAGCACCACCGCATTGTAGCCGATGCTGGTCAAAGTCTGTTACGAATTGATAAATTCTTGATGGATCGGTTGGCCAATGCCACACGCAACAAAATCCAAAATGGCATACGCGATGGCTTTGTAAAAGTCAACGACAAACCCGTCAAACCCAATTACAAAGTGCATCCATTGGATGTGATCACGGTGGTGTTGCCAGAGCCTCCCCGCGATACCGATGTAAAGCCAGAAAATATTCCACTCAACATCGTGTTTGAAGATGAACACTTGCTGGTGGTGAATAAAGAACCGGGTATGGTAGTGCATCCTGCTTATCAAAACTGGAGTGGCACATTAGTGAACGCACTCACTTATCATTTTCAAAACCTACCGGAAATGAAAGGCAATGAAGGCCGGCCAGGGTTGGTACATCGCATTGACAAAGACACTTCAGGTCTCTTGGTAATAGCCAAGACCGAACTGGCAATGACTTCACTTGCAAAGCAGTTTTTTGATCACAGCATTGAACGCACCTACAATGCCATTGTCTGGGGTGTGCCCGAACCCACAGAAGGAACAATCAATGTAAATGTGGGACGTAGTTTAAAGGATAGAAGGATAACAGTCGCTTTTCCGGAAGGAGATTGGGGCAGAACAGCCATCACCCATTACAAATTACTGAAAGACCTTCGTTATGTTTCATTGATCGAATGCAAATTGGAGACCGGACGCACGCATCAGATCCGCGCGCACATGAAATTCATCGGCCACACACTTTTCAATGATTTGACCTACGGAGGAAACGAAGTGCTAAAAGGAACCGTGTTCTCTAAATACAAACAGTTTGTAGACAACTGCTTTAAAATCATTCCGCGCCAAGCACTGCATGCCAAGACGCTCGGGTTTATCCATCCTGCTACCCAAAAGTTAATTCAGTTTGACTCAGAGCTGCCGAACGATTTTAAGGAAGTGTTGGACAAGTGGGAGGGGTACGTGAAGAATCATTAAGAAGATTTCTCAGAGGTCTATTCTTTTGAGATTACCCGGGCAGCGATGAACTTCATTGTAAAATTTTCTACTTTAACGGTAACCAATGGGTTATGCTGTGATACGTCCGGAAAATAAGCCGAGTTGATTTTAGCATTCGTCATCTTGGCGAAATGAGCCATTCCTTTGCTAGAAGGCTTGGTAAGAAGTAATTTCTCTCCGAGTTGCTGGATAATAGTGAGTGGAAAAAGGGCTGTAGAAATCGGAAAGCGAAACCAATTCTTTTTAAACTTTGCCTCAAAAAAAGCGATCCCATTTACGCTTACTTTGACTTCATCGCCCTGTTTCCCTTTGAGCCACACAAAATCTGCCAACTCTTTTGGGATTCCCCAATTATAAATACCGTTTTCTACACTTGCTTTGGTGGACACATAAATCTTACTGATGGAGTAGGCATTTCCCTGAGCAATGGAAATAACACCTGGAATAAAAAGTAGTTCAACGTAGGGGCCAACTGGAGAGGTCTCATAGTTTACCAACATAACAGCACCCCAACCGCCCTTAAAATTTTTGATTTGAAAATCCTTTAGGAAACCATTTTTTTGAACAAAATCACGATCAAATCGGTAAAGTTGGATATACCCGCTACCGACCAAATTCCAAGGCGGGGCAACTAACTCAAAGTCGCAGTTCGGTGTCATGATCTTATTTTTCTTGTCGCGTTGAAAAGAAAGTCGAAGGTATCAAAAACTGAGTTCTGTAGAAAAAGTCCCAACCGACTTTACAGTCTAGCCTCTTGGAGGTAACTACTTCTCGGCCAACATCGCCAAAATATCGTCTACGTATTCGCGCGAGTTACTCAATCGGGGAACTTTGTTTTGTCCACCCAACTTACCGCGTTTTTTCATCCAATTGTAAAAAGTTCCCTCCGATACGCTATGAACTGTTGGCGCTACCAGCGCAATATCATGGGCGCGCTTGGCATCATAATCAGAGTTGACTTGACGTAGCGTACTGTCCAAAACGTGCACGAACTTATTCATGTCACTGGGCTGAGTTTTAAATTCAATAATCCATTCATGACCACCTCGTTTTGATTTTTCTAAATAGATAGGGGCTGCGGTAAAATTGTCAATGACCGCATTGGTTAGTTCGCATGCACTTGTAATTGCAGTCTCTGCGTTCTCGATGATAACTTCTTCTCCGAAAGCATTGATAAAATGTTTTGTCCTTCCTGAAATCCGAATTCGATAAGGCGATTTGCTTGTAAATTTAACAGTGTCTCCGATGTTATACCTCCAAAGTCCTGCATTGGTAGTGATGACCATCGCGTAATTTTTGCCCAACTCAACGTCTTGCAGATTGATGGCATCCGGATATTCTTTATCCAATTCCTCCATTGGAATGAATTCATAGAAGATTCCGTAATCTAGCATCAATAATAAATCTTCTGAATTTTTTTGATCTTGAATACCGAAGAATCCTTCGCTTGCGTTATAGGTTTCCCAGTATTTCATTTTTTCATCTGCGATCAGCGACTTAAACAAATTGCGATAGGGTTTAAAGGCAACCGCACCATGAAAGAAGACTTCAAGATTAGGCCACACTTCTAAAATAGAGCCTTTCTTTTCCAGTTCAACAATGTGTTGCAAGAGCAGCACCGTCCATGTAGGCACGCCAGCAATTTGCGTTACATCTACCTTGGCTGTTTCGCGCGCAAGCTTTTCAATTTTTTCTTCCCAGTTGTCCATCAGCGCAACTTCCAAACTAGGCGTACGGATAAACTCAGCCCAAGGCGGTAAATTTTGCATTAGTACTGCTGACACATCTCCATAACGAGAGGCAGAAGAAGGGTCATATTCGTTTACTTTACAGCTACCGCCAATGGCTAATCCTTTGCCAGAGAAGATCTTCGTATCCGGATAATTATTGATGAAAATAGAGTAGAGGTCTTTACCCCCTTTAAAATGGCAATCGTCCAATGCTTCGGTGGTCACTGGGATGAATTTGCTACGAGCGTTGGTAGTGCCACTGGATTTGGCAAACCATTTTACTTCCGATGGCCACAAGATGTTTTGTTCGCCATGCAGCAATCGTTCGATGTAGGGATAAAGCTGTTCGTAGGTATGAACCGGCACGCGCTTCTTAAAATCTTCGTAATTGACAATGTCCTCAAATGAATATTTTTGACCAAACTGGGTATATCGCCCCGAGCTAATCAATTTTTTAAGCACTTCGTCCTGCACTTCGTGCGGATATTTCATGAAAAGCTCCATCTGGTGGATGCGCTTCTTCATGACCCAGGCGAGGATCGAGTTCAGGATTAGCATACTACTACGCTCTTGGTTTTCATAATTAGGTTAGGTCGGCTCAGTAGTACGCAGTAAGTATAAAGCGTCAAAATTAAACCTTCTGGGCAAGGTGGCAAACTGGGCGTACGGTAAAAGGCAAAATTTAAGATTTTGGGGCGGTGGATGCCGGATAGTTCTTACGATAAATGATGATGTTCCTGATATACACCAGTATTCCCAACGATTGGGCAACTAATAAAACAGGTTCGTGTCGATAGATAGAATACACCACCACCATTACTGAAGCCACGGCACTAATGATCCAGAAGCC
>JBBSCN010000110.1:0-10463 GCA_038250265.1 Cytophagales bacterium | reverse complement strand
CTTGTCAACGTTTGTTTTCAACAAAATAAGTTGCAAGAAGGCTTGGAGTTCGCCCAAAAGGAAATTCAAATACGCGAGGGAAAAAAAGATTTGGTTTTGTCCACCGCGTACGAAAATGCCGCCCAGTTTCACCGAAGTTTGGGCAGCTATGAAAAAGCGTTAGAACAACTAGTGCGTTCGAAAGAAATTCTTTTGAATTTTTATTCGGTGGAAGAAAGCCAGATTGTGGACTGTCATCTAGAAATGGCCATCAATTATTACCTGGCCAACGACAGCCAAAAAGCGTACGCTCTTTTTTCTGATTCGTTCAAAAAGTTGAAAGAAGAAACTCCTGAAACCCTCCTCGCCTATTACTATTTCGGGCTTCTTAATCTTGAGATGGGCAACGTAGACAACGCCCTTTCAATTTTTTTGGACACAAAAAACAAGAATGAAACGAATCAATTAACCGGGGGGCCCGATTACCCGCTGATTTTAAAAGGATACGCGGAAGCGCTTCATCGCCTTCGCCAATTTGAAAAGGCTGAAATTTATTATCAGGAGAGTCAGTCACTTTTTGAAAAGCTTCAGATGATAAATGATGAAGATTATCTCCATCTATTAAACGGTAGAGCCATCAATTTAGAATTGCTTGGAAAGGATGATCAAGCGGAATCTCTTTTCGCAATTGTAGCTAACCACCCAAATGGAAATTTGGCATACGCCACGGCACTGAATAACCGGGCCGCTATGAAACAATCAAAAGGTGATTATGACAAATCGCAAGCACTTTACGAGCAAGCTCTTTCCAAACTCAACAAAACAAAGCCCGAGGAAGTGTTGGTCTATGCCGAAACGCTCCAAAATTTTGCGTTGCTGTTGATTGAGAAAAAACAAACTGAAAAAGCCATCGAAGCCATTGAAGAATCACATAAAATAGTGGAACAAGCTCTGGGGGAAAAGCACCATCGAGCTATTAATTCATTAAATAAAAAAGCTTCCATCTATTTTAAAGCCAGGCAACTAGCAAAAGCTAAAACCGATTATCAAAAATCATTGGCCATACAGTTTTCGATCGGTGCCGCCATTACAAGTGAAACGGCAATTGCCCTTACCGGTCTTGCACAATGCTATCAAAAAGAAAAAAACTTCGCGCGGTCTGATTCAGTCTATCAATTGGTTTTGTCGCATTACCAATCCGGCAGATTAAATCGGGACGATCAGTTTGTATCAACATTGGTAAATTATGCCTCCACGCTTCAGGATCAAGGAAAATGGAGAGAAGCGATCTCTCTAGTAAGCCAAGCGAGCGATCAGGTAAAAAAATCAAAGGGGAGTGGTTCTGAAAATTTTGCGTTATTAATGAGCGATTTGTCCATGCTCAATTTAAAGATGGGTTTTCGCGAACGGGCGAAACAAGAATTGGATTCTGCCGAGCTCTATTATGACTCTGGCAAAAAGAAATCGACCGAACCGTATGGGTTGCTACTATTAAACAAAGGCCGGTACTTTCAGGTCATTGGCGATTATCAACAAGCAGAGCAAAATCTCCGAAAAGGTGCGGAGTTGCTTGAGAAGGTAAGCGGAGACGCGAGTGAACTTTACGCCTACGGAATTAACTCGCTGGCTCTATATTACCAAACGATGGGCAATTTTGGCGAGGCCGAGCCATTGCTTAAAAAGGCTTTGGCCATTCGTGAGACGACCAACGGAAAAGTAAATTCTGAGTACGCCACGGTTCTGCAAAACCTGGCAGCCCTTTATCAGCTTCAAGAAAATTACGTAAAGGCAGAACCACTATTACAAGAAGCCAACAAAATTGACCAAGAAATACTTGGCACGAACCACCCGCAATACCTAGTGTCGTTGCAAAACCTGGCCACTTTATATCAAAAGAAAAAGGAGCTAGACAAAGCAGCTTTCATGATGGAAACGGTTCGCTCTTTAACAGAAAAAACCCTCGGCAAAAGCCATCCATCTTACGCCACCGTAATAAGCAATTTAGCTTCACTCTACCAAGATCAAGGAAAATACGCGCAGGCCGAAAGTTTCTGGCAGGAGAGCGTGAACCTGAGGCAGTCGTTGCTGGGCGAAGATCACCCCGATTATGCGCGGTCGCTTTACGGCCTGGCGGGTGTCTATTTTGCCACCGGAAAATTAGATCAGGCCGGTCCCTACTTTTCTAAGGTTGTTGAAAAGTACGAAAAACAAATTGTCAATTATTTCGGGGCCATGAGCGAAAAGGAGAAGGGTGCCTTTTATAATCGCATCCAGCCTGTTTTTGAATCGTTCCAAGATTTTTGCGTACAACGCCTTGCCAGACAATCGGGCGAAGGAATTGCCGAGAGGCTATACGACTTGCAGCTTTCCACCAAGGCAATTCTATTGAATGCTTCCAATAAAGTGCGCAATGCCATTATGACCAGTGGAGATGTGGAGCTACAAAAAATGTTTCAACACTGGCAGCAAACAAAAGAAGAACTCGTACGCTATTATAGTTTTACCACCGAAGAGCGCGCTCGTTTAAAAATAGACTTGGCTAAAGTGGAAGAACAGGCCAATGACTTAGAGAAAAAACTGAGCGAGCGATCCGCGCAGTTTGGCAACATAGGCAAGAAGATTATTACTTGGAAAGATGTGCAGGCGAGCCTTAAACCGAACGAAACCGCTATTGAAATTATCAGGGTAAAAAAGAAATTCGTAACGGACTCCGTTTACTACGCAGCGCTAGTTTTAAACTCTGAAAGCACAAAACCAAAGTTGCTTATTTGGCCCGAGGGCAGCAAGCTAGAGACGAGGTGGTATCGTTACCTTCGAAACATGATTAAGTTTCAGCAACATGACACACTCTCCTTCAAGCATATCTGGGCACCGCTGTTGAGAGAGCTGCCCACGTCACAAACTCTTTACATCAGCTGCGATGGCGTATTCAATAAAATTAATTTGAACTGTATCCAAAACCCAGCCAACGGCAGGTACACGCTGGATGAGTACAATATCCGTTTAGTGAGCAATACCAGAGAGCTGACAGAAGCCCATCCGAGCATGAAGAACCCTTCCGCGCAAGCGAGCATTTTTGGGTATGCCGATTTTAATTTGCCCGGCTCCAATCTAGCCAGCGTAGCAGTAACCAGCGGAGGAAAGCGTGCTTCCCGTTTTGGTTTTCAAGGGGAAGAAATACCTATGTTGCCGGCCACCAAAAAGGAAGTCACTCTTTTGAATGATCTGTTGTCTACCAAAAGTTGGAAAATCGATGCCTTTATGCTGCAAGATGCCTCAGAAGAAAATTTAAAAAAAGTTAATAACCCGCAAGTTCTTCACATTGCAACTCACGGGTTCTTTTTGAATGACGTTGATTTAAGTGATGAACTGGAAAGTAATGAAGAATCTCAACTGGTAAAAAATCCATTATTTCGTTCGGGTATATTACTAGCGGGTGCGGGCGTCCAACAAAACAGCTCGCCAGAAGATGGAGTGCTAACTGCCTACGAAGCCATGAATCTTGCTTTGGACAATACAGAATTGGTGGCCTTGTCTGCCTGCGAAACAGGGTTAGGTGAAGTGCGGAATGGTGAAGGGGTATACGGACTACAGCGTTCCTTCTTGGTAGCCGGGGCACGTACAGTGATTATGAGCTTATGGCAAGTAGATGATGATGCTACGCAAGAACTGATGAGTAGTTTCTACACCAAGTGGATCAGCGGTGTAGATAAGTTTCAAGCATTTAGGGCGGCTCAATTGGAAATCAAAGAAAAATATACACTACCCTTTTATTGGGGAGCGTTTGTGTTGATTGGAAATTAAACTACAAATTGAACTTAATTGATTAAGATTTTATGAATTATAGAACTTACTGCGTATTGGTAGCCGCAAGTCTCTGTTATTTGAGTGCGGAGGGGCAAACAAATCCAGGTACCACTCCCGCTGCACCTGCCCCAGTAGATTCCATGGTCTACTACGGCAACACCAAAAAGCCAGCAATTAGTGATCCGAGCGTAGTTGAATATGCGCCCACTATTCAGGCAGATGGGCGGGTACTCATTTTTGAAGCTCAAAACGGAAAGGCGTTCAACCTATTTCAAACAACTATCGAAGCAGGCAAATGGGGCAAGCCGCAATCGCTTACAAAAATTAACGAGGCGAGTGATTCGGCATTATTAATTGGAGGCCCGAGTCTTAGTTTTGACGGCAATGAACTTTACTTTTTCAGAACCGTTGGTGCACAGTCCAACTCAGAGATATTTTTATCAACTCGCCAAAAAAGCGGTTGGAGTAAGCCCGAACCATTGGGACTACCGATCAATACCAGTGGGTATGAGGCTTTTCCTTCCATCAGCGCAGATGGCAACAGCCTTTATTTTGTAAGAGTAAATGATGAGGGCCCTTCTTCCAAAGAATTGAAAAAAGAAAATAATTTTTGTTTGAGCATTTTCAAGGCGACTAAGGACGCGTTTGGGAAATGGAACAATCCAGAAAAACTTCCGTGGCCGATCAATCAAGACTGTGAAAAAGCCCCACGGATTATGGCCGATGGCCGAACGCTCATTTTTAGTTCGAACCGCCCAGGCGGAAAAGGTGGTTATGACATGTATCAATCCAAGTTGACAGATCTTGGCGAGTGGGGCTTTCCCCAAAGCTTGGCATTTGTGAATACAGATAAAGACGATCAACTGCCCTGCATTTCTGCCGAAGGCGATTTGATGTACTACACGTACAACAATACTGATATTTATTCTGTGGTAATACCCCCCTCGCTGAGGCAGTTTATGAATAATATTGTTCAAGGCTTTATCACTGATGCCGATTCTAAAAGCGGACTGGGTGCCGAAATTGTAGTGACGGATGCGCTTACTTCAGAAGTGGTGATGAAAACAGAAAGCAACCCGGACGATGGGCGGTATACGGTGGTGTTGCCGGTTGGCAGAAGTTTTAACCTAGAGTTTCGAAAACCAGGTTTTTCCAGTTACACCTATCCATTAGACATCCGATCTAAGAAAAAATACGAGGAGTTTACTGTAAATATTAGTCTATTTAAAACGGTTCGTTTTTCCGTCAATGTAAATGACCGAGAGCTTTTTGAGCCTCTCTTGGCGGAAGTGAAAATAAAGGAAAAGGGACAGAGCAATTTTATTGAAGACAAAAAGACAAATGTTAAGACAGGTAGGTTAACGGTAGATTTGCCGTTGGGCAAGGATTATGAAGTAATTGTAAGCTCAATGCACTTTAAAAGCGAAATAATAGAATTCAATGTTTCAAGCCTAGTGATTTATCGAGACTTTGAAAAGTACGTGGAATTGCAGCCAGAAAAAATAAGCGTTGCTTTGAACGTGGCTGACTTGGTCAATAACTCCAAGGTAAAGTCTAAAGTATTGATTCGGAATAAAAGTAGAGAAGGGGAAGTTATTGAAGTAGAGGGGAACCAAATGGTGTCATTGCGGGCGGGAGATCGGTACGAAGTGGAAGTAACCTCCGATCAAGGCTATGCCTTTAACTCTACAGCAATTGACCTTACCTCGGGTAAAGTCAATAGTATTGATGTAAAGTTGATGAAACTAGAATTGAACGCGCAACTGGCATTGAAGGATATAAATTTCGAGTCAAACTCTGATAAGCTTTCAGATGTATCTTTTACTGAATTGCAGCGCGTAGTTGATTTGATGAAAAAAAACCTTTCGCTAAAAGTTGAAATTGCCGCTCACACCGATGATGTGGGGTCAGAAACTTACAACTTGATACTTTCTAATAAGCGTGCAAAAAGTGTTATGAACCACCTCATTCAAAATCAAATTTCGCTAGATCGATTTACTCCAAAAGGACACGGTGAAACACAATTCAAACTTAAAAATGATACGGAAGAAAACCGTGCCGCAAATCGCAGAGTTGAATTGAAAATCCTAAGTATTTGAAACCTATGAGGCGCTTCGTTTTAATTATCGTGCTGTTATTACCTGAATACGTTTTTGCTCAACGTATAAAGTTCAGAGATCTCTTTCCGTTGCTTGCCACTTATTCGCCCGATCGGCAAAAAAATGAACTTAAAGAGTTCATCATGACGGAACTCGATCATCCGAATGCCAATTTGCGCCTTGCAATTTTATATTCTAACAACTACAAAAATGCCGATCCTTTAACTGAGTATTCTTATGCACTGGCAAATGCAAATCAGGCAAAAATTCGTTATCTGAAAGCGAGGCAAGTCGTGGATGCACGCGAGGCAAACCGAAATGAAGAGTACTATGCACCACTTTATAAGATGTTTGATGCCAAGGGCAAACCCGCAATTGAGTTTCCCGTTATTGCAGCCAAAATGAACGATGGCTACGATTCAGCAAATTTGTTTCTCACCAAAATCCCCCCGATTTACAGCTCATTTACAAAAAGCGTAAACTTTTATGATCAATCAGTAATTATATTTTCCGCCATTACGAAAGAATTTACTTCTTCCGAAGACCTGTACCTGGTGTCCAATGAGTTGGTGGATATGCGATTCTCAAAACTCAAGCAGAATTATGACTCTTGCATTATTTATTTGAATAAGTATTTGGCATTGATAAAGGAATACCCAATCAACGGCCATAAACCATCTTACAAAGTAAAGCCCATCGTTACCTATCGTTTGGACGGACTACTGACCAACATCAATTTTTTAACAGATAACATAGAATTGTGGGATTACAACGAATGGGTACATCAGGTTCGCAAAAAAGTAAATATTGATGTAACAGATTTACGCAAAAAACTGATCAGCGCGAACGAGAAAATGGATGACGCCTCTATCAAGATTGGAAATTCATTTGGCCCTACGTTTCCACCGGTTGTAAAAGTGGACAAGCAATTAGCTTTTACTTTAAACAATTTAGATCGCCAGTCAGTGGCACTTTCATTACTGGAGTACAAGTCGTTCAAACAAGAGCTTGATATTCAAAACAAGGCAAAATCTTTAGACACCACCTTTACTAACCACAACGCAGCGGTGATCAGCCAATTGATCTATTCGAATCGGAAGGCAGATACTTTGGTGAGGGAGTTTAAAGACCGTGTCACTACTTCGAAGGTGAATAAGCACAAAGATTTTGTAGAGAAATTTTATGGCGGTTTGCCCGGTCTTGAAAAATACGCAATCGCTCAGCAACAGTTCGTCAATAACAACTTTGCAGAGGATCAACAAATACTGCAGAACAACGTGGTTAACCTGAATACCGCAGATCAAATCCTAACAAATAAAGAAGGCGCAATAAAAAGTGGTCGTTTTTCCATCCCACTGATCCTACAAACGACCACGCCAGAAGCGCTAGATCAGGGGGTATTGATTACTAAGTTCAACCGCAAAAATCCAGACGGCAGCGCCTATGTGGCTGGTATTTTCAAGCCAGACAAAAAGAAAAACTTAGTTAGTACATATTTGGTAAAAGTAAACCCTGACGGCAAACCTGGTTGGTTTAAAGTAATCAATATTTCCATTGACAGTACTGTTCAAGCGGACGCCAATTCATTTTTAGGTCCAATTGTGTTGACACAAGAAGGTAGTGCATTTGTGATCCATTCCGTGCACCTCACGCGCGGGGATGTAGTCAACACATTTGTGTATTTAAATGAAAAGGGAGAAGAGAAGTTGAAAAAAAGATTGGAGAACAAATCGTACCCGAGGGAATTGCTGTACGCAGAAAAAAGCAACTCATTTGCCCTGTTTCTAAAAGGCACTGAAGCAATGGAAAAATACAATTCACCAGAGCCACTTGACGCGATTGGTGTGAATGTATTAGGGGAAATCACGTGGAAAAAAGAAGGGCTCGTTTTAACCGGAACACTGAATGACGTGATTAGTCTTTCTGATGGATACTTGTTAGCCGGAAATTATTTTTCCTTAAATGATCAAAATGGCAAAGAGGTAAGAACCAAAATCAGCAGTGGAGAGTGCAGCCCTTACTTAATAAAATTGAGCGAACGGGGCGTCTTGATCTTTTCCAAGCCTATTCCTACCACCACAACTTTCTTTTTACACCGAGTGACGAAAATCAATGACATGTCAATTCATTTGTTAGGGCATGCGGAGACCATGGAGGCGGGTTTGGGAAGTTCATTGAAGCCGCCAGAAAAAGTACTACACATTATGACCAATAAATTGGGTCAACTGATTATCTCCAATTTTTGAAATGACTATTAAACACGTGTTACTCACAATTTTTTTTGCGTAGGTTTCTTAAGCCTACAACAACACCTGTAGAGATTAAGATTTCTATTCCGGTAATCGGTACATCCAGGTCAATACGAGGATCTCCAGGTTGCGCACAAGCCGGAAACATTACCAAGAACAGAACTGCCGTTATGGATAGATGAGTAGAAAGTCGCATTAATTTTTAATTAGCTTTCTAATCCAAAGATCTTTGTCGGAATAGATGTAAAGAAGATAGATACCCGGGCTGCTATTTTCTATATTGAAGCTTCGTTGATGATCTTCCTTTGTACCTGTCAACTGAACTTCTTTAACCTGTCCGATTGAGTTAATCAGCGTTGCAGACTCAATAGACTGTTGGCCGGATGCTATAAATACTTCATCGCTAGCTGGATTTGGAAAAACTCTTATTTCATCAATCGGGGGTGTCTCCGTGGCTGTCTGAATAAATTCAAATGAGCCCTTTGATTCACAGCCATTATTGTTTGCAACCACACGATAGATGCCCGACTTTTCCGGAGTGATACTCGCGTTGGTGGCGCCTCCTATAAGTTGATCATTGAAATACCATTGAATATTTGTTAGTTTGTCGACCGTTAGTGTTCCATTAGCAAACTGGACAACAAGTGGTGGGGAAATCTTATTAAACAATAATTGAAATCGGCCACTTCCTGAAGAGCGCTGATCGGTGGTAATAGTAAAATTATATGCTAGATTATTGGTGACCGCAAAAGTTTGGTTGAGGAAAATGTCTTTCAGTTGAAAATCCGGAGTTGCGTCAAACGAATCGAGATTTGAAAATAAAAATGTGTAGAGACCGGGAGGGCCATCGGTTACATTCAGCTTGATCGTTGTGTTGCATTGGAATGCCGACCATGAATTGATTGCAAGCTGTTCATTGGTTTCTGCTAAAGAAGAAAGATTAAAGTATCCATTCTTACGTTTCCATGCATCTGCTTGATGATCAAAAGCAGGTGTAGCATCATTTCTGAAATGGATAACGGTCTCATCAGCTAGTCCACCTTGCTTCATAGTAATGCGTAGCAAATTATCAACACTTCCTTCGCGTAAGAAAGTAGTTTGTGTGCCCGCTGCTTTTATATTCTCATCAGCCTGTAACGTAGGCGTACCCACTCCATTAGCCTTCACCCAATATCCCTGGCCGAGAGCGATGTAACGAGATCCTCCATTCGTTCCGGTTGTACCGTTCCAAGTAGCGTATTGCAAAGAAGCATTTCCATTACCCGTGATATAGATAGAACCATCTAGATTAGATTTAGTCCATCCGCTTGCAGCATTCCAGTCGATAGTGGAAGGAAAAGGATTTCCTACAAAATTCCATCCATCATTATTCGAAATGCCTGAAGAAGTGAACGACACTGGCAACGAAATAGCCACTACATTGCCTGCATTTGCCGGCCCGCGCACATCCCACGATGTTGAACTTAGAATGTCTCCCCGAACATATAACGCATATCCTCTTCCTGGTGTAAGGGTTTCTGTATTTGATGCGTTGGGGAAATTGATATACCCAGCGTTTAAATCGCCAGTGGCTATACTTTCGTTATAAGAAAACATGCTTTGACTTGTCGTACAACCGGAGCAACTGCTGCTACCTGTAAACGGCCCTGTGACGGGAATTTCATTTTGTATATCAGCCACCGAAGCATTCTGCACGGGAGAAGAAATGTATCGATAAATCCGATTATTATCTCGGCCTTCTTTGGTCATGAACCGTTGCACCGTTAGATTTCCTGTAATCTGTGCCCCAGTGGGTAAAATGCCAATTGCAGCATCCTGTGTTAGATCATCGCCCAGAGAAATTAATTTCAATACGGAAGTATTGCTGCCACCATCGGCATCTACAACTGCATTGCTGCTCAAGGTCAAAATGCCATTCAGATTTTGATCGCTCTGAATGCGAACTCCTGGATTGACTGTTGTATTGGTAGCCGCTATATTTTTAAAATCGGTTACCTCGGCACCACTCACATCTTGGGTTACTGTTCCTGAGAATCTTACAGTACCATTGTTATGATTGAAGGTACCACTATTGAATATGAAATTGTTTTTTAGGTCGAGAAGAGTTGTGGTTGATGTGAAGGTAGTACCGAGCAGACTGAAGGCGCCTCCCACAGTAATGTCAGCAGAGCCTCCTGTAAATGTGCCGCCTGAAAAAGTTGCCGCACCCGTAGTACTAATTATGTTTGCGCCTTGCGTAATGACTCCGGTATATCCATCACTGACGGATAAACTGCTCATCAACATGGGCGCACCCAGTGTAATGCTGCTGCTGTTGGTATCTTCAAAT
>JBBSCN010000109.1:0-10473 GCA_038250265.1 Cytophagales bacterium | reverse complement strand
TTGCAAAGATGGGCGCTGATGCAGTGGAGATGTTGTTGAGCCGTGTGAAGCTCGATGAGCTTTCTTATGAGCTTAGCAACCAAGCAGCTACCGATACTTCTCAACAGAGAAAAGCAGAAGCATTAAAGAGATTGAAAGTTGTGGAAGCTTTCCGTGAAGCGAATACACGCGTGGAAAACCGTCCACAGTGGATGACCATTAAAATGGTTCCCGTGATTCCTCCAGAATTGCGCCCTCTCGTGCCTTTGGACGGAGGTCGTTTTGCGACATCCGATTTGAATGACCTTTACAGACGCGTTATTATTCGGAACAACCGCTTGAAGCGCTTGATCGATATCAAAGCTCCTGAAGTGATTTTGCGTAACGAGAAGCGTATGCTTCAAGAGGCGGTTGACTCATTGTTTGACAATTCGCGTAAAGTGAATGCCGTTCGTTCCGATGGTAACCGTGCGTTGAAATCATTAAGCGACATGCTCAAAGGTAAGCAAGGACGTTTCCGTCAGAACTTGTTGGGTAAGCGTGTTGACTACTCTGGCCGTTCGGTAATTGTCGTAGGGCCTGAATTGAAATTGCATGAGTGCGGTTTGCCAAAGGATATGGCAGCGGAGTTATTTAAGCCGTTTATTATTCGCAAGTTGATTGAGAGAGGTATTGTGAAGACGGTGAAGTCTGCGAAGAAAATTGTAGATAGAAAAGATCCAGTGGTTTGGGATATTTTGGAAAATGTATTGAAAGGGCATCCCGTTCTTTTGAACCGTGCCCCAACCCTACATAGATTGGGCATTCAAGCTTTCCAACCTAAGTTGATTGAAGGAAAAGCAATTCAGTTACATCCATTGGTGTGTACTGCCTTCAACGCTGACTTTGATGGTGACCAGATGGCGGTTCATATTCCGCTAGGCCAAGAAGCTATTTTGGAAGCCTCTGTGCTGATGCTTTCTTCACATAACATTTTGAACCCTGCGAACGGTGCGCCTATTACGGTACCTTCACAAGACATGGTGTTGGGATTGTATTACTTAACGAAGGGAAGAAAAGGCGAATTGGGTGAAGGAAAAACATTCTACTCTGCAGAAGAAGTTGTGATTGCGTATAACGAAGGCAAGTTATCTAAACATGCGATTGTTAAAGTAAGAGCAAATGTAAAAGATAAGAAATCAGGTGAGGTTACTAGAAAGATGATCGAGACCGTAACAGGCCGCGTCATCTTTAATCAGGTAGTGCCTGAAGAAGTTGGTTTTGTAGATGAACTTTTAACGAAGAAAAAACTTCAGACGATCATCGCAGACGTATTTAAATATGCGGGTCAGGCGAAGACAGCTAAGTTCTTAGATGAGATAAAAGAACTCGGTTTCCAGATGGCATACCGTGGAGGTTTGTCAATGGGATTGGGCGATGTGAAAGTTCCTGCGGAAAAGAAGAAATTGGTAGAAGATGCCCAGAAGGAAGTTGATGCCGTTTGGAACAACTACATGATGGGTTTGATCACTGATAATGAGCGTTACAATCAGGTAATTGATATTTGGACACGTACGAATACCATGTTGACCAACACGCTGATGAAGCAGTTGGAAGAAGATCAGCAAGGATTCAATTCGATCTACATGATGATGCACTCTGGTGCTCGTGGATCGCGTGAGCAGATTCGTCAGTTGGGTGGTATGCGTGGATTGATGGCAAAGCCTCAAAAGAATTTGGCAGGATCTGTGGGATCAATCATCGAGAACCCGATTCTTTCCAACTTTAAAGAAGGATTAGATGTGTTGGAGTATTTTATCTCTACGCACGGTGCACGTAAAGGCTTGGCCGATACAGCATTGAAAACAGCGGATGCGGGTTACTTAACTCGTAGGTTGGTGGACGTTGCCAATGACTTGGTGATCACTGAAGATGATTGCGGTACGCTGCGTGGCTTAAAAGTATCTGCGTTGAAAGACAACGAAGATATCGTGGAGCCTTTGTCAGAGCGTATTGTTGGTCGTGTAACAGTACATGATATTTATGATCCTCTTACCGAGAATTTGATCTGCGCTGGCAACTCTGAAATTACAGATGAGATTGCTAAGCAAATTGAAGAAACAAGTATTGAGGAAGTTGAAATTCGTTCAATTCTTACTTGTGAAACCAAATTTGGAGGTTGCGCGAAATGCTACGGCCGCAACTTGGCAACAGGCAAGATGGTGCAAGAAGGTGAAGCGGTAGGTGTAATTGCAGCTCAATCAATCGGTGAGCCGGGGACACAGTTGACACTTCGTACATTCCACGTAGGTGGTACAGCCTCTAACATTGCTGTAGATGCAAACATCAAGGCGAAGTTTACTGGAACGGTAGAATTTGAAGCGATCCGCACAGTAGATACTTCTGACAAGGACGATAACAAAGTGAAAGTGGTAATGGGTCGTACAGGCGAAATTCGAATCTTAGATGACGAGAAACGCGTAATGATTTCCAATAACGTTCCTTACGGTGCTTACTTACGAGTGAAAGACGGACAGAAAGTGGAGAAAGGAACCGAGCTTTGCTATTGGGATCCTTACAATGCTGTTATCCTTTCTGAGTTTGATGGCGAAATTGAATACGAAGCCATCATTGAAGGGATGACTTACAAAGAAGAGTCAGATGAGCAGACGGGTCATAGAGAGAAAGTAATTACTGATACGCGCGATAAGACGAAGAACCCTTCTGTAATCGTGAAAGGAAAATCTGATTCGAAGGGCTATAACATGCCGGTAGGTGCTCACTTAGCAGTAGATGCAGGAGAGAAAATCAAAGCCGGACAAGTGATGGCAAAGATTCCTCGCACGATGGGTAAAAGCCGCGATATTACGGGAGGTCTTCCACGTGTAACGGAATTGTTTGAAGCACGTAATCCATCGAACCCGGCTGTTGTTAGTGAGATTGACGGGGTGGTGACTTATGGAGGTATCAAGCGCGGTAATCGGGAGATATTCATCGAATCAAAAGATGGTGTGCAGAAGCGTTACTTAGTGCCTTTGTCTAAACACATTTTGGTGCAAGACAATGACTTCGTAAAAGCAGGTCAGCCGCTATCGGATGGTGCGATCACACCAAGCGACATTTTGTCGATCAAAGGACCTACTGCCGTACAGGAGTACTTAGTGAATGAAATTCAAGAGGTATACCGTCTGCAGGGTGTGAAGATCAACGATAAGCACATTGAGTGTATCGTTAGCCAGATGATGCAGAAAGTAGAAATCATCGATTCGGGTGATACCACATTCTTGCCCGGTGAATATGTTGATAAGTTTGAATTCCGTGAGGAGAATGACTTGATATTAGATAAGAAAGTAGTGATGGATGCGGGAGATTCTGTGCGCTTTAAAGTGGGGCAAATTATTACCCCTCGCGAATTCAGGGATGAGAATTCATCATTGAAGCGCAAGGATCAGCGAATTGTTGATGTGCGCGATGCATTATCAGCGGTTTCTCGCCCTACGTTGCAGGGTATCACACAAGCTTCTTTGAAGACTGAAAGTTGGTTGTCAGCTGCGTCTTTCCAAGAGACCACAAAAGTGTTGAGCGAAGCCGCCATCCGCGGAAAGGCTGATCAATTAATGGGCTTGAAAGAGAACGTGATTGTAGGTCATTTGATCCCGGCAGGTACTGGTCAGCGCAGGTTCAACGACATGATCGTGGGTTCAGAAGAAGAATACCAACGATTGTTGGACGCTCCTGAGCGCAGAACAAAAGAGAAAGAGTTGCAGGATTAATTCGGTAATGAACTAATTCGTTGATTCGATGATTTAAAAATGTGCTGATATTCGTATTGGCACATTTTTTTTATTGAGACTATGTTTATTTTGAGTGTATAGAATTAGCGCATTAACGAATCACCGAATTAACAAATTAAATCATGGCTGAAGACAAAAACCAATCCCCCCAGAACCAGATAAACATCGAGTTGTCCGAGGAGATCGCAGAGGGCATCTATTCCAATTTGGCAATGATCGCTCATTCCAACAGCGAATTCGTCATCGATTTTATTCGGCTAATGCCGGGCGTTCCCAAGGCTAAAGTAAAATCCCGTATTGTTATTACTCCAGAGCATGCCAAGCGTTTATTGGCTGCACTGAAGGACAATATCAGTAAATACGAGGCTACTTTTGGAGCGATCAAACAAACCAACGACCTCCCTACTTTCCCTATGAATTTTGGGGGGACGATGGGCGAGGCTTGATTGGAGTTTATGAGTGTTGCGCCTCAATTTAAACTCTATATTTACGGTTTGACGCCTAAAATTTCTTTCTAACAATATTTTGCATCCTTCCAATTTTGGATACCTTTGCAGTCCTTATTTTTAAAGGTTTAAAAAGAAAAATTAAATGCCTACCATTCAGCAACTTGTGAGAAAAGGCCGGACTAAACTGACTTTTAAGTCTAAGTCTCCCGCCCTTGATTCATCGCCTCAACGCAGGGGCGTATGTACCCGCGTATATACAACTACCCCTAAAAAGCCTAATTCGGCTATGAGAAAGGTGGCTCGTGTGCGCCTGACCAACCAGAAAGAGGTGAACGCCTACATTATGGGAGAGGGTCACAACTTGCAAGAGCACTCTATTGTGCTAGTTCGCGGTGGTCGTGTAAAGGATCTTCCAGGTGTTCGTTACCACATTGTACGCGGAGCATTAGATACTGCCGGTGTGAGTGGACGTAAACAAAGTCGTTCAAAGTACGGAGCTAAGCGTCCGAAGGCAGGTGCAGCAGCCGCTGCGGCAAAAGGAGCCCCCGCAAAAGGAGCCCCCGCAAAAAAGAAATAACGCATTCAAAATAGTTAATAATGAGAAAGTCAAAACCCAAAAAAAGATACCTTCTTCCCGATCCTAAGTTCAACGATACTTTGGTGACGAAGTTTGTTAACTATATGATGAACGATGGCAAGAAGAGTATTGCTTACAATATTTTTTACGATGCCATTGAGCAGGTAGAGAAAAAAGCCGGTGGCGAAAATGGTTTGGAAGTGTGGAAACGCGCGATGAACAATGTGATGCCAGGTGTGGAAGTAAAAAGCCGCAGAGTGGGTGGAGCTACTTTTCAAGTGCCCGTGGAAATCCGTCCCGAGCGAAAAATCAACTTGAGCATTAAGTGGTTGATCGACTATGCTCGTGCACGTGGCGAAAAAACCATGATGGATAAATTGGCCGGAGAAATCATGGCTGCCTCCAAAGGTGAGGGAGCGGCCATCAAAAAGAAAGATGATACACATCGCATGGCTGAAGCCAACAAGGCATTCTCCCATTTCCGTTTCTAATCCCGATAGCTATCGGGACTAAAATCAACGATTACAATTCTTAATTAAAAAATGGCAAGGGATTTAAAATACACGAGAAACATTGGTATTGCTGCGCACATCGATGCAGGAAAGACAACCACTACCGAGCGTATTCTTTATTATGCGGGTGTTAACCACAAAATAGGAGAGGTGCATGATGGTGCAGCTACCATGGACTGGATGGCGCAAGAGCAGGAGCGTGGTATCACAATCACATCTGCCGCCACTACTGTCTACTGGAAGTACAGAAAAAATGATTATCACGTAAACATTATTGATACGCCTGGGCACGTAGATTTTACCGTTGAGGTAAATCGCTCGTTGCGTGTATTAGATGGTTTAGTATTTTTGTTTAGTGCAGTGGATGGCGTGGAGCCTCAATCAGAAACGAACTGGCGCCTAGCAGACAATTATAAAGTGGCTCGTATCGGTTTTGTTAACAAAATGGATCGTTCTGGAGCTGACTTCTTAGGAGTTTGCAAGCAGGTGAAGGAAAAATTAGGTAGCAAAGCCGTGGCACTTCAATTGCCAATTGGAGCAGAAGATCAATTCAAAGGTGTTGTTGACCTTATCAACAACCGTGGTATCATCTGGAATGAGGACGATAAGGGAATGACTTTCAAAGAAGTTCCTATTCCGGCAGACATGGTTGAAGAAGCCCACGAATACCGAGAGAAGTTGTTGGAGGCTGTTGCCGAATATGACGAAACGCTTATTGAGAAATTCTTTAACGATCCAAACTCAATCACTGAGACTGAAATTTTAACGGCTCTCCGCAAGGCTACTATCGACATGAAAATTGTTCCGATGGTATGCGGTTCTTCTTTCAAGAACAAAGGCGTTCAGACGATGTTGGATTATGTGATGGAGTTATTGCCATCGCCATTGGATAAAGAAGAGATTATCGGAACCGATCCGGATACAGACCTTCCTGTTACCATTCGCCCTGACGAGAAAGAGCCGTTCGTGGCATTGGCATTCAAAATTGCAACCGATCCTTTTGTTGGTCGTTTGTGTTTCATCCGCGCTTATTCAGGTGTATTAGAGTCAGGTTCTTATGTGTACAACACAAGAACGGAATCGAAAGAAAGAATTTCTCGAGTGTTCCAGATGCATGCGAACAAGCAAAATCAAATTGATAGACTTCCTGTTGGAGATATTGGTGCAGTTGTAGGTTTTAAAGATATCAAGACAGGAGATACGCTTTGCGATGAAAAACGTAAAGTAGTTCTTGAGTCAATGGTATTCCCTGAGCCAGTGATTGGTTACGCCATTGAGCCTAAGAAGCAAGTGGATGCTGATAAATTGGGTATGGCCATCGCTAAGTTGGTGGAAGAAGATCCGACTCTTCGTGTCAATACTGATCATGAAACAGGACAAGTGATTCTTCGCGGAATGGGAGAACTTCACTTGGAAATTATCATCGATCGCTTAAAGCGCGAGTTCAAAGTAGAGATCAACCAAGGAGCACCTCAGGTGGCTTACAAAGAATCTCTCACGAAGGCTATTGAGCACAAAGAGGTTTACAAGAAACAGACGGGTGGCCGTGGTAAGTTTGCCGATATCGTATTTGAAATCGGGCCACGTGTATTGGAAGAAGGTGATAAGGCGGGGCTTGAATTTGAAAATGATATTGTGGGTGGTGTTATTCCACGCGAATTCATTCCTGCTATTCAAAAGGGCTTTGAACAATCCATGGTGAATGGACCCCTGGCAGGTTATCCAATTGATAACATGAAAGTGAGATTGTTCCACGGATCTTTCCACGATGTTGACTCTGACTCACTATCGTTTGAGTTGGCCGCCAGAATTGGATTTAGAGAAGCCGCGCGCAAATGCGGTCCTCAATTGTTAGAGCCAATCATGGGTGTAGAGGTGATCTCTCCAGATGAGTACACAGGTTCTGTAACTGGTGACTTGAATAGAAGAAGAGGTATCATGAAGGGAATGGACACGCGCGGTGGGGCACAAGTGATTAAGGCCGATGTGCCTTTGTCGGAACTTTTTGGCTACATCACTGACTTAAGAACATTGACCTCGGGACGTGCCTCAGCCACATTAACATTTGCGCACTACTCACCAGTGCCAAGGAACTTAGCTGAGAAAGTAATTGAACAAGTAAAAGGCGCTGTTGCCGCAAAATAAATATCTAAAAGACGTTTAGATCATGAGCCAAAAAATCAGAATTAAATTAAAATCGTACGATCACAACTTGGTAGACAAGTCATCTGAGAAAATCGTGCGCGCGGTAAAAGCAACAGGTGCTGTAGTAAGCGGACCAATTCCCCTTCCTACTGAAAAAGAGAAATTTACGGTACTTCGCTCGCCACACGTAAATAAAAAAGCGCGTGAGCAGTTCCAACTTTGTACCTACAAGCGTGTAGTGGATATTTACTCCAGCAGCACCAAGACCATTGATGCCCTAATGAAGCTAGAGTTGCCTTCAGGTGTTGATGTCATCATCAAATAATTATAGTAAGAATTAGTATTACATCCTGGTCATGCAATTGATCAGGATGTTTTGTTTTATAGTGATTGGATATTAAAAAAGTGAAATGGCTTTATTAGAGAAATCAATAGTAGTTAAGAAGTCTTCTATACCAGGAGCGGGAAAGGGATTGTTTACAACACAACCTATCAAAAAAGGCACCCGAATAGTAGAGTACAAAGGCAAGCGCATTACTTGGAAGGAAGTAGAGAAGATGGCCGATGACAGAAATGGCTATGTTTTCCATTTCACCAATAAGCATTGCATTGACGCTTGGCAAACCAAAAAATCGGTGGCGCAATATGCCAATGATGCCATGGGTATTACACGCATCGAAGGCGTGAAAAACAATGCTGAATATGTCACCGAGAAAAAAAGATGTTTCGTTGAGGCATCTAAAGATATTTCTAAAGGAGCTGAGATTTTTGTTGGCTATGGAGCCGAGTACTGGCAAGCAATCCGCTACAACGTTCGTTTAGAACAAAAAAACCGGGAGAAGGAAGGAAAAAAGGCAACAGGCAAAGAGTTGCCACATCATAAGGCCTCGAAGCGAGTTTCTAAATAGGAGTTTTATTTTTTGGGAGCTTCTGCTTTTGCTTTCTCTATGGATTCATTCATCAGCTCCCGCACCTTTTTGATTTTTTCCATTTCAGACTCCAGATAAGCACGTGCTTTCTCTTGGTCGGCAGAGTCGGGAAGCGGGTTAAAGGTATGCATCCAGTCCATCATTAAGTGGTCAGCAGAATCGAGTTGAATTAAGATTGATTCTAGTTCCTGCTTTTTATCTGCGGTCAGGTCTTTGGTGCTGGCAACTTTCTCTTGCAGAACTTTCTTTAGATGATAGATATCTTCCACTCGTGGCATGATTTCATCGTGAATATCCATTACCTGATCGTATAATACCTGATTGGGATTGTCAGCATTGCCCGAGTCCGCAGAATGACCTTCGTGCTTGCCAGATGAGGTACACGCAGATAGAACAACCGTTGAAAGGATGAAAAGAAGCTTGCTATTTGTCATGTTTAGAGGGTTAATCATGGGTTAAAGATAAGGGTTTTGAAGACATTGCTCAAGCCCTCGCTAGCTAACAAAGGTTAGGGGAGCAATTATTTTGATGAATTTTGGCCGCTTCTTTTGATGATTCCATTTTTTTGTTTTCCTTAGATGCTTGTAATATTAGCCATGAGCAACAAGCGATTTTATTTTAACTTTTATTTTTATCCAGCTCCCAAGGGACTAGATCGAGAATCGCTTTGTTGAAAACATAAAAACAAAAGAAACTCAGAAAAGTCCCGGTGAAAACTGGGACTTTTCATTTTATAACGATTGAATGAGCAAGAAGAAAAAGGCTAAAATAGCTATCCAAGGCATTGCCACTAGTTTCCATGAAGTGGCTGCCCTTACGTATTTTGATCAGGCGATTGAAACGGTGGAGTGTTTATCGTTTCATAGCTTGTGTGAGTCATTGAAAAAAGGTGAGTCGGATTTTGCCGTCATGGCGATAGAAAACTCTATTGCAGGAAGCATCCTACCCAACTATTTTTTGTTGCAGGAATATCACTTTTCCATTATCGGAGAAGTGTATTTGCCAATTCAAATGCATTTATTGGCTATGCCTGGTGTAAAGGTCAGCGATATCAAGTGCATCGAATCTCACCCGATGGCGATTCGTCAGTGTAGTGATTACTTGTTCAAACTGAAGAATGTAGAAATCCGCGAAAGCGATGATACGGCTGTGTCGGCTAGAAAAGTAAAGGAGAAAAAATTGATGGATACTGCCGCCATAGCTAATGAACAGGCCGCTAAGAAATTTGGGCTTCAAATTTTAGAGAAGCGAATTGAAACGAACAAAAAGAATTTTACTCGGTTCTTAATCCTTGCCAAATACAGGCAAACTACCAAGGACAGCAATAAGGCGTCACTTTGTTTTGAAGTGGCCAATGAAGTGGGAAGTTTGGCCGAGGCGTTAATGACGTTTAAAAAAAATCAAATTAATCTTTCCAAAATCCAGTCGATACCGATTGTGGGTAAACCCAGTGAATACTCCATCCATATTGATGTAGAGTGGAAACGTAGAAAAAATTACGATGACGCTATTCAACAAGTGTTACGGCAAGTAAGAAATTTGAGCGTGTTGGGAGAATACAAGAAGGCGAAGATTGAATACAAATAGTCCCGATAGCTATGGGGACAGAATATAGAATTCAGAATTTAAAAGCTAGAATAAAAATTACCTTGGGGATCAGAAATTGGGAATTGACAGATAGAAAATTGAAAGATCAAGATTGTAACGAGCAGCATGTGGCTTGCGGCCGAAAATAAAGAGAAAATAAAATGATTGAGTTTGCAAATAGGGTGAAGAATGTTGAAGAGTATTACTTTAGCAAAAAGCTGGCGGAGGTACGAGGTATTGATAGGCCGGAATGGCCCGTCATTAATTTGGGCATCGGAAGCCCTGATCAAATGCCGTCACAAAACGCGATCGATGCGTTGACAATCTCAGCGGGAAATCCTGCCAACCACGGCTACCAAAATTACAAAGGCATTCCTGCACTGAGAAAAGCGATTGCGGATTTTTATAAGAAGACATACGCTGTTTCATTGAATACAGAAACGGAGATTTTACCTCTGATGGGATCGAAAGAAGGGATCATGCACGTAATGATGGCATTTGTAAATGAAGGCGATGAAGTGT
>JBBSCN010000108.1:0-10509 GCA_038250265.1 Cytophagales bacterium | reverse complement strand
TGAATCCATTTGAAGAGTTTCGAATGATCGACTATCGACAACGATTGGTAACAAACAAGCGCAATACGTTTGCAGGAGATGCGGGGCAACTTATGCTGGATGAATCAGCAACCCAGGGAAGATTGGCAATGGGCAGAAAAATTAAAAATCATTTTGAAGTGGGTCAGCCATTGGATGCTTTGGTGATAAGTGCAACTTCCCATTTGTTGGCCGATACCTCGGAAAAAAACCGAACGGCTACTATTGTCTATTCATCCGATTCCAGTAGAAATATGGGAACAATTGTAAACGGGAAATGGGTAGTGAAAAACCAACATCATAAAGATGGGCACGCCATTAAACTAGCCTTTGCTAGGGCGATGAAGGAATTGAAAAATCGTTGATCAGTTCTTTCTATATTTGTGTATGGAAACGCGGGCAGAAGTTTTAAGAAGAATCAATTGGGAGTATACATATACGGTGGAGGATTTTGAACGGTTGTTGGCCAGCGAAGACCTTTCTGATAAGAAATTTATTTACGTTAAGCTATTGCAAGGTGTTAGGTGGTATACTCTCTTGTCAATATTATCTAAGAAAGAACTAAAAGAAGCAATGTCACTGGAAGTCGTAAGAGCCGTATTTCCGCAACCGCTTCGTGATACCTACATGTATGTCAGAAAATCACTATACCCATAAACTTTATCCTTTACAGGATAAAGTGCTTGCTGCATTGGCTGATTTAAAAAGCACTTTTTACCTCACGGGCGGGACAACATTAAGCCGCCATTATCTTCATCATCGTTATTCGGATGATCTTGATTTTTTCTTCAATCAGGATAAAAATTTCAAAGGCGAAACAGAAGCAGCTATTCAATTATTAAAAAATTCATTTGAAATCGATGTAAAGGTTGTTTCAGAAAGTTATGTTCAATTAACCATTGACCCAAAAGACGTTCCGTTAAAAGTAGAATTTGTAAATGATGTTGGCTATAGATTTGAAAAGCCAATTTCAACGGGGCTTTTCATTCGCACTGACAATTGGAGAAATATTTTGTCCAACAAAATCACAGCGCTTTCACGAGAAGCGCCAAAAGACATTGCTGACATTGTTTTTTTGAGCCAAAAATTTAATTTCAATTGGATTGACATTATTCTAGAGGCCAGAAGCAAAGATTCATGGGTAAGTGAACTGCAGACGTTCAAAATGTTAGATGGTTACGCGATTGATAAACTTCAAAATGTCAATTGGATTGAAGTACCTGATTTCAATAAAATAGAGGAACTATTAAAGACCATCGCCAAAGACATTTTATTGGGAGGCGATAACTCCCTCGCCCAAGTTCAGTAGTGGCAAAATAATCAATTGCTTTTCCGCTCATCCCTTTATCAGTTCGCTTTCATAAATTCGACAGGTTTTATTCAAAATTTTTTGCTATTTAGGAATTGAAATTTAATCCTTATGAAGAGACTACTTTCATGTTCCATCAGTTTGGTGTTGATTGCCTTGTCAGTTAACGCGCAAAAAGCAAAATCAAAACCAGAGGCAACTGCTTCATCGGCTGTAAAGGCCGATTCATACAAAGGCATAAAATGGAGAAATATTGGTCCCTTTCGGGGAGGCCGCGCCAATACCATTGCGGGCGATCCACTGAACCCAAGTGTATATTATGTAGGATACACCGGTGGTGGAGTAGGCAAAACCGATGATGGCGGCACTACTTGGAAAAACATTTCTGATGGATTTTTTAAAGTAGGATCGATTGGAGACATCGGCATTTGTGAAACTGATCCGAATGTAATTTATGTAGGAACAGGCGAACATGCAGTGCGTGGCGTAATGACATCGTATGGTGATGGTGTTTATAAATCGACTGACGGTGGCAAGACTTGGAAAAACGTAGGACTTGAAAAAACGCGCCATATATCAGACGTGATCGTTCACCCCGCTAATCCCGATGTGGTGTATGTGGCCGCACAAGGAACGGTACATGGTTCCAATGCTGACAGAGGAATTTTTAAATCAATAGATGGCGGAGCGACTTGGAAGAAGACACTTTTTGTAGATGAAAATACCGGAGCATCTTCCCTAAGTATGGACATGACCAATCCACGCATTCTCTATGCAGCCACTTGGCAGCACAGACGTTATCCTTGGAAAGTAGAGAGTGGCGGTGCGGGTTGTTCGCTGTGGAAATCTACTGATGCAGGAGAAACCTGGAGCAAGATTAATGAGGGATTGCCAAAAGAAATTGGCAAAATGGGTATCAGCGTTTCGCGCGCCAACCCAAACAGAGTATTTGCAATTGTGGAAGCAGAAAAATCAAAGGCTGGATTGTATCGCTCTGATGATGGCGGTAAAAAATGGAATCTCCAGTCTACTGATCAAACCATCACTTCGCGGTCTTGGTATTACATGGAAGTGTTTGCTGATCCGCAGAATGCCGATGTGGTATATGTGTTGAATGCGCCCATGATGCGCTCCATTGATGGAGGTAAAACTTTTTTAAATATTCGAGTAGGCCATGGCGACACGCATGACTTATGGATCAACCCGAAGAACAATCAAAACTTTGCATTGGCAGATGATGGCGGAGGTGAGATTAGCTACAACACAGGCCGCACGTTTTCTCCGCTCAACAATCAAGCAACATCGCAATTCTACCGCGTCATTGCCGACAATCGTTTTCCGTATTGGGTATATGGTGGGCAACAAGACAATACTTCTGTTGCTACACCAAGTAGAAATGGAAGTTTTGGAATTACCGATAAGGATTGGATCAACGGCCCCGGTTGCGAAAGCGCGTGGGTAGCGTTCAACGACCCCAACAACCCAGAATTAATTTATGGAGGCTGCTACCAAGGGCAGATTGACGTATTGGATACGCGCACTAGCGAGACAAAAGATTTGCAGGAGTATCCGTCTACTAATCTAGGTTTCGCGCCAAAGAAAATGAAGTATCGTTTTAATTGGAATGCACCTCTCATCAATTCACCGCATGATGCCAAAGTAATGTACCACGCGGCCAACGTGCTTTTCAAAACTACCAATGGCGGATTAAGTTGGGACGTAATCAGCCCAGACTTGACACGCAACGATACAACCAAACAGGATGTTAGCGGAGGCCCCATTACCAATGAAGGTGCAGGAGGTGAAAATTACAACACGATTTACTATGTGATTGAGTCTCCACACGAGGTAGGAGTCATTTATACCGGCAGCGATTGCGGATTAGTTCATCTTACAAAAGATGGCGGAAAAAATTGGAGCAACGTTACGCCTGCTGGTTTGCCTGAAGGCATGATCCATTCCATAGAAGTTTCTCCGCACGAAAAAGGCACCGTTTATATTTCTGCTTCTCGCTACAAGTTCAATGATTACAGCAACATGACTTACAAATCTACCGACTACGGAAAATCGTGGATAAAAATTGGAACTGGTGTAGAGGCCGATGATTTTATCAAAGTTATTCGCGAAGATAAAAAAGTGAAAGACCTGCTTTACGCTGGCGCGGAACGAGGATTTTATATATCCTACACCGGGGGTACATCCTTCAACAAGTTTCAACTAAACCTTCCTGTAGTTCCAGTCACAGATTTGATTATTCGCGACAATGATTTGGTTGCGGCCACCGCAGGTCGGTCATTTTGGATATTCGATGACTTAGGTGCGTTGCAGCAATCAAAAGGAAATATAGATGCAGCATTAAAGATATTTACTCCGAAGCCAACCTATAGATTGTCTTCAGTTACCATCCCAGAATATTTTGGAGACATTCCCGGCCTAGGTCGCAATCCCGCAAACGGAGTTTTGTTGGATTACTTTTTAAAAGAAAAAGCCGACACAGTAAAAGTGACACTTGAAATTTTAGACATGAGCGGAAAGGTGATTCGCACGTATACCAATAAGAAAGACGAAAGTTTCAAACCCTATCCGGGCGGGCCGCCTGCAAAACAAGTTATTTCTGCGGAAGCCGGAGTAAACCGCTTTGCTTGGGATTTCCGAACCGAGGCATTGAGTGGAGTACAAGGCGTGTTTGTGTATGGCGACTATCAAGGCCACCGCGTAGCCCCTGGAAAATACCAAGCACGCATCACACACAAAGGTCAATCTTCTGAGACGGAACTGGAAGTGATATCAGACCCAAAAGTTAGCGCCACGTCTGCCGAGTGGGCTGCTCAACAAGAATTCTTAAAACAAACAGGTGAGCAGTTTGAAGAAGTACATAAGTCGGTAAACAAGATGCGGCAAGTGAAAAAGCAAATTGAAACCTACAACGAATCGCTCAAAGACAATGCGGACGCGAAGGAAATTTTGAATTCCGGAAAGGAGTTGATCAAAAAACTGGAAAAGTGGGAAGGCAATTTGATTGAGCCCCGCAGCAAAAATTTTCAAGATGTGATCAACTTCCCCAATAAACTCAACTCAGAGTATTTGCAACTGCGCGGAGTGGCCGACCAACATGACCCGCGGCTAACGAAAGGTGTTCAAGATCGGGCGCGCGATGTGCAGGCAGATTGGAGTAAGTACAAGCAACAAATGCAAATTATTATTAACTCTGATATTAGTCAGTACAACAAGCTATTTAGAGACAAGAATATGCCTGCGCTGATTACGGAAACAAAAGAAAATGTAATTAATAATTAACGAAGTAAAAATTGATTTCAAACCCATGAGACAAATTCTCCTTGCTGGCATTATTCTGTTTTCGGTTGTCTCGTTTGGGCAAAAGAAAAACACCACTACTACTTCGGCCTCTTTATCATTTGACCAATCGCTGTACGCAGGCATGCGTTGGCGCGAGGTAGGCCCTTATCGCGGAGGTCGATCAGGCACGGTAACCGGGGTGGCGGGCAATCCAAATCTATATTATTTTGGTTCAGTTGGTGGAGGCGTGTGGCGGACAAAGGATGCGGGACAGAGTTGGGATAATATTACCGACAGTTATTTTGGAGGAACAATTGGCGCAGTGGCAGTAGCGGATAGTGACCCGAACGTAATTTACGTAGGCGAAGGCGAACAAACTCTTCGCAATAATGTCTCTAGCGGTTGGGGTGTTTGGAAATCTACCGATGCGGGAGCGACTTGGAATCACATTGGATTGAATGACTCACGCCATATTTCGCGCATTAGAATTCACCCAAAAAATCCTGAACTGGTTTATGTGGCCGCCATGGGCAACTTATGGAAGCCAAATGAGATGCGCGGAGTCTATCGAAGCGCGGATGGTGGTAGTACTTGGAAAAAAGTGTTGTATATAAACGAGACAGCAATGGCTGGGGACTTAGTGATGGACCCCAACAACCCACGCATTTTATATGCGGCTACGTGGAACATGAAGCGCAACGGCTATCGTATGGATAGCGGTGGCCCTGATTCAAAACTTTGGAAAAGCACGGACGGGGGCGATACATGGGAAAATCTTTCTGACAAATCCGGTATGCCTAAGGGGATCAATGGAATTATTGGGGTCACAGTTTCACCTGTCAATTCCAATCGGGTGTGGGCGATCATTGAAAATACTGAAGCCCCCGGTGTGTACCGTTCAGACGATGCAGGAAAAACATGGGCGCGCATTAATCAAGACCGTGCATTGCTACAGCGCGCGTGGTATTACTGTCGCATTTATGCTGATACCCAAAATGAAGACAAGGTGTGGGTGATGAATGTGAGCTACGGGGTTTCAAAAGATGGAGGAAAAACTTTTGAATTGAAAAATGCACCGCATGGCGATCACCATGATTTATGGATCGACCCAAACAATAATCAACGAATGGCTATAGCCGATGACGGAGGCGCGCAAATTTCAAATGATGCTGGAGAAAATTGGACTTCGTACCACAATCAGCCTACGGCTCAGTTTTATCGCGTTACTACGGATGATTCTTTTCCCTACAATATTTTGGGTGCCCAGCAAGATAACACGAGTGTTCGTATTCCTCACCGTACGGCCGGCTCGTCTATTGGTCAAAATGATTGGGCAGCATTGTCCATTGGAGAGAGTGCCCATCTTGCCCCTGACCCAACTAATCCAAAGATCATTTACGGAAGTGATTACAAGGGCTACATGAGTTTACAGAATTTAGATAATGGCCAAGAGCGAAGTACTAGCGTGTGGCCTGACTTGCCAGCGGGGTCTGGAGTAGAAGTGATGAAGTATCGTTTTAATTGGAATTATCCACTGGTATTTAGTAAGCACGATCCAAAAAAATTATTTGCCGGATCCAATCATTTACATGCCACCATCAACGGTGGTCAGAGTTGGGAGGAAATTAGTCCGGACTTGACCAGGGGCGAACCGGAAACAATAAAATCATCGGGTGGGCCTATTACGCAAGACAATACAGGGGCAGAGTATTATGCCAATGTTTTTGTCATCAGTGAATCGCCCTACACGAGAGATGAGATATGGACGGGATCGGATGATGGACTAATTCATGTTACATCGGATGGTGGAAAAAACTGGAAGAATGTAACGCCATCTCAATCGCCAAAGTATAATATGTGGAATAGTATCGATGTGAATCCATTTGTAAAAGGAGGAGCTTATGCGGTGGCCACCTCATACAAATTTGGAGACTATACACCCTACATCTACAAAACAACTGACTTTGGAAAAACATGGTCAACGATTACCGCGGGTATTCCAAAAGAAGAATTTGTTCGCGTAGTTAGAGCAGACCCAAAGCGCCAAGGCTTGTTGTATGCAGGAACAGAAAAAGGAATTTGGATTTCGTTTGATGACGGGGCAAGCTGGAATAAGTTTCAATTAAATTTGCCACCGGTTCCCATCGCTGACTTAGCCGTAAAAAATGATAACCTCATTGCAGCCACGCACGGAAGAAGCTTTTGGATGATAGATGATCTTACTCCTCTTCATCAGCTATCAAAAGAAATGGCGAGCAAAGAAACGATTCTGTATAAGCCAATGCCAACATATCGCATGCCTAGTCAAGGCGGCTATCGCGAACCAAAGAAAGGCGATGGAGAAAATCACCCCGGTGGAGTAATGGTTCACTATTTTGTGAAAACCTTGGATGAAAAATCAGAAGTGAAGTTGGAGTTTCTAGAGGCCAATGGTAGCATCATCAAAACATTCAGTACTAAATCAAAAGAGAAGTCTGAGCTAATTACCATCAAAGTTGGTGGAAACCGTTTTGTATGGGACATGCGTCATCCCGGCTATAAAACATTCCCGGGTATGGTTTTTTACGGATCGCCCAACAGTGGTCCCAAAGCAGTGCCGGGCAAATATAAAGTGCGGCTAACGGCAAATGGACAAACGCAAGAACAAGAATTTGAGATTTTGAAAGACCCCAGAATCAGTACCACTCAGCAAGAATTTCAAGCACAATTGGATTTCCTTGTTAAAGTCCGCGATAAAGTGAGCGAAGCCAACCAAGGCGTGATTGACATTCGAAAAATAAAAGATGATTTGGGCTCATTGAAAAATAAACTAGTAAGCGAAATACAATTCAAAGAGCTTTTAGACGCTGTCAAGAAATTTGAAGATGAACTCACCCAACATGAAAACACTATTCATCAAACAAAAAACCGAAGTGTGCAAGATCCATTGAACTTCGGTATCAAGATGAATAATCGCTTAGCTCACCTGATGGTCGAGCAAGCAGCTGGGGATTTTCCGCCCACCAAACAAGGAGAGGCCGTTAGGCAACAGCTTACGCAAATGGTAGATGAAGAATTGGTAAAACTTCAGCGCACCATTCAGCAAAATACCGAACGGATAAATTCGATGGCCAAAGAAAAAGGGATTGAAGTGATCACGATCAAGAAAAACCCTATTCTAAACTAATCTTGTCTAGTCTGACGAAACGCAATTAGATAGGAATGCGCTAGAGGAAATATTTCTCAGCGCTCCTTAGCGTCTTTGCGCCTTTGCGGTAAAGCTCAAAAATATTGTCCAATATGACTAATGGCCAACCAGAAATAAATGAAAAACCCATTTAGGCAAAGCGAAGAGATAAAGTTTAGCCACATGGTATAGCTGAAGTTCGCTTGCCTTTCATCCTTCCAAACTTTGTAAAACCAAAACATAAAGAATAAAACCACCGGAGCGAGAGCTAAAAGAAAATCATAGCCCAACTCGATCGTATAAAACGTATTGAAGTACAACACAAAGCCAATCGCGACAAACGCAAAAATGATTTGTACAAAAATAAATGTACCACGGATGCCCAACATCATGCTCATGGTTTTGTCTCCGTGCTTGGCATCTTCTTCGTGCTGGTAGACCTGCGTCATCGGGTAATTACCCCACAGCATTACGCTTGTGAGTAAACCAGGAATTAAGACTTTGCTCTGTATCAAATTATCAATTCCAAACCCGTTGATACCCACATAGCACATTAAGAAAGTAAATAAGCCTTGAAATAATCCAATCACCAACCATCCGCCAATGGCATATTTTTTTAGTCTGATGGCTGGATGGCTGTATGCTTTTGAAATCAACCCATAAATCAATAACATGACAGCGAACAGCAAGCTGATTTTTATAAAGGCTAACACAATGGCAATCAAATCAAAAAGCAAAGACGTGTAATATAGTCCCTTGTTTACAGGTGGGGGATTTTTTAATCCGCCAATGCTTTTTTCGTCTTTGTCAAAATAACTATTGTAAGCGTTGCTGGCGGGGTATAGCAAAAGATGAATAATGACAAAAGACCAGAGCAATCGGCTTTCGCCAAAGTTGGGAGAGATCGCCAACGCAAACAAATAAACGGGCATCAAAAAAAATGAAAATGGGATGCGTAAGTGCAAGAGAATAGAGCGAAGATAATTCATCTGTAAAGAATTGTGGCTTGAAGATAACTATTTCGATACGGTATGCGATAGATTTTTCGTGGTTTTCAATTGCGGGTAGGGATTTACATTTTTAACAAAACCTTTTACACTTTTCGCAGGTTACTCAATTTGCTAAATCATTATTCCCTAATTTTTGTTATAATGCATATTTTGAACAATGAGCTACATCACCTCCATCGGCACGGCCAACCCAGAAAATAAAATTGCCCAGCAAACCATTGCCGATTTTATGACCAAGGCAATGGGACTCAACGCTGATGACGAGCGAAAACTCCGAGCGCTCCATCGGATGAGTGGCATTGAAACACGGCATTCTGTCTTAACGGATTATAGTCGCACTCAGCATTTTGAGTTTTATCCCAATAATGGGGAAGCCTTCCCTAGCACCAAACAGCGATTGGCATTGTTTCAAAAACATGCCGTTCATTTGAGTGTTTCTGCTGCCGAAAAATGTTTTTCGTCAATCATTGCGCTCAAGCGATCCGAAATTACCCATTTAGTAGTAGTCAGCTGCACGGGCATGTATGCACCTGGTTTGGACATTGATCTAGTAAAGGCGTTGGGTCTAAAATCGACCATCGAAAGAACGTGCATTAACTTCATGGGCTGCTATGCTGCCTTTAACGCTTTGAAATTGGCAAATTCATTTTGCGATCAAAGTTCTGACGCAAAAGTATTGGTCGTATGCACAGAGCTGTGCAGCATTCATTTTCAACGAGAGAATACAGAGGATAATTTGTTGGCTAATTCGTTATTTGCCGATGGTTCCGCAGCGTTATTGGTAGAAGGCAAGCCACGTAAAGGGATCAACTTAAAGCCGATTAGTTTCTTTTGCGAGATCGCCACACAGGGCGAACACGACATGGCTTGGACAGTTGGAGATTGGGGATTCGAAATGCGATTGTCCTCCTATGTGCCTGATGTGATCAAAAGTGGAATCAAAAAATTAACATTTTCCCTATTGGAAAAAATTTCACAGGGCTTCTCAGCTATTTCTTATTTTGCCATCCATCCCGGGGGTAAAAAAATATTGGAGGCCATTGAGGCTGAATTGAGTCTTACAAAAACACAAAACAAGTTTGCGTACGAGGTCTTGAAAAATTTCGGCAACATGTCATCGCCCACTGTTTTGTTTGTGTTGAATGAAGTTGCAAAGAGCTTACAAGAAGCCGATAATGGCAAAAAAATATTAAGCTTTGCCTTTGGCCCCGGCCTTACTATGGAGAGTATGGTCCTTGAAATTCAACATCACTGATGGGAAACATTTCTTTTGACACTCGCTCAACTAGCATCGAAATCATGGACGACTTGGGTTGCCAAGGCGAAGTGGTAGACCAAACGCTGCGAGAGTTAGATTTTATCAATCAATGGTTGGGCGGAAATGTGGTTACAGTAAATGGATTACGATCACTGTGGGAAAATGTAGATAAGGAAAAGACTATTTCGATTGCCGACTTAGGCTGTGGCAGTGGCGAAATGCTTCGGTTGATTATAAAGCTGGCAGCAAAAGAAAATAGAAAAGTTTCCCTTACGGGGATCGATGCCAATCCGAACATTACCCGGTACGCAGAAGTGAACACCCCTTCTCCTTTGAACAAGGGGATGGGGGTTGAGGTTAAATTTGAAGCATCCAATATTTTTTCAGACAAATTCAAGTCCGAAAAATTCGATATCGTACTGTGCACGCTTTTTCTTCACCACTTTTCGGA
>JBBSCN010000107.1:0-10515 GCA_038250265.1 Cytophagales bacterium | reverse complement strand
GGTTAGTTACTCATTTTTTGCAAATGGGACATCGAGCAGTTCATGTCAATTCGATCCTCAATGGATCATATTCAAAAGATATCGACATCGCTCGATTTGCAGACTTCAATCATCAAATTGTAATCACAAAAGACGAGGATTTTAAGAATTTGCATTTCGCAGCAAATACTCCAAAACTGATAAGAGTAATACTTGTCAATATCGGTACACAAAGCCTTATCGATGTGTTCCAAATTCATTTATTCCAGTTGGAAAAAATCCAAAAGGTGGATCAATTCTACATCGAAATTGGAAAACACCAATTTATTTATACTACAGATTACACGCTAGATCAATAAAACCTATTATTTAAACCGCCCCATGATTCAATCAAAAAAAATCCACAAACTTTTAGTAGCTAATCGTGGAGAGATTGCCTTGCGCATCATGCGTAGCGCCAAGGAAATGGGTATCCAGACGGTGGCAGTGTTCAGCGAAATTGATCGAACGGCCTTGCATGTGAAGTTTGCTGACGAGGCTTATTGCATTGGACCAGCACCCTCATCGGAATCGTATCTACGGATGGACAAGATCATTGATGCAGCCAAGAATGCGGGGGCGGACGCAATTCATCCTGGTTATGGCTTTCTTTCAGAGAATGAAGACTTTGCAGACCTAGTCAAGGATGCTGGAATAATTTTCGTGGGGCCTTCGGGCGATTCGATGCGAACAATGGGAAGTAAGTTGGCCGCCAAAGAAGCTGTGGCAAAATTTAACGTGCCGTTAGTGCCAGGAACGAGTACGCCCATTACTAATGTAGACGAGGCAAAAGCGATCGCTAAGAAAATCGGCTACCCAATTTTAATCAAAGCCAGTGCAGGCGGTGGCGGAAAGGGAATGCGGGTGGTGGAAAATGAAAATGAGTTTCAAAGTCAGATGGAGCGCGCGATCAGCGAGGCAACTGCTTCTTTCGGGGATGGTGCGGTGTTCATCGAAAAATATATTGCCAAGCCAAGGCACATCGAGTTCCAGGTATTTGGCGATCAGCATGGCAATGTAGTACATCTCTTTGATCGAGAATGTTCGATTCAGCGCAGACATCAAAAAGTGGTGGAAGAAGCTCCGTCTCCGGTTTTAACAACTGAACTCCGAAAAAAAATGGGTGAAGCTGCGGTCAATGCCGCCAAGGCAGCGAAGTATTATAATGCCGGAACCATTGAATTCATCCTAGATGAAGACATGAGTTTTTATTTCTTGGAAATGAATACTCGTTTACAAGTGGAACATCCGGTAACGGAAATGATCACCGGCCTCGACTTGGTAAAATTGCAAATTAAAATTGCTGAGGGCGAGAAATTGCCTTTCACACAAGAACAGCTTTCCATTCGCGGTCACGCTATCGAAGTGCGCGTGTGTGCAGAAGACCCAAGCAATAATTTTCTGCCGGATATTGGAACATTGGAAACCTACCGAATACCTCAGGGCCATGGCGTGCGCGTAGATGGTGGGTATGAAGAAGGAATGACCATACCTGTTCAATATGATCCCCTATTGGCAAAATTGGTGGTGTATGCCGAAACACGCGAGCTGGCGATGGACAAAATGATCCGCGCCATTAGTGATTTTGAAATCACGGGAGTAGAAACTACCCTTGGCTTCGGCAAATTCGTAATGGGCCACGAAGCGTTCCGGTCGGGAAATTTCAATACCCGTTTCATAGAAAATTATTTCAAGGCCGAGTATTTGTCGGGAGAAAGAGATATTGAATTGGAAAAACTGGCGGCAGCATTAGCGGTTTCATTTTCAGCCGTAACTACGAAAACCAAATCAACTCAATCAGTGGTCAACTATTCCAGCAAGTGGAAGAAAAATAGAGTGTAGGCGATGGCAGAAATAAAACCCATACGCGCATGGCGATACAACTCGTCCATCGCGGGAAAAATTGAGGAAGTTACCGCACCATTATTTGATGTGGTTTCCGATCAGCAGCGGAAGAAATTGTATGAGAATCCCCACAACTCCATCCACCTTTCCGTTCCACAAGGCACAAACCCCGCTCTCAAAGCGCAACGATTACTAAGCGAGTGGAAAGAATATGGAATTATTCTACAAGATATAGTTCCTGGAATTTACGTTTACTACCAATACTATAAGCTGGCAGGATCTCCCAAAGAGTATTGTCGCAAAGGGTTTGTCTGTCACATCCGCGTTTACGACTGGAAAGAAAATGTCATTCTGCGCCACGAAAACACAATTCCAAAAGCAGTAAATGATCGGATTGAATTATTAGAAAAAACAGAACTGCATGCTAGCCCCACACATGGCTTATATACTGATCCAAATTTTGAACTGGAAAAGTCTATGGACGAAGCTATTCAAATGCCAATTTTTGAAACCGAAGACTACCAGGGTGTACGCGATGTGTTGGCGGTGATCCAAGATGCAAAGGTGATTCAGAAATTTTTAGATGTTATTGAGAGCAAAAAAATCATTCTGGCAGACGGCCATCATCGATATGAGAGTTCTCTCATTCTAAAAAACCGATTGGAAAAATCAAATCCCCTTCCTACTGGGAAAGAAGGTTACAATTTTCACTTGATGTATCTGACAAATACAGAGGCAGACGACTTGCGCATTCTTCCAACGCACCGATTGATTAGCGGAATGCAAAACTTTGATGAAGATGAGGTAATTGCCAAATTAGAAAATGACTTTGAGGTGAAAGTGGTTGAAAATGCTGACTCACTAAATGAAATCATTCTTGGTAAAAAATGGGCATTTGGGGTGATTCTCAAAAATCGCTCACTAAAAATTCGGTTGAAGCCAGAGGCAATCCAAAAAATGACTTGGCACTTTCCTGACGAGATCAAAAATCTTGATCTTACAGTTCTCCATTACTTTATCATTGAAAAGATTTTAGGAATACCCGGCAAAGATCAGCGTGGATCAGAAATCATTTCTTTTGAGAGGAACTTTTCCACCTGCCTAGCCAAAGTCAGCCGAGAAGAATCGCAGATGGCTATTATCACCCAAGAAGTAAGTATTGAAGAAGTAAAGCAAGTATGTGCCAGCGGCTACACCATGCCGCAAAAGTCAACCTATTTCTATCCGAAGGTGATCAGCGGATTTTTGTTTAGTTCAATTAAAGAAGATGAATTTCAATCGCCTTCGTTCGCACTTTTTTGAACTAATGATTGAAATTTCTAATTTTATAATTATGAATTCCCGTTTACTCTCAAGAATAACGTTAGATCCTACCATTTGCCATGGTAAGCCGACTACTCGGAATACCCGTCACATGGTGGAAAGTATCCTAGAGTACCTCGCGGGTGGAGATACTCTTGAAGACCTGGTGAAGTCATTTCCAGACCTAACCAAATTAAATATTTTAGCTTGCGTTGACTACGCAAATGAGGTAATGAAAATGAAGGGAGCTACGCCCGAAGCAGCGTAACAGCATGAATTTTTTAGTGGATGCTCGGCTTCCTATCGAAATAAGTAAACTGTTCAATTCCCGGGGATACAATGATCAAATTATTTCAGCCTTAGAAAAAGGCGGAATGATTGAATTGACGACTACAGGGGTTAAAATTCTTTACTAGCGTGATACTTTTAAAGCGCCCACTCATTCTCGCTTCTAGCTCGCCCCGCAGGCAGTTTCTATTAAAGGAAGCAGGTTTCACTTTCGTTGTCGACTCGCCCAACATTGACGAATCGTTTTCCGATTCAATGCCTGTGGAAAGTGTTCCTGTTTATCTGGCGGAAAAAAAAGCAAAAGCACTTTTACCAAAAATCAAAAACGAAATAGTTTTGGCCTCCGACACAGTGGTAATCTTAGGCAATAAGATATTGAACAAACCAGCCGATCGAAATGAAGCGATTCAAATGTTGACCATGTTGAGTGGAGAAACCCATCTGGTGATTACCGCAGTTTGCCTTCTAAGCCGAGAGAAAGTCGTCTCATTTGACGACCGTACAGAAGTCACTTTTGCAAAACTTTCTCAATCGGAAATTGAATTTTACATCGATCACTACAAACCCTTTGATAAAGCAGGCGCCTATGGTGCGCAAGATTGGCTGGGCATGATAGGTGTAGAAAAAATAAATGGAAGCTACTTTACAGTGATGGGCCTGCCGATCCATAAAGTGTACCAACAGCTAATGAAATTCTAGGGTACACACGGACTAAAAAATTAGCGTTTGCTTCACACGCTAACATTGAAGAACTTGCAAACTTTAACGATGTTTTTTCGTTCACTAGGGATATGATTCGCATGAGGAGGAGATATTGGGCATTAGTTGTATTGGCAGCGATTGGATCATTGGCGTTTACGCCACCAGCAGAGCGTTATTTCGAAGTGGCCAAAAACCTAGATATTTTCGCATCCCTTTTTCGGGAAGTCAATAAACTTTATGTGGATGATATAAGTCCCACCAAAATGGTGCACACCGGTATCGACCAGATGCTTAATTCGCTAGATCCGTACACCAATTATATTTCTGAAGATCAGGTGGAGGATTTTCGTACGCAAAATACCGGACAGTATGGGGGCATAGGTGCCACCACGAAAAACTTTCGAAACCGGACAGTCGTAACAATGGTCTATGAAGCCTATCCTGCTTATAAAAACGGATTGCGGATTGGAGATGAGGTAATCAAAATGGATGGCATTGAGCTTTCCAAATTATCGCAGGAAGAAGCAAACCACCTGATGCGGGGTCAAGTGGGCACGCTAGTAAAACTCTCTGTAAAACGGTTGGGCCAAGAAAACTTAATTGAGCTTGAATTTAAAAGGGAAAAAATAAAGATCAATAATGTACCTTATTCAGGAATGATCACGGATGAAGTCGGCTACATACAGCTTACCGAATTCACATCGGAAGCCGGAAAAGAAGTGAAGAATGCGTTAGTGAGCTTAAAGGAAAAAGGCGCAAAGAGCATAGTTTTTGATTTGAGGGGGAACCCTGGTGGCTTGCTGTTTGAAGCCGTGAACATTTGCAATTTGTTTGTCCCGAAAGGAAAAAAGATTGTAGATACTAAAGGTAAGTTAGAAGAACACAACATTACCTATGAAACATTGAATGCACCCATCGATTTAGATATACCTGTGGCGGTATTAATCAATCGCGGAAGCGCATCAGCTTCTGAAATTGTGGCTGGTACGCTGCAAGACTATGACCGAGCTGTCATCATCGGAGAACGATCTTTTGGAAAAGGTTTGGTACAATTAAGCCGGCCCCTTCCCTATCATGCTCAAGTAAAAATTACTACCGCGAAATATTATACGCCCACGGGCCGATGCATTCAGGTGCTTGACTACTCTCATCGAAGAACAGACGGAAGCATTGCATCAATACCCGATTCATTAAAAAAAGAATTTAAAACGTCAAACGGCAGAAAAGTATTTGATGGCGGGGGCATTGATCCCGATATTAAATTGCCCTCTGCTGAAGCTTCCCTGGTAGTTCAGTCCTTATATACGAACGGATTCATTTTCGACTTTGCAACTTTCTACGCCTCAAAAAACACAAACTTGAAGACTGGAAAGAATTTTATACTCAGCGAACAGCAGTATCAAGAATTTGTCCAATGGATGAAAGGAAAGGATTATTCCTATCAATCAATTTTTCAAGATGGGGCTGAGGCATTACAGTCAGCCGCAAAAAAAGAGAAGTATTACACGGAGATTAAACCGCAGCTAGAGGCTATTCAAGCAAAACTTAAAGAAAGCAGAAAGAATGACTTGTTTTTTTTCAAGGATCAAATCAAAATGCTGTTGGAGGAAGAAATTATTGCTCGCTACTATTTTGAAAAGGGAACTATAGAGGTAAGATTTAAACGTGATTCTCAATTAAAGAAGGCGGTCGAAGTTCTAGGCGACCCGTTAGCGTACAAAAAAATATTGAACACCAAATAAATGCGACCTCTCGGGAGAAAAGTCAATACGTGGATTATCGCGATCTCGCTCTTTTTTCTGATTATTCTGCTTATGGATTCCTGCTTGCAATTCAGGATGAGCAAAAAGGAAGTCAATCACTATTTTGAAGGAAAACAAAAGAAAGGAGTCCTTTACACCTATACGCACGATCATCAAAAGATAAATTACTTATCAGTCGGAGATCCCACTTTACCACTGATTGTCTTTGTGCATGGCTCACCGGGCTCACTCAGCGCATTCATCGATTTCATGTCGGATAGCTTATTGCTTGAAAGAGCACAACTCATCTCCGTAGATCGACCTGGGTTTGGCGAATCTAACTTTGGCTACGGAGAGAAATCCCTTCAAAGACAAGCTGCCGTATTGAAACCAATTTTAGAAAAATATAAGAAAAATCGTCCAGTAATTTTAGTCGGGCATTCAATGGGCGGTCCGGTAATTTGCCGCATGGCAATAGACTATCCGGAATTAGTTGACGCACTCATTATCGTGGCGGGCTCAATCTCGCCTGACCTCGAACCAAATGAAACGTGGTTCCGCGCTCCCTTGGCAACTCCTTTTTTACGATGGATTTTACCAAGGTCCTTCCGTGCCTCGAATCGTGAGATATATCATCTAAAACCTGAGCTGCAAGAAATGAAGCCCATGTTGGCTAACATAAAAGCAAGCACGATTGTAATTCAAGGAAAGAAAGACGTATTGGTCGATCCAAGAAATGCGGATTTTGCGAAGAAGATGTTTGTGAATGCGCCTGTCGAGTTAGTAACTGTAGAAGAAATGAATCACTTTATCCCTTGGAGCAACCCCGAACTGATTACCCAAGCTATTTTCAAACTGCTCGACCAAAAGCAATCCAGCTTGTCAAAGAGATAACTTGGCAAAAATCTAAACAGAAAAACTTTCTCCGCAGCCACATGTGCGCGAGGCGTTCGGGTTTACGAATTGAAATCCTTTTCCATTTAGTCCGTCAGAGAAGTCAAGCGTGGTGCCTAACAAATAAAGAAGGCTTTTCTTATCCACTAAAATTTTGATTCCCTTGTCTTCGAAAATTTGATCGGCTGGTTTGATCTCTTCATCAAAACCTAAATCGTACATCAATCCAGAACAGCCGCCACCCTTTACCGATACGCGGATATTGTGATCCTGGCTTTTACCTTCTTCGCTACGCAGGTTAATGAGTCGCTCTCTCGCCTTGTCTGTTACACTGATCATACTAGTCATACTATTTTATTTTTTATGATACTGGGTTTAACACCACACTAAAAACGGTGATCGTATTTCGATCTCTTCCGTAATACAATTTTTCTAATGCCTCTAATATATTTCCGGCCCTGAAATAAGATGTATGCAGCTCACTGTCGCTTTTAGTCACCCATTGAATGGTGTAGGAGTTTTCACTTTCCTTATAGCTCTGCACATACAACAACATTTTTTTCAGCGCATCCACTTTATCCGCACCCGTCTCTGAATGGAACAAAAATGATTGACTATGCCGTGGGTTAATAGTGATCAAGTCAAGCTTCGCTTTTCCATCTTTTATCCCAGATTCAAAAATCAAATCACTCGTGCGCAAACCGAGATAATCCTTGATTTGCTGCTGTACGCGGGCGGCTTCTACGTGTATGTCGCTGCTTGTTTCGAGTGTTATTTTTGGCATCTGTCAGTTAAAACTTTCTAAAACCCTTAAAAGTTTCCCTATTTTGATTCAAAATTAACAAAACCTACTTAATCTTTTGATATGGAAAAAATTGAACACATTGGCATAGCGGTAAAAAACCTGAATGAATCCAACGAGCTTTTTGCCCGGCTATTGGGAAAGCCGCATTATAAAGTCGAAGAAGTGCCTTCTGAGGGGGTTAGAACCTCTTTTTTTGAAATAGGTGGCCTGAAAATCGAATTGCTGGAAGCAACCCGTGCGGATTCGCCAATCGCAAAATTTATCGAAAAAAGGGGCGAAGGGCTACACCATCTGGCTTTTGCCGTGACCGAAATTGAAGATAAAATGGAAAAATTATCCGACCGCGGATTTAGAGCCTTGGCCGATAAACCAAAAGACGGAGCTGATAATAAAAGAATTGTATTTCTGCACCCCAAGACTACCAACAATGTATTGATAGAGTTATGCCAAGACAAGCCATGAAATAATTAGAATTTCATTTTTGGGCGATCCTTTGCACCAAACTGAATGGCATTATAGTATTTCTGTTTTTTCTTGCCAACGCGTGTTTCATAGTACGGTTTGGGAGCAGCACATGCCGAAAAGAGCAAAGCAAACAAGACAAAAGGTACAACCCAGTTTTTCATAATTGTTTTTCCGTTTGATCATAGATACGGGAATAGAGGCACGTTTGCTTAACAAGGCAATCAAATCGTACTTTTGACGGATGAACGAACGTAGCGCGCGATCAAATGAATTTACCATATGAGCGAAAAGAGAACCGAACTGAATGATTTAGGAGAGTTTGGACTGATTGAAAGAGTGGAAAAGCAATTCCCTGTTCAAAATAGTACATCAACCAAGGGCATTGGCGATGATGCCGCGATGATTTCAATTGGTAATGAATATTTGCTGGTCACCACCGATATGTTGTTGGAAGGTATTCACTTCGATCTTGCCTACATGCCTTTACAGCATTTAGGTTACAAAGCGGTGGTCGCGAACGTATCTGACATCGCAGCCATGAATGGAAAACCAGAGCAAATAACCATTGGTTTAGGAATTAGCAATCGATTCTCATTGGAAGCAATTGATGCCTTATACGCGGGTATTAAAGCTGCCTGCGAAGATTATAAAGTAGATCTCGTTGGGGGTGATACCTCCTCTTCGAAGTCAGGGCTTATCATTTCCATTACTGCGTTGGGTAGAGTGGATAAGGGAAAGGAGACTCTTCGTAGCAATGCGAAAAACAACGACATTATTTGTGTAACGGGCGACCTTGGTGCTGCATATCTTGGCCTTCAAATATTGGAACGTGAGAAGCAAGAATTTTTGATCAATCCCGAAATGCAGCCAGACTTAGAAAAGTATGAGTACTTGGTAGGCCGACAATTGAAACCCGATGCCCGAATGGATATTGTGCATGAACTAGCTGACAGAAAAGTTGTTCCCACCGCCATGATCGATATTTCGGATGGCCTCGCATCAGAATTGCTCCACATCAGCAAAAGTTCAGGCGTGGGGATAAAGATCTTTGAAGATAAAGTACCGATTGATTCACTGACCTACGAAACCGCGATCGAATTCATGATCGACCCAATCACGTGCGCACTGAATGGTGGCGAAGATTACGAATTACTTTTCACGATCGATCCTAAAGATTATGAAAAGCTAAAGAACCATCCCGATATTCATTTCATTGGGCACATCCACAGCGACCCCACTCAGAATGTACTGGTGACCAAACAAGAAACGCTCGAACCGTTAAAGGCGCAAGGGTGGAACCATCTTTCCAATTTTTAATGATGAGCTATCCATTCAAAATTTAACATCACTTTGAATAGGCTAGCTGGAGGTACGCGAAGCAATTGATTTACTGTTAGGCTGAGCAAGCCGAAACCTATTTGAAAGCACGGTTAGCCCGTTTTCGACAAGCTCAAACTGACAACATTTAACGTTTTGCGTAACGCCAGCTTCTTAGTCTTCGGGGTAGGGAATAAAAACAAACCGTGTAAATTCCTTGTCCACCACAAAGAGGCAACAGAATTCATCGGGGTCTTTGTAAGCGCTAACAAAATCGGCTTCTTTTTCTTTGCCGATTAATTCGCGCTGCACAAATTCATCCAAGAAAGAAGCAAAATAATTCCACTCAAGTTGTTGGGAATATTTATCAACTAATAACTGGCCAATGGGGATTTCGTCTTTTGAAATCGCAAAGATGGGATACAAAAACCCCGCTTTTCTGATTTGGTAAGAAGCTTCTTTCAATGTATCGGCTGCCTTTACAAAATCTGCACTGATCGTTCCCAAGTATTTTCCACTTAGCTCAGGATCATTTATCATTGGTACTTCCATAACGCAAAATTAAGCGATTACAAGAAACCGCGAGGCATGATCTTTCAACAATGGAAAAAATGTTTGAAACTCTTTTTTAAAGTCCTCATAGTGAGCGGTTAATTCTACCGTTGATTCATTCATTTTCGAATCAAATTTGGAACGCCTCGTCATTCCATTCAGGGCTTGTTGAATACCTTCTACTTTTGCATAATCTACCAGCCAATTTCCACGAACCATGTGTGGCAACATCCACTTCACTTGCTCCGGCAGCACCGCTATATTTTTGTCAAAATAGGCGTAACACTCTTCTGCAAAATCAGGAAGTAATTGGTGATGGTAGTCTTGCCAGTTGGCGGCCAAAAAATGATCATAAAATATATCAATGATCACTGGAGCATAGTGGCGGTACTTAGGCCGCAGCCGTTCTTTGCTTTGTTTAACAACTGGGTGCTTGTCGGTAAATTCATCAATCGCCCGGTGCAGTTCAATTCCCTTAACAATGGCTGGCGAAAAACGATTGGAAAAATCGCGGCCACGCACAAAATCACCGATAAAGTTGCCCAAACGTATTTCTGGATCATCGGCCGATAAATATAGATGTGC
>JBBSCN010000106.1:0-10711 GCA_038250265.1 Cytophagales bacterium | reverse complement strand
TACAATTTATCCCCGGGCTTTACATTAAAAGCCTTGTACCAGGCATCCATGTTCACTACAGCACCAATGGTACGATACTCATTAGGAGAATGTGAATCGGTCACAATCAATTGCGCCTTGGTGTCGGGCAACGTATTGCTACGCCACACCTGTGCCCACGCTAAAAAGAATCGTTGATCAGGCGTAAAGCCATCAATCTTCTTGTTCGACTTTCCTTGCGGGGTCATTTTGAAGGCTTCGTAGGCCGCATTCAATCCACCTAAGTCGCCAATGTTTTCTCCGAGCGTTAGTTTACCATTTACATGAATTGAATCGAGAACGGTGTACGCATCGAATTGCTCTTGCAATTGCTTAGCGCGCGCTTTAAACTTGGTCAAATCTTCTGGCGTCCACCAGTTGCGAAGCGTTCCGTCTTTATCATACTGACTTCCCGAATCATCAAACCCGTGAGAGATTTCGTGTCCGATAACTGCTCCAATACCTCCATAGTTAAAAGCATCATCTGCATCTGCATGAAAGAATGGATATTGTAGAATACCTGCCGGAAAAACAATTTCATTGTTCACCGGATTGTAGTAAGCATTTACGGTAGGTGGAGTCATACCAAATCTTTTCTTATCTACCGGCTTGCCCAACTGGTTTACCATGTCGGCATAATTCCAACGGCCTGCGCTGCGCAGATTTTCAAAAAATGTTTGCCCAGTAATTTCTAGCCCATCATACGTTTTCCACTTTTCCGGATAACCAATTTTTGGAGTGAATGCTTTTAATTTATCCAATGCCTTTTGTTTGGTGACATCGCTCATCCAATCAAGACCTTTAATTCTTATTTCATAGGCCTTCACCAAATTCTTGATCATCTCATCCATACGCGCCTTTGCTTCCGGCTTAAAATGTTTCTCAACATAGAGCTGACCCAATAACTCACCAATCGTTCCATCTGTCAAGTTAGCCATCCGCTGCCAACGAGGAGTTTGAACTTTTTGTCCGCTGAGTGCCTGATTGTAGGCGAAACTCGCATCGGTAAACGGCTTGCTGAGGTAAGGGGCAGCCGAGCGCATCACATTCCATTGCAAATAGATCTGCCAATCCGCCATTGGCACGGCCTTCAACAAACTATCGGCAACGGAAAAGAATTTAGGAGCACTTACTATTACACTGTCCTGACCGGGTGCTCTTAATTTACCGAGCGTGGTACTCCAGTCAAATGAAGGCGACCGCTTACTAAAGTCGGCTATTGAAAACTTATTATACCGTTTGATCGGATCACGCATCTCTACGCGACTCATTTGCGCTGCTGCCAATTTTTTTTCCAAGCCAAAGATTGCTTCGGCTTTCTTCTTGGCATCTACTTCCGGCTCACCTGCTAACACAAATAGAGCAGTAATGTAACTACTGTGTGCAGCTTGTATCTTTTTGGTGCGGGCATCGTCCTTCAAATAATAATCACGATCGGGCATGGAGGTGCCGCCCTGCGAAAACTGAGCCGCCATTACGGTGGGATGCCGTGCATCCTGCCCCACAAAAAATCCAAAAAGAGGATTGCCGATGCCATTGGTGCGTTGATAGACTATTTCATCTATTACCTGAGCAGTGGTTTGAACGGCTCCTGCGCGCTGATAATCCGTTTGAATGGGGGCAAAACCTAATCTATTGATTGTTACGCTATCCATAGCAGCCGCGTAAAAATCTCCAACTCTTTTTTTCAGGGAGCCTTGTGTCGCGCTTTTATCGGCTGCCGACTGAATTAATATTTCACGCACTGCCTTCACATTGAAATCGCGAAGAATGGTAAAACTTCCCCAATTGGTTTCCTTGGCGGGAACAGGGTTATTTTTTAGCCAGATACCACCGGAATAATTCCTAAAGTCATCTCCAGGTTTTGCGGTAAAATCCATGTTTGCTGCATCAATTACTTTGACTTTGGAAACCTCTTGCTGCGCAAAAGCAGCGAAACCCGTGAGCCAAAAGATGGATAAAACTGAGATTCGTGTTGCTATCGTATGCATGTCCGTCTTGAAATAGTTTGTGCTCATTGATAGTATATTTATGAACTTGCAAGATAGCGTAGTCCGATAATTAAAAAACCAACTCTTCTACCAACGGTAAATCTGTTATTCGAACAAACAGTTCTAACAATTTCAAAAAACACCTTTGTGGAAAGTAACAACGAACACAAAGAAATTTTTAGCTTTAAGAATTATTTGTTATACACCTATGCCGAGCATTGAATTGGTCAACATAAACTTACCCGACTTTGGGATGAGCGAGGAGCTCGTTGAGATTCCTGCCCAACAATTTGAGAATCGGTTTCACGAGGCAGTGAAGCAAATGCACAAGCATTCACTTGACTTCTTGTTAGTGTTTGCCGATCGGGAACATAGTGCCAACCTCGCATTTCTTACTAACCTCGATCCACGCTTTGAAGAAGCCTTGCTTCTACTCGACAAAGAAGGCAATCGAAAACTATTGCTCGGCAATGAGTGCATTGGCTATACAGGCATTTGTCCGATTCCAATCGCGTTTGAATTATATCAAGAGTTTAGTTTGATGGGGCAAGATCGGTCAAAGTCGAGGACGCTCACGCAAATTTTAGAAGAGTTCGGCATCGCTTCTTCATCCAAAGTTGGCTGTGCCTATTACAAGTACAACCCAACTGACAAAACCATTCTTGACATTCCTGCTTATTTGGCCGACCTGCTACGCGAATTGGTGGGTGATAAAAGTTTAGTCACAAACGCAGGTGATATTTTTATGGATGTGGAGCATGGCCTTCGCCACCATAACTGTTTGGAAGAATTGGTGAGGTATGAATTTGCCAGTACTCGTACATCTACTAGCCTTAAAAATTTATTAGATCAAGTAGAGCCAGGTGTTCGCGAATACGAACTCGCCAAAAATTTTGTGAGCGATGGTCTCCCCTATTCATGCCACCCCATGATTTCGAGCGGTAAGAAAGCAAGCATGGGATTGAGCAGTCCCTCTGCGAATAGAGTTGCATTGAAAGATCCGTTCACCTGCGCCCTTGGTATTTGGGGAGCGCTGACAGCGCGAGCAGGTATCGTAGCCGAACGTGCAAACCAATTAGATCCTGCCGTTGCTAAATTTTACGAAGAGTATTGGAAAGGATATTTTAAAACAGTTGTTACGTGGTATGAAGCCATTGGCATCGGAGTCTCTGCCGGTGATGTTACTGAAGCAGTCGAAGCTGCCCGCAATAAATCTATTTTTGATTTTGCAGTCAATACAGGCCACACCTTGCATTTAGATGAATGGGTGAACTCACCTTTCTACAAAGGTTCGACCATCAAATTGCATTCGAGCATGGCGTTACAAATGGATATCATTCCCGTAAGCAAAGGCGAAACGGTCTGCGCCAATATGGAAGATGGAATAGTGCTGGCCGATGAAGCGCTGCGAAATGAATGGGCTTCCCGCTTTCCCGAATCATGGAAACGCATCCAACAACGGAGGAATTTTATGATCCAACAAATCGGCATCAATATTAAACCTGAAGTATTGCCGCTAAGTAATATGCCAGCTTATTATACTCCTTATTTGTTGAGTAAAGATAGGGTGGCTGTTGTAAGATAAGATAAGTTTTGGGCGGCTGGCGGGCTGCCTACCGGACAGGCAGGTCCGTTGCAAGTCCGCGTTACGCTCACTCAACCCTTAGCGGGCTTTTCACTTTTATCCCTGCCGCAAGCGCATCACGGTCAAAAAATGTAAAGCGATCCATAAACTACTCATCCCTCAATACATTAGCGGGGTTCACCCGGGTAGTTTTAAACACTTTGTAGCCTATCGAAATTGCAGAAGCGAGAAATAATACGGCTGCCGCAATCGCCATCGAGGTAACAGAAACCTCTTGGTAGTAATCCCAAATGCTACCCATCAATGCTGCTGACATCGACCAGCCAAGCGGTGCGCCCAGCAGACAAGCTATTAATAAAATAATAACAAACTCTTTGTTGATCACTTTGGCAATGTTCCCCACCGATGCCCCCATCACCTTTCGCACGCCAATCTCTTTCATCTTCTTGATAATGTTCAGGGACACCAACGTGAACAAGCCCGTCACCGAAAGCAACAACGCCACTACACCTAAAAAAACAAACATGGTCACTAAGTTTTTGTTCACTGTGTTCGCCTCTACCATTTCATCATTCATATAATTGCCATCGTACATTTTGTTAGGAAACAAGTCCTTCCAAGTAGCCTCCATGTAATGGTTAGTGGCCACTAATTTGCCGACAGGCGCTTTTACCAAAATATGATTGATCTTATCTTTATCCGCCAAGCGAAACATGATGGGCTCCATCTTTTCCCACAGTCCATTGTTGTAAATGTCTTTTACAACTCCTACCACAAAATACTTTACCGTATCCATCCAAATGATTTCTTTGCCGATGGGGTTAGTCAATGAAAACTTTCTGGCGAGTCCTTCGGTAATGATCACCGATTCTTTGTGATCTGTTTCCGAATCCAACGTAAAATTTCTGCCTTCGAGTATTTTTACTCCCATAGTCGGAATGTAATCAGCACTTACATCCAAAATATCCGCCTCTATTTCTAGCGTCTCATGTTTGATGGGATCATTGAAGCCAGATGCATACAAGTGGTTTTGTGTTCCAATGATTGCCGTAATGTCTTTGTTGGCAGCAAGGGCATTGCGATAGGTTTCAAATTCCGAGCGGCCATTGACATTGGTAAATACAATTCCGTCCTTGTCAAAGCCCATATCAAAGTCTCGTTGAAAGGCAGCATTGTCGGTAAACGCAAAACTGCACACGATGCCAGCCAATGAAATAGCAAACTGTAAACACAAGAGTGTGCGCGTAAAATAATTCGTACCACCAAATTTTAACGTGCCTTTCAAAATACTCACCGGTTGAAACTTGCTGATATAAAACGCTGGGTAAAAGCCTGCCAACAAACTAGTGAAAAGCAACGTAATGACCATAAAGATCATGAAGTTCGGTTTTGCAAAATAGTCTGTCACTACATCAAATTCGGGCCACAAATTATTGAAAGCCGGCAGCAAGAATAATTCACAAATAAGAAAGCCGAGCACGAGGGCGAAGAAGCAAATCATGGTTGTCTCTCCAATGAATTGGACAATCAAGCTTTTGCGCGAACTGCCCAATACTTTGCGAATACCAATTTCTTTTAGCCTACGCGAAGAGATGGCAACTGCTGTATTGGTCAAATTGAAGATCGCAATCAACAAAACAAAAGCACCCATCAAGGCCAACCCAATAACCGCTGCAATGGGCGAACCACTATTCGTCCATGTTCCGTTTTTATCAGAGTAGCCATCGCGCACAGCCATGCCAACAAAGGGCTCCACAAAAAAATACTTGATAATAAAATCCTCCCGAATTTTATTGTTGTTGGCAGCATAGGTTTTTATTTGCTCTTGAATGGCGGCTACTCGCGAAGGGTCTTTAATCTGCACAAACAACGTGTTTCGGTACTTCCAGCTGTTTTCGTTATAGTCGCCCTTGGCAAATTCAAATAGATTATCGTGGTGAGTAAATGTTTGTAAACCAAAACTCGAATTAGCGGGCTGCTTTTTGAAAACACCCGTCACCGTGTACTCTTTGATCCGTCCGCTGTCCAGCATTTGCGTCAGGGGTTTGCCAACTACTTTTAATTCCCCAAAATACTTGATGGCCAGTTCATCACTTATGCATATTCCGCTTTTGTTCGTTAGCTCCCCATTACCATCAATAAATTCATACGTGAACACTTTAAAAAAAGCTGGATCCACATACCCAGTATTATCACTAAACAATGCCTCCTTTACTCGAAAGTTTCTTCCTTCTGGTGTATAACGGATTACCTCGTCTATTCCATTCACATTTTGTTTGATCGCGTTGCCGAGTGCTATTGGCGCAAAGCCAAATTCAGTTAACTCATTCTGAAATTCGCGCACTGAGCCGACTCGATAGATGGTGCCAGCATTTTTGTGATGATCGTCAAAGCTGACATTGAAATCGTAATTGAAATACCCGATGATGCAGCAGGCAATTGAAATGGCCATGCCGAAGATGTTGATGAAGATAAAAAGTTTGTTCTTCATCAGGTTGCGAAAGGTAATGAGCAAGTAGTTTTTGATCATAAGGTGGGGTTGTGTTGGGGCTAAGACTCAATTTAGACGCAAAGGGTTGCATGAGGTTACGGCTATTGCCAAATAACGTACCAATGTAAAAAAGAGCGTAATTAGATAAAAACTGAAGATCAATTTTGGGTTTTGTTCAGATGTGAACAGATGGGTGTACGCTCCTTCATCAACGTACCGACAAGCGAAGCGTAACGGCAAGGGATAGTCGCGGTACTCCGAAGGAGCATTGGATGGTGCGAAGGCGCGAGGAGTAAAGCGCCAGCCTGGCTAAACGGGAGTGCAGGCATGGATAGCCTGACCGGTAGGCAGGCCGCCAACAAATCCCAAAAAATAGTACCTTCACCTTTACCTATAACTTCGCCCTGCTTAGAAGACAAACTTGTGTTATTTGATAGTTTGATCTTTTATACTTGGGTATTTTATAGGCTACGTAGTACTCAATAAACCTAAAACCACCATGAGGAAATTTTCCAGCATTTTTCTAGCGATCGCTTTTTTGATCAGTTGCAGTCCTGAAAAAGAAAAAACACCCGCTGCCGCTGTCACCAAAGATTATGCAAGTTTGGTAACGTTGTTCAACGAATGGCGTGTGTTTGAAAACCCTCCCATGAAAAATGGCGCACCTGATTATGCGGTTTCAACTTTTGAAAAACGTATGCCCGAATTTAAAAAGTTGCAGGGTAAACTCTTGGCGATGGACACAGCGAAGTGGCCAATTGAACACCGCATCGACTGGCATGTGGTGTGGGCAGAAATGAATGGATTTGATTTTAACCAGCGCGTGCTACAACCTTGGACGCGCGACCCTGCTTACTATAGTTCGCTGAAAATGGAACGCAGCGATGTGCCCGCACACGAAGGCCCCACCCATCATAAAACAGTAGAACTGTGGACGTACCAATTTCCATTAAATACAGAGAGTAAAACAAAATTGATTAGCGAACTAAAAGTAATTACCCCGCTGAACGAACAGGCAAAAATAAATTTGACTGGCAACGCCAAAGAATTGTGGATTGCAGGCATCCGCGATATTAAAACACAAAGTGAAGACCTCGCTGGCATATTACAACTGCCGGGGGTAAGCGAACAAGCCGACCTGGTAGCGGCCATCAAACAAGCAATCACTTCTACGGACGCGCTGGCCGAATGGCTCAGCGCTCAGTCGGCTTCGAAGACAGGTCCTTCTGGGATCGGAAAAGAAAATTACACCTGGTATTTACAAAACGTGCACTTGGTACCACTTACGTGGGAAGATGAAGTGATGGTGCTGAAGCGTGAACTGGCCCGCGCATGGTCTTCACTGAAATTAGAAGAACACCGCAACCGAAAATTACCGGAATTAGTCGCAGCCGACTCACCCGAAAAATTTGCTGCCTTAGCAGAGCGCTCGGCCAAAAGCCTGATGACTTTTTTAGAGAAAGAAGAGATTGTTACCGTAAAGGAGTACTTTGAACCTGCTTTGCGCGAACATCTGGGAAAGTTTGTACCTACGGAAAAGCGAAATTTTTTTTTGATTGGTATGCACTATGACCCGCGGCCGCTCTATTCGCACTTCTATCATTGGTTTGAATTGGCCCGCCTGGATAAAGAGCCGAACAAAAGTGAAATACGGAAGGGACCTCTGCTGTATAATATTTTTGCCGCCCGCAACGAAGGATTGGCCACGGCCGTAGAAGAAATGTTTATGCAAGCAGGGTTGTATGATAATGCCCCAAGGGCGCGAGAGATTGTTTACATCATGATTGCCCAGCGCGCTGCCCGTGGACTCGGTTCGCTCTATGCGCATGCCAACCAACTAACGATGGAAGAAGCAGGAAAAATTCATTCCGAATACACGCCTCGCGGTTGGATGAAGACCGAAAAGAAATTGCTTTTGTTTGAGCAACATCTTTATATGCGCCAGCCCGGATATGGAAGCAGCTACATCACAGGCAAGTATCAGTTAGAAAATGTTCTGGCCGACTTTGCGAAAATGAAAGAATCGAAAAACGAACCATTCCGATTAAAAGATTATTTTGACCTGCTCAACGCAATAGACGATATTCCTATTTCGCTGGTGCATTGGCAGATGACGGGCAACGACACGGATATCAGAAGTATTCGCAAAAAGGAGATTGTGAATCGAGTGCACAATTGATTTAATGACGCACATACGACACCACATATTTTAGCTAGGTCAAAATCAGTTCTCCGGCTCAAGTCAATACTCCAATAATACTTGTTTGACAGTCTAACTAAATTGTTGAAAACGATTCCAACCTTTACTAACCTTATTGTGTCTAAACAGCAAATCCACAAAAAAATATGAAAAAGTCTATTTGGCTTATGCTCATTATATTAACCATAGCTTGCAATGATAAGAAGCAAGATATCCCAATTGGGGAAAATATCCCAGTTGGAGATTGTATTGCAGTAAGTTATGTACGCGGTATTTGCGGGCAAGCTATCTTGAAAATACTAGAAGCTCCCCATTTCAATAAAGGAGAAAACGAAGGGGATGATCAAAATGTATTTTTGGCAACTTTAGAATGCGGCTTTGATCTAGCGAAGTTCGATAAAAGTCTCTTTTATGTTGAATTGAACCCGGATAATTTCAATTCAAATTGTGCCGTTTGTCTAGCTGCACTGAATTACAGCGGAAAGCTCCGTTATACTGTTCGATTAGCTGCCCCATGTAAGTCAACTAAAGATTAGTTACCTGTTTTAAGTAGGTTACAGTAAGAAAAGTAGGGCTGCCCGTTCAGATCTGCGGGCAGCTATGTTTACATTACATTTTTTACTGATTTGCCGGCTGCAAAAACATATCTGCCACTTGAGTTTATGATGAGCCCATGAGTTCTTGTCGTATACATACTGCTCTTTTCGTTGGCTCTTGGGAAATTCATTCTGTTTTGAATGCTAACGAAAAATTGCCTCTATTTGAAGATATTACTCTCTGCCGCCATCTTTTTGTACTCGGGCAAAATCTTTTCATAGAGCGCCTCATCCACTTTCTTTAATGAATTCATTAATCCACCAATACCCGAGTCTTTCAGGGATACGCGTTGCCTTCTGATCTCCTCCATTTTATTGCGGATGGTAGCTTCCAGTTTAATGAGGTCTCGTTCGGTCATGTGGTTTATTTATATCGGACTATTGTTAACGGGAGTTACGCAAACTAATAGACGTTGTCAGTTTGAGCTTGTCGAAAACGGCATATCCGTGTTTTTGAATAGGCTTCGACCGGCTCAGCCAGACAGCAAATTAATGACTTTGCGTAACTCCTATTCTCAACTTTCCTTACTTTTATAAAATTGCTTGATCACTACTTTTTGCAAAATACGCTTAATGATCAACTCCGCGATGACAGCAAAGTGATTATCGTTTTTATTTTCCTGTAAATATCTTTTTAATTGAGCTTCACCAATATCAATTCGATTGAGCAATTTCATTAAACTAGAATTTGCAGTCTTTTCATGGAGTTGGAGTTCTACTACAATCTTCTCGTGCATACTGGCATAGTCGGGCACAAGTGCTCCCACAAAATCAGCCGAAAAATTACACTGCTCAAAATCTTTTCTAAGTTGAGCTTTAAAGGCATCAAACAACTCTTTGCTGTTCAACTGATTTTTAATATCGGGCAAATTCTCCATACACTACGTTTATCAAGTGCAGTTCTTTAAAATAACGAAGTCTGTTCGAGTTCTAATTCGGGATACCGAAACGGATGCACAGCTCCGGGTATATTGCCAACAGCCTCTTTACTTGTCAATCGTTTTACAGTAAAAAATTCCATCTCACTCTCTGCATAGGGTTGCGCCAATGCCGCAATCAGCTCTTGATCTGCCTTTTCATGAATCGGTTTTAACCAATCTTCTTCGCTCGACTTGGGTAAAATCAATGGCATCCGTGGGCCCTCACTTGCTTTCGGATTATTATGAATTTTTGTCATTAGTTCATTGGCAACTGTGGTAACCACGGTATAGGTTCTGCGTACCAACCCAGACGATTTATCGGTCCATTCATCCCACAATCCGGCCACCGTCATCGGTTCATCGTTGTGCAAGCGGATGTGATAGGGAAATGCTTTTCCTTTTTTATGATGATGCTCAAAGAATCCATCGATTAGCACCAGGCACCTTCGCTCTCGTGCCGATTCCCGAAAGGAGGGTTTCTCAAAGATGGTCTCTGCTCGCGCATTGATAGTACTGTTGCTCATGGAAACGGCCTCCGCGGGAGTCTTTACCCAGTTGGGTATGAGTCCCCAAGAAAACAAATGAATGGTCTTCGTCTGGTCGATGATAACAGGTACCAACGGGTGATTGAACCCAGAGGCATGAAACACCGGCTCCAATTTGATTTGTTCAAGTTGCTCTTGAATAAACCTCACTTGGCTATCAGTATGGCCATATCGTTTGGCGTGCATTTCAGCACGCTTAGTCAGATACGATTTGTTAAAACACATCATTAGTGTCCATTAAAAATATTAAAAACGTTCTTTGAAATCTTGATTTACAGGGGTTTAGACCGATAAAATGACGGTGACGACTTGAGCCATAGATTCGTAAAAAATCGAATTTATGTACACCGGAAAATATGTGTTTT
>JBBSCN010000105.1:0-10756 GCA_038250265.1 Cytophagales bacterium | reverse complement strand
CGTGCCGCCAAACTTAATATTTGGATATTTCCCTTCGCGAATCCAATCGTCTCTCCTATTCAGCGCGGCTGCTTTGATCTTCACCAATGCCTTTCCTTCACTAAGTGATGGGGTCGGGATTTCCTTTATCTCAATTTTGCCGGGTTCAGTAAGTACTAGTGCTTTCATAGTTAGTTGATGGTTGATAGTTCATAGTCAATGGTTGATCATCGATCGTCAACTAGCCATGGACTATCAACTATGGACTAGCCGTCAAATTTAAAAGGGTGTCTCATCGTCTGGCCTTGCTGGCGGTGGCGCATCATCACGGAAAGTATTGACTCTACTTTCTCTCGTAATGCTGCTCATCGGTATCATTCCATCGGGAGAATCATAATCGGCAAACTTGGTATACTTGCCAATGAATTTCAACTTCACATTTTCCAAAGATCCATTTCTGTGCTTGGCAATGATTACCTCTGCCATCCCTTGTGTGGGCATGCCATCTTCATCTACGGTGATTTTATAGTATTCAGGGCGATACAAGAACATTACGATATCCGCATCCTGCTCGATAGAACCCGATTCACGTAAGTCAGAAAGCTGCGGGCGCTTGTCTCCTCCCCTTGTCTCCACGCCACGACTCAACTGCGAAAGTGCAATCACAGGAACGGAAAGTTCTTTGGCAATTCCCTTCAAAGCCCTTGAGATGGAAGCAATTTCTTGTTCACGGTTGCCGCCCATTTCGCCTTTCATCAATTGCAAATAATCAACCACAATCAATTGAATATTGTGTTCGGCTTTCAGCCTTCTACATTTTGCCCTCAACTCCAAAATAGAAAGCGCAGCAGTATCGTCAATAAAAATAGGAGCGCTGGAAAGACGAGTGGTTTTATGAACTAATTGTTGCCACTCAAAGTCAGCGAGGTTTCCTTTTTTAATTTTTTCTGATTCCAATTCCGCTTCCGCGGAGATCAGACGATTAACCAATTGAAGCGAAGCCATCTCTAATGAGAATATGGCAACCGGGTGGTTGAAATCTACTGCAGCATTGCGAAGAGCGGTAACAATGAATGCTGTGTTATGCGTCACTGTCATGTCTTCTAGTAAGAAAAGACGATTACCATCTATTTCAAAGCCATAATAATCATCAACCTCATCCAACTCGACTTGTATGCCGGTGTGCCTCCAATCAACGATCGAAGTGCGTTCTCTTGCCTTCTTGCGTTCAACCCTTACGGGGATTTTATTTAAATCACCACTCAATCTCACCCTAAAAACATCTTCCTCAAAACCCCGATCTGCTATGGTTGCTTTTTTGGTGCGGATAGATGTTTTAAATCCCAACGTGTCGCAAAGAAATTTTATTTGCTTGGCTAGGCCTTCTCGCTTCTGCACAATTTCATAAACATGATTTTCGGAATCATAATATCCATCGGAGTCTATCAATCCGGCTAAAAGCGCCAATCTATTTTTAGCAGAATTTACTAAAAATGATTGTGGGATGTGTTTGTTCTGAAGCAGATTCAATTCCCGTAAGGCAGCCTGAGGTGAAAATCCTTTTTTTCCTTGCTTACCAGAGGTCACACCATAGTTGTTGGTTCGTCCCTCTTGTTTATATTCCACCAATTCCAAATCAAGATCATCTGCATATTCTGCCAAATAATCAATGACCTCTTGATCTATATTCGTGACTCTTGAACTATACGATTGACCATCTCCCAGCCATAATCCCAAATAATAGGGTTCCAAAGGCAATGGCCTTTCGTCAAATTCAATGGCTACTTTATAGCCTTTGTAATTTGATTTAAATTCTGCTGATTTTGTTAGGTAGTCACGAACTTCAATGTTCAGCACTTCACCATGCTCATGCCCACCTTCCGTTCGGCTTCTTTTCAACGACAAAATATGTGATTCGTTCACACGGTAAGAAATTCCGTGATTTTGGTGAACCCAATACATGTTTTCTCTACCGCGGGCTATTGATACTACTTTTCTGGGAGTCGAGTCGTCCCCCATTAGTTGCTCCTCTACACCAACATCTTCCACATTCTTCAACGAGCCATCGAACATCAACACCTTGGTTCCTTTGCCCAAACATTTACCCATACCGGGCCTTGCTGCGATAATAACTAAATCAGATTTTTGCCAACCAGAAGTAACGCGGTCCAATCGAGAGAAGCCACTCGGTATGCCCGTCAATCCATCTTTGTGATTTTTCTTTTCTTGTAATTCCTGTATCGCCCGATACATGAGCGACTTCATGTTGTCGTAATTCTTGCGAAGATTAGAATCGGATATTTGAAAGATGGACTGCTCTGTCTTATCTAATAACTCAAACACATCCGTGGTATCTTCATAGGCTTCGTGATGCACCTGCGAGGCGATCTGAATCAAATCGCGTTTGATCGCCATCTCGATGATAATACGCGCATGGTATTCGATGTTGGCTGCGGAACTCACTTTTGAAGTAAGCTCTGCAATGTAATAGGCGCCTCCTACCAACTCTAGCTTGGCGTTCTTGCGAAGCTGTGCTACCACCGTACGCATGTCCACCGGCTCAGTTGCTTTGAACAAATCGATGATGGCATTATAAATTTCTTTGTGCTGCTCGGTATAGAAATGATCGGGCCGAAGAAACTCAATAACTGCCGTAAGTGCATTTTTCTCGAGCATGAGCGCACCGAGAATGGCTTCTTCTAAATCAATCGCCTGAGGCGGCAACTTGCCCAAACTCTCAGAGATGTCTCTTACTAAGAGTTTAGATTTGTTACCCATTCCGCTCATGGCAGAACTTAACCTCACTGGCGTTGACCGCTGCTCCATACTTCGTGGTTGTTGGTATTGAGTTGCTTTTTCTTAATTAGGGGAACAAACGTACAAGTTAGAATTCTCATTCACAGGCAAGTTGTCGACATTCGTTGTACACAATATCCACAATTTCTGCGGACCCGAAATTTAGAATTAAGAATTTTGAATTTAGAATTCAAATTTGACTACTTTTCCAACCAATAATTTTAAAGAGTTGATTGATGAGTGAGCTGATAAGCGACATAGCCACAGGAGTTTGGACTCCAATTTTATTTCTTTTGATTTTAGGTGGACTTTTCTTTTTCTTCTATTCCGGATTCATCCACTACCGATATTTCTTTCACTCGATCGCCATTCTGAAAGGAAAGTTCCACAATCCAAACGATCCCGGGCAGATTAGTCCATACGAAGCGTTGTCGACCGCATTGGCCTCAACTGTTGGGATGGGAAATATCGCTGGGGTTGCCGCGGCCATCAGCATTGGTGGTCCGGGAGCTTTGTTTTGGATGTGGGTAACGGCTTTTGTGGGTATGTCTACCAACTTCTTCACCAGCACGTTATCGGTAATGTATAGAGGCAAAGATTCAAATGGCGACATTCAGGGTGGCCCCATGTACGTGATCAAGGAAGCATTGGGAAAAGGATACTATCCGCTGGCGGTCTTATTTTGCCTTTGTGCCATGATCGGCTGCTTACCAATTTTTCAAGCGAATCAACTCACCCAGGCCATCGTTGATATTGGATTTGAATCTGCTGAGTTTAAGTCAGCATCCTTTTCGTTTGTGGGATGGGAGATTAACTCGTTGAAATTCAGTATCGGAATTGTCCTGACCATTATCTCTGGAATTGTAATTATCGGTGGCATTCAACGAATTGGAAGTTGGGCTGGTAAAATGGTGCCTCTCATGATTGTCATCTATTTTTTTTCGGTTCTTGCCATTATAATCATTAACATTTCGGAAGTGCCGCACTATTTGTGGCTGATTGTTACAGACGCTTTTGCTGCAAACCATTTTCATGGCGACCCATTGTTGGGGGGAGTAGTTGGCGGATTGATTGTAGCGGGGGTTCGCAGGGCTTCCTTCTCGAATGAGGCAGGAATTGGCACTGCCCCTATGGCCTTGGGTGCATCACAAAGTACGGAGCCAATTCGGGAAGGTCTTGTCTCCATGTTAAGCCCGGCAATTGACACCTTGATGATGTGCACACTTACTGCATTGGCGATTTTAGTAACAGGAGTGTGGGAAACATCAGGAGCAAATGGAGTGACACTCACGGCAATGGCTTTTCAATCTTCATTGCCCGGAATTGGTAAATACTTACTGCTGCTGTGTGCCTTTTTCTTTGCGATCACCTCGCTTTTTTCTTATTCCTATTATGGAAGTAAGGCGTTGTCATTTTTGATTGGAGCGAAGTCCAGCAAATACTACAATTACTTTTATTTGGTCACGATCATTTTCGGGGCTGTAGCATCCATGGCCGACATCATGAATATCATCGATATTGCCTATGCCCTTATGGCCATACCCACTATGGTTTCCGGATTTATCCTTGCTCCGAAAGTGCTGACGGAGGCCAAATCGTACTTCAAAAGAATGAAGGCCAGCGGAAATCTCTAGCTAGAAATCGCAGTCTGATTTACGATAGTTTGGTTGCCTGGGTAATCGAAGAGACCCTGTTCTTTAATGGCCTCAGCCACCTTGTGCGGAACGAATTTTTCCCAACCATGCTCTCCTTTGCGGATCATGGCCAATACATTGTCTGAAATAACATTGAGATTAGCCACGTTAGCATCGTGGATATCTTTCAACTTGTTGTTTTCCATCAAATAACGAAACAAACTTTTCAAGTTCGTAGGCAATTCCGCCTCGAAATCTTTCAACGTAAAGAGTGTTCCATCTTTCCTTAGTGCGGGATAGATATACAACTTGATGTTTGTGCCAAATAGCGAGGCGAAGCATTCCAAAATCCCTCCACGTAAATTCTCATACGTTTTTTCGTCAAATACTTTTTGAAGCGCATAAATTCCCATCACCATACCCGTCTTTTTTCCTTTGGTGATCTTGGAAAGATATTCAACCAATCTGTAGTACTCAAAGTAGTTGGAAACCAGCACGTTTTGACCCAGCGAACAAATGATATCGGCCCGATGCAAAAAGTCACGTTCATCGATATTTCCATCTGCGCTCAGATCGTTCAGTGTAAGCTCGGTAACCGTAATGATTTTTGATCGATCCACATCCGCCTCGCTCTTGAAATGCCTGCGGGAAGTAAGAAGCATGTCTACGTTCACGTGTGTAACAGGACGGAATCTACCACGTAGTACCAGCACATTTTTTTTGTAGAGATATTCAGATGGTTGCATCACTTGTCCATCCGGACCAAACATCGCTGCCTTGGTTAATCCATTCTTCACCAGCTTAAGCGCCATCAGTCGATTGTCGACATGTACAAAATCTGGCCCATGAATTCTAATCATATCTATTTCCATCCTTCGAATGGTAAGGCCATCCAATAGGGTTGAAATAATCTGTTCGGGATCTTTCAAGAACATACAAGCAAAAAGCAAGTTTACACCAACAATCCCTAGCGAAACCTGCTGCTGCAAGGGATCATTGTCATGCATCTTCACGTGAACCACGCAGTCGTTAGGAACTGATTGAGGCGTTAGCTGAAACCGTAGACCAATCCATCCGTGTCCTTGATTGGTTCGTTCGAAATTCAAAACTTCTACCGTATCCGCAAAAGCGAAAAAGCGGGTTTCTTCAACACGATGAGGAAGGCGCTCCGGTAGCAACGGATATTCATGACTCAACATGCGCATCAGGCGATCTTCACAAACATAGCGGTCGCCCACGCCATAAATAGCGTCTGAAAACTTCATGTCGTAAGCCGACATTGTTTTGGCAATTGTACCAGAGGCTCCCCCTACTTTAAAAAAATTGGCTGCCACTTCTTGCCCTGCACCAATCTCAGCAAACGAACCATAGATCGACCGGCTCAAGTTAATTCTGAGTGCTTTCTCTTGGGTAGTTAACTTCTTTATTTCTTCCATCTTTTTTTTGAATCGACAGTAAATATCAACCTAATGAATACCATTTGCAACGTTTTTTTGTTGTTAAAGGTTTAACCCCTATTTTGCCAGACAATTTTTGGTGCTATGGCAAACAGAGGCAATTTTTCAGGTCGTATTGGTTTCATCTTGGCAGCAGCAGGTTCCGCTGTGGGCCTAGGTAATATCTGGCGCTTCCCTTACTTGGCCGGAACAAACGGAGGCGCTGGCTTTTTGTTAATCTATCTCATCTGTATTTTCACCCTGTGCTTTCCCGTAATGGTAGGTGAGATCGCCATTGGACGTAGGGCTGGGTCGGATGCGTATGGCTCCTATCAAAAATTAGGCGGAGGCAAGTGGGGCTACCTGGGGTTGTTTGGAATTCTTGCAGGCATTTTTATTCTTTCTTTTTACAATGTAGTAGCTGGCTGGGCATTTGGTTATTTTTTAGAAGTCAGTTTTGGCGATTTGTTAGGTGTAGGAAATCTTGCTGAATTTTTTGAAAACTATGTGAATGACATCGGCCCGTTGTTCTTTTTCTCGCTTTGCTTTATGGCACTCACAGCAGTCATTGTATCGCAAGGAATTGCCAAGGGAATTGAAGCGGCCAATAAAATTATGATGCCCACATTATATGTGATTTTGTTTGGGTTGATCGTCTATAGCTTGACATTGCCAAACGCAATGGCTGGGGTCAAGTTTTACTTGATTCCGGATTTAAGCGAGATTACCTCAAGAACTATTTTTTACGCGCTGACGCAAGCATTCTTTTCTTTGTCTCTTGGGATGGGGGCAATGATCACTTACGGATCATACTTTGGTAAAGACAACAACATAGTTTCCTCCGCTATTGTGATCTCGATTGCCGATATGTCGGTAGCTTTTTTAGCAGGGCTAATGGTGTTTCCTTTGGTCTTTTCATTGGGAGCTGAGCCGGGCCAGGGGCCAAAACTTATTTTTGTAATCCTGACACAAGCATTTCAGAACATGGGCCCAATTGTCGGTAGAATTGTGGGTGGCCTTTTCTTTCTATTAATTTGTTTTGCTGCGCTCACATCAACGATTTCATTGCTAGAAGTCCCGGCTGCGTACTTGGTCGATCAGAAAAAATTGCCCCGCAAGCCAGTGGTGTGGGGAATCTCTGCCTTAATTTTTGTTCTTGGATTACCGAGCCTTTTCAGCCAAGGTATTGTGCCCATATTGAATAAGTTGCCAATTCACAACTCGCCCGATTTTCTGTCTTTTGTATCTGATATGTGCGACATTAGTTTGACAGTTGGCGCATGCTTGATGTGTTTCTTTATCCGAAATAAATGGAAGATGGAAAACTTCAATGCGGAGCTTGTGATAGGAAATTCCAGCTATGCGGGGTCTTTAGTTCAGAAGTATGTGAACTTTGCTATTATGTGGGTGTGTCCTATTTTATTGAGCATCTTATCAGTTCTTGTCATCACAGACAAGTTCTTTGGGCTAGAGCAAATTTTTGGATAATCTATCCGCCCTATCGTTTACTTAAAAACTGTTCTTTTGCTTCCTCCCGAAGTTCTTCCCACTCCTCGGGTGCCGGAGGCTTTCCTTTATCGAAGACTTCGTTCAATAGCCACTTTACAATATCTTTTTTAAACCCAAATTGTTTGGCCACATCCTCGCAAAAAGCAATCTCCTTTTTCTCTACCACATCATCGGCAAACACGATCAGCATCAAATCGTACAACACATTCATCTTGTCGTGGTGATTGTTGGGCACATTGACGGTGAATTTTTCGTCTGAATCTAGGATCGTTTTAACCTGGCGATCTTTTAATCCATACCGTTTGCCAATCTTGTAGATAACTGCCTCTTCCTTTTCGTGTACATGACCATCTGCATTTGCTAAGGCAAGCAAATTTTTGATGTGGTCTTTTTTGTAAGAGAGATATTGGTTTTCAAAGAAGCCGATCATATAAAAAGTTGTTGAGTTAATAGTTCAAAGTTGAAAGTTTAAAACGAATCTTAAAATTACCTCTATCTAGTGAAATAGTCAACTATCAACAGCCAAAGGAAATATAAACTTTGAACTTTCAACTTTATTCAGCCCATTCCGCCACAAACAAGTTAGTATTGCGGGTTCCTCCATTGTTTCGGTTAGAAGAAAAGATGATTTTCTTTCCATCTGGCGAAAACATGGGGAATGAATCAAATACGTTGTCGTACGAGATTTGTTCCAAACCAGTGCCATCCGTGTTGATCATAAAGAGGTTGAATTCAAACCCTCTCTTTCCTTTGTGATTGGAACTAAAGATGATTTTCTTTCCCGATGGATGATAAAAAGGCGCCCAATTTGCCTTTCCTAGTTGAGTGAGTTGTTTTAAATCTGATCCGTCTACATTACAGGTGAAAAGTTCCATTTGAGTGGGTGCCACCAAGCCTTGTTTCAGATAATCTAAATATTCTTTTTTGGCTTCTTCAGTAGAAAAGCGTGAAGCACGAAATACAATTTTCTTTCCATCGGGCGAGAAAAATGCACCGCCATCGTAGCCAATTTCGTTTGTAATCTGCTTCACGTTTTTTCCGTTAATGTCCATCGTGTACAAATCCAAATCACCGTTGCGCGTAGAGGTGAAAACGATCTTGTCCCCTTTCGGGGAAACAGTGGCTTCTGCATCGTAGCCTGGCTGTTTGGTGAGTTGCTTGATCATCTTGCCATTCATGTCGGCCACAAAAATATCGTATGAATCATAGACCGGCCAAAGGTATTTGCCCCCAGGGGTGCGTTCTACATCTTTGGGGCATTCCTTTCCACCTAAGTGGGTAGAGGCATAAAGTATTGTCTTGTTTCCCGGAAGGAAAAAGGAGCAGGTTGTTCTCCCCTGTCCCGTGCTGATCAATGTTGGTTTCTTTTTGCCATTGCTTAAATCAAAACCCTCGGTAGGCATATAAAAAATCTGGTCGCAACTTAAACCCCATTCTTTGTTGTTCGATTGAAAGCTGACCATCTTGCTATCAAAGCTCCAGTAGGCTTCCGCGTTGTCTCCACCAAAAGTCAACTGTCGTAAATTCTCAAAATGTTTTTCCTCTGGATAGCGAAGTGAGTCAGTGGATGAATTTAATTTTCCCTTGCGCGACGTTGAAAAAGAGAAAAGAATGAAAAGCGATAGTAAAGCGAGGCCAGTAAATAATTTGAATTTCATTATTGGGTTATGATTTGTTTAGAATACAGAATTTAGAATACAGGAGTTAGTAGTTAGGAGAATTGTAAATCGATTGTTTACGCTTTTGTCAACTGACCACTTGCAATTTAGAATACAGAATACAGAATTTAGAATTCAGAATACAGGAGTTAGTAGTTAGGAGAATTGTATATCGATTGTTTACGCTTTTGTAAAATGCCAATTGTTCCTCCGAAGCTTTAGCGAAGGAAGATTACCTATTTCTCATCAAGCTGCCCCTTCGCTTCTTCCTCCTTCAAAACTCTTCTCAAAATTTTACCCACATTGGTTTTTGGCAATTCATTTCTGAATTCAAAATATTTAGGCACCTTGTAGTTGGTCAGGTTTTCGCGGCAGAATTTTTTAAGTTCATCTTCGGTGAGGCTTTGGTCTCTCTTTACAATAAATGCCTTGATCACCTCGCCCGATTTTGTATCAGAAATACCAATGGCGGCTACTTCCAAAACTTTTGGATGCCCAGCCAATACATTTTCAATCTCGTTCGGATAAACATTAAAGCCCGAAACTTTGATCATGTCTTTTTTGCGGTCGACAATTTTGAAATAACCATCCTCATCCATCAAGCCAATATCTCCTGTCTTGAACCAACCATTATTATAAAAAACACCTTCGTTATCTTTTTGCCAATAGCCGCGCATGACTTGTGGGCCGCGCGCGCATATCTCGCCTGTTTCACCTTGGCCCAATTGATTTCCATCGTCATCAAAAATCCCTACTTCTGTGCTGGGCATGGGAATTCCAATGGTGCCTCGTCTATGACCTCCCGTTAGTGGATTGCAGCATAGCACCGGAGATGTTTCACTTAGCCCGTAGCCCTCTACCAATGGCGTCTTCGTAACTTCTTGCCACTTCATCGCCACCACGTCTTGCACTGCCATGCCCCCTCCCACTGCGCCTTTGAGCTTGGAAAAATCACAGGAAGCAAAGTCAGGATTGTTAATCAACCCATTGAAGAGCGTGTTCACTCCGGTAATAATCGAAAACTTATACTTCTTAATTTCTTTTATAAAACCTGGAATATCACGCGGATTTGTGATCAACACATTGCGTAGGCCTTTATGAAACATTAACACACCATTCACGGTGAAAGCAAAGATGTGGTATAACGGTAAGGCTGTAATCACGATCTGTTGTTGTGATGGCTCTATTAACGGACCAAACCAATGCGATATCATCATATTATGTGCAATGATGTTCCTGTGGGAGAGTTCCGCCCCTTTTGAAATGCCAGTCGTGCCGCCAGTGTATTGAAGCACGGCTACATCTTCTATGTCAATTGCGGGTTTCTTTAAATGCAGACTCGCTCCTTTTGCCAAAACTGCTTTAAAATGGATCGCTGTTGGCAGGTTATAATCCGGAACTAATTTCTTAATTCGCTTCACCACAAAATTGGTGAGCGCTCCTTTTATCAATCCAAGCATATCGCCCATCTGGGTTACGATGATATGCTTTACTTCAACTTTGCCAATAACTTGCTCCAAGTTTTTGGCAAAATTCGCCACGATCACAATCGCTGAAATAGAGGCATCCTTAAATTGGTGCTCCATTTCTCTGGGCGTGTACAACGGGTTGGTATTTACCACAATCAACCCAGCCTTCATGGAACCAATCATTGCAATGGGAAACTGAAGAAGATTGGGCATTTGAATGGCAATGCGTTCGCCTTTCTTTAAGCCCAACTCATTTTGCAGGTAGGCTGCAAAGT
>JBBSCN010000104.1:0-10758 GCA_038250265.1 Cytophagales bacterium | reverse complement strand
CGCATCACTTTCGGCTACGGTAATAGCTCCTACCGATCCGGTTTTGAAAAAGCCATCCGAGATATTTTTCCAACTCACGCCCAGATCATCAGTTTTCCAAAGACCACCACCCGTAGTTCCCATGTAATAGGTGTTTACGTCACCCACTACACCAGTGGCACAAACCGATCGGCCGCCTCGGAACGGGCCAATGCTGCGCCATTTTACAGGCTTGAAATAGCTGTTGAGATCAACGGAGTTTACCGTTGGCTGTGTAGTCGATTCTTTCTTCCCGCGTTGGGCGTGTGCAGAAAAAATACTAACAGCGAAAACAATTAGGAGTGCGATTTTCTTGGTCATGAAGTAGGATTATAAGAGCTAAATATAAATTAATATTCCTTTTAACCATACTGGAATTTTATAGGCGGAGGGTCGAGGGGGAAATTCAATGGTTACACTTACGAAAACAAAATCTGCGGAAGCCGAAGGTAATGCTATCAAGATTTCTGCGGAAGCAGAAAAAATTGCGGCTCAAATGCGGGGACAGGGTGTTGCACTCTTCCGTGAGGAAGTGGCAAAAGGTATGTCGCAGGCGGCTAAAGAAATGCAATCCGCCCACTTAGATTCTTCGTTTATTTTGTTCTCAATGTGGACGGAATCACTGCGTCATTTTGCCGAGCAGGGAAAGGGAAATGTTATTTTCTTGGATGGATCAACCGACAGCATGAAACGCACGATGCATGAGATGATGGCATTGAGTAAAGGTGGACTTACATCACCGGCCGATGAAAAGTCGAAATAAATTTTGGGTGGGAATTTAATTTCCTAAACCTCAATCCACTCTTCTTCGGGCATTTGCATTGATGTAGAGTGATCTGTTCGCGGTGGAACATCCAAAAACGGATAAACTACTTTCGACAAATAAAGGCCTTGTGGGTAAGCGGGTGTGATGAATTCTGGCAGTTGTCTTGCCAAGATGCATTGCTCTAATTGTTCTGCAGTAAAGTTTCCTCGGCCGGTTTCCAATAATGTTCCCACCATCGTGCGCACCATGCTAGATAAAAAGCGATTTGCGGAAATTTGAAAACGGATTCGATTACCCTTCGCATCTTTAAAAAGATGAGCCGATGATACGTCACAGATGGTATGCTTGTATTTAGTGGGCCCTTTGCAAAAGGCTTTATAGTCTTTTTTGCCGATGAATAGCGGAACTACCTCCTTCATTTTGTCCAATTGAAGATCTCTTTCCAAATACAACGAACTGCTTTCGCTCAAAAAAGGATTTTTGTAGGTATGTATAAAGTAATCATAGGTGCGCTGCGTGGCACCATACCGCGCGTGACTCGATTCGGCTACTGGAAAGATTTCATACACGGCCACATCGGGCGGCAATAGTTTGTTCAACCGAAACAACAAATCGAAGTCCCATTCTTTTTCTATTTCAATATGAAAGAAAAATTGGGTGGCATGCACTTGTGCATCGGTGCGGCCACAGCCCATTACGCTTATTTTAGTTTTTAGAATTTGACTCAGCGCCTTTTCAATCACCTCTTGTACAGTCACCACATTCGGCTGGAATTGCCAGCCGTGGTAGCGGTTGCCTTTATAGGCAATGTGAAAAAAGAATTTGAACATAGCGGGTTAGCAAGATGCGCATAATTTAACTAACGGAATAGAGCTTATTGCTGTTGTTGTTGCATCTGCATGTACGCTACATAGGAGTTACGAGCCAATGGATCGGGCTGTACTGCGCTGAGGTAGTTGGGCGCAGCGCCATAGAGTTGTTGATCGTTAAACTCGGTGGTGCTGAACTGAACGGTTACTTCGAGCACGTGTTCTTCATCGCCTTTGTAAGTTCCCTTGACAGGAGTGACATCGGTAAAATTTCTCCCCGTTGCTAAGCGCACGTGCCGCTCTCCGGCCAAACAATTATTGGTCGGGTCGATGCCCACCCAACCAAGGTCATGCATCCACGCTTCGGCCCATGCATGGGTAGCGCCTTCTCCGCGCCACTCGCTATTGCCCGGACAAATATATCCGCTTATATAACGACCGGGTATGCCCATCAGGCGCATCATGTACAATAGCAGATGCGCAAAATCCTGACATACGCCTGCTTTTAGTTTCCAGATCTCGTCAACTTGTGTCTCAATGTCAGTGACGCCCTTTTTGTAGGTGAAGTTTTTGTAAACGTAGGCGGATAGTTGATTCAACGCATCAAGGGGATGGAGCTGTTTATTAATTTCTTGAGAAATTATTGCAAGTACTTCTGCTTCGCAGCGCGCGACCTCAGCCTTTAAAAAATCATAATGCTTTAATTGGTTTTCTTCTTCCAAAAATTGATACCATGCGTCACTCGCAGCCACCTGAGGTGCAAAGAGTGGCTTGGTGATGTTCACGCGCAAAAAACTTTCGATAGATAGCTCTTGGTGAGGAAGTAGTATCGAAAAGAACCCGGTGGTGTTACCAAAATAATCTTGCACTGTGTACACACTAGGTTGATGTGAAATAGCCAATCGGTGGTCAACAACCTGCTGGTGGCTGTCCGTGATTGGGTACAACTTTATTTGGTTTGCAGAATCAATAACTTTGGTAGGGTAGCCATACAACGTACGGTGATGGATATAAAATTCAGGCATGTTTTTTAATGACTAGGAATACCCAAAGTACAATGTGGTAAGCTTGTGGCTAAAACTTAAAACTTGGTTGCGAGTAGCAGTAATCAGGCCAGTAACGGCATCTCGGTCTTTCGAGTCTACCGAAGCATATTGAATATCTTTCACCAGTTTACCCGCCAAAAATCCTATTTCTTTGAAATTTTCGGGAAGCGAAGATTCTTTTAAGCGCTGTAAGTACCGCTCGATTTGGCTGAGGCTATAGATAACCGAATGCGGAAATTGGGTGTTGAACATTAATTGATGAATCAAGTCTTCGGTTAGCAATGCGTTTCTGTAGTGTTTCGTATGGAATTCAAATCCGGAAAGGGCGTAGAGCAAATACTTCCAACTCACCGGTTCTGTTTCAGGCTTTGCGGTATTCCACTTTAGTTCTAAAATATCCAAAGTTTGCAACGTCCGCTCCACATATTTACCTAGATTTAGATAGGTATAGCCGTCTCCGCGGCTCATCGTTACCTCCACAGTACCATAAAAAATGATGCTTTCACGCAGAAGGGTATCAAAAGCAGTAACAGCATCTTGATTCGTTAACATTTCTGCGGTATGCGGATCGCGAATGATGTGATAGTAATCGTTCAGGCATTGCCACAATTCTTTTGTGATGTAGTCTTGCACGGACCGGGCATTTTCGCGCGCCCGTAAGATGTTTGTAAATAGGGAGGCATCGTGTTCTCTGTTGAGCACTAAATGATACAAGGCTTCATGAGAAGTAGTTACCGGCACTGACTTTTCTTTATCACTTAACATATCAGTAAGCTTTTGCCAGTTAGGATCTAGTATTTCATCTTGTGAAGCAATGTAATCCGTACGCAATAGCCGTAACACATTATCGGTACGCTCTAAATAACGTGCCATCCAAAATACAGAATCTGCAACTCGACTTAACATTTATTTTTAATTTGGCCGCAAGCTACAGGCTGTAAGCTGTTCATCACTTTTACACTTGGCTTGTTTTTATCAAACATTCTTTTTTTTGTTACAGGCTGTGTGTTCTGCCTTTGGTTATTTACAAATTTATTTATCAAAACACCGTTCAGCTTGACGCGTGTAGCTTGAAGATTGTAGCCGACTCACCCTCAACTCCCAAGTACCCACGTATCCTTACTTCCCCCACCTTGCGAAGAATTTACTACCAGTGATCCTTCTCGCAAAGCCACGCGTGTCAATCCGCCCGGCACAATTTCAATTCCCTGTGTACCATACAGCGCAAACGGGCGTAAGTCCACATGGCGTGGTTGAATTTTATCGTTTATAAAACAAGGAACAGAAGATAAACTGATAATGGGTTGCGCAATATATTGGCGCGGGTCGCGCGCGACTTCTTTTTTGTATTCTGCTATTTCTTTTTCGGTTACGGCATTGCCCATCAACATTCCGTAGCCACCGCTGCCATTGGTTTGCTTAATCACCATTTTTTGAATCTGCGAAAACACCAAAGCAAAATGCTCCGGATTATCCAATGAATACGTAGGCACCGTTTTTAAAATGGGCTCTTCGTTGAGATAATATTTAATCATTTCTGGCACATATGGATAAACTGCCTTGTCATCGGCTACCCCATTGCCGGGTGCATTGATGATGGCCACATTGCCAGAGCGAAATGCATAGTATAAACCGGGCACACCCAACATGCTGGTAGGGTTGAACACCAGCGGATCCAAGTAGTCGTCATCTACCCTGCGGTAAATTACATCTACTTGCTTTAGCCCCGCTGTGGTTTTCATGTACACCTTGGAATTGTCTACGACTAAGTCTCTGCCTTCAACCAACTCTATGCCCATTAGTCTGGCAAGAGTAGTGTGCTCAAAATAGGCCGAGTTAAAGATTCCTGGCGTTAACAACACTACCGTAGGATTACTAATGGCACGGTGCGATAGCGCCATCAAATTTTTAAGCAATAAATCTGGATAGTTTCTTACCGAGCGCACGTTGTTTTTAGGCAATTCTCCTGGAAAAATCCGATAGGTCATATTACGGTTTTCCAACATATACGAAACACCCGATGGCGTTCGCAAGTTATCTTCCAGCACGTAAAATAAACCATCGCCATCGCGGATCAGATCAATGCCAGAGATGTGTGTGTAGATATTATGCGGCACATCCACGCCCACCATTTCCTTTAAAAAGTTGGGGCAGGATTGGACGAGCGAAGCCGGAATCTTTCCATCTTTAACGATAAACTGATCGTGGTATACATCGCGCAGAAAAATGTTGAGTGCCTTAACGCGCTGTTTAATGCCGCGTTCAATCACTGCCCACTCGGTTGCGGAAATGATACGAGGCAAAATGTCAAATGGAAAAATCTTCTCAATGCCTTCGCCATCGCTATACACTGTAAAAGTGATGCCTTGGCTCATGAACAGTTTTTTTGCCAATTCATTTTGGCGTGAAAGATCGATCAGCGAGTTGTTCTGTAGCCGCTCCAAAAATTTTTGATAGTGGCTGCGAACGGTATGCTGGTCATACATTTCATCCCACACACCGGGTTGGGCTTGGTATTCCGAAAGCAATTCACTAAAGTGCATTATCTAAAGGTACTAATGGAAATGAATCTTGCAAGCGCCCTATGAAGATAAAGTGGGTGAAACCGTTTGCGTCCCCAACGAATCAGAAAAAAAACGGTGCCGGGGTTGTTCATGTCCCGACACCGTTAACCCTAAATCTGAAAAAACTAAAAACTAATTCGCACCATCGGTTTGGGCAAAGGTCACAGTGTGTGACCCAATCTTTGTACCATGACTGAAACCCAATTCAACATCTGCACGATAGTGGATGGCTCCGTACAACCGCGAGATAGAAGCTTCTCTGGCTTGGGAATCAAAATAGTGTGTGCTGTTTTGAAACAAGTATGAAAGCACTACAGCAGCTGCGGCCGAAAATGTAGAGTGACCCGAGGTATAAGCAGGAAAGTTGGGTATGCCCGTTGATGTTTTGATCGTTGGATCTAACTGCGAAGGTCTGGGATTAAAGTAAAAATATTTTGTGTCCCAGCAGGCCACGCCTGCATCGTGAATGGCCATATTCAACAAGGCAAAAGCGCGAGCTGCGCGTACTTCACTAAACCTTGCATCGCGAATGTATTCTTCGGCAATGTCGTTCCAATGGCCGGGCGGTGTATAGGTGCCTACGCCATCTGCCCACTTGTGTACAATGGCCAGTTGGCTGCGAGTTAAATTGTTGGCAAATGATTTTACTTCTGCCAGCTCTTGCTTCATCTGTTCGGAGGAGGTGGAAGGTGGAGGCGCAGGTCGCTCGGCAATAATTTGTGCCGGTGACAGATTCCACGCTTTTACTTTTCCGAAGTAAGGAAGCATGGGTGGTCGCGCGGGTGCGTCTAAACTAACCCACGGAGTTTCTTCTTTTGCTTTTGTGTCATCAGCAAGTTGTTGCCACAACGCAGGGGTACCAATGGACGCGCCCATTCCATCTGTTCTAAATCGGCCTGTTCCCGCTGCCGTTAGAAAGCCAGCGACCGCTTTTCCCAGGTTAAGCCCCGCTGCTATGTCGCTAGCAGTTGCTTTGCCCGACCATAGTACTGCGTTACGCTGATCGGCTGCCATCTTTGTGATTTCTTCTACTGCAACGGGAAAAAGAACTTTCAACATTTCCGCAGCTGCACCCGACATTGTGGCTTCTTCCGAAGGGTAAGAAGGCAAATCTACTTTTGGCATCAAGGCTTGAATGTCGTTGTCTACCACATAGGGAGAAGGTCGGTTGTATTGATACTTGTAATACCAAGCCCCTTTCAACGCATCATACATGGCAACACTCACATAGCTGTAAGCCCGTGCTGCGTATGGTGGGTTTGAAAATGGAAACTGCGGATTGCCAAATGGATTTTCGGCATCGGCAAATGAATAACTACCATCAGCGTTGGGGACGGGCGGAAGATTGAATTGCGCCACCAATTTTCTAAAGAACTGGTTCCACCGCAGCACTCCGCCCACACTCCAATAGGCAATGGAATTTTTTTGATCGCTGGTTAATTTACTCTGGATGTCTTTGATGGAAGCAAGCTCTGCCAAATAGGCGGTCGAGTTGGTGGCCGCAGGCGCAGGCACCGCAATCTGACTATTCGAAACAAGTGAGATTGACTTCCACGTGCCTGCGTTGGCATCTACGTTACCAGGTGTCAGGGGAAATAAATTTTCTGACGAGATAATATCTTTGCAACTGAACGGAATGGCTACCAATACAACAAGGGTTAAGACGATGATGTAAAATTTCTTCATATCGATTATTGATTTTCTTTTTTACCAAAGTGAAAAGTATAGAGGAAGCCAGCCATCACAGCCACCGATTGCCCTACATTTAATCCATTGAGGGTGTAAGAGACTTGTGCGCGCAGCGCGAGATTTTTCGGCTTGGGCAGATAATACATTCCCAATACACCGAGTCTCATCGCGTTCATGCGATTGGAGACAAAGGGCATATCTTGTTTGCGTATGTCGCCACCGCCCAGTGTATTTTGTTGTGTAAGATTGAGTTCTACTTGTAGTGCATTTTTGTTGTAGCCGAAACTATAAAAACCTGCAAACTGGTTCGGCATCCATACCTGATTGGTGAAGTAGATGTTTCCATCCGTGAAATACGAAGGCCGATCGAGCGAAACATTGCTTCGCCATACATACGCACCCGAGGCAAGTGCGTACCATCCGCTGGATAATTTATAAGAGACCGTTAACCGGGGCGAAACGGTGGTGCTCGCCATACCAATGGATAAGGGGAGATAATCCGGTGTGTAGTTAGTAAGTGGCGTAGATCCCGAAAGAATGCCAAAGGCCGTGAACGTACCGCTGGAAATTTCTTTTTCCACCAGTGCATATTTTATAGCCAGTGTCAAATCTTGAATTCCTTCCAAGCCTGTCAGAGTTCCGCCACTGGCCGATGTTTTTACGTACGGCAACATGGCAATCAGGTTGATTTTATCACTCAGTCCGTAATTGCCCACCCACATAATTTGCGAAGTGGTAATTATGCCTATATTTTGGTTGTCGCGCTTCTCGGCACCTTCCCAATAATCTTTCCATTGCTCATGGGTGTAGAGGAAGCCCGAACAAAAATCCTTTTTGGGCATCATCAAATGATCGGTGATGGTTTGCCCGCTTGCGCGAGAGGCAAGCAGAAATAAAATAATAAACACGAATGTTGGTCTCATAGTAAAAATTTAAAGCCCATTGTCAGACCTAAGTAGTTAGCCTAGCCTGACAGTTATTAAAAAATTTAATCCCTGTAGCAAATGCTACGTAGGTTATTCGATAAAATGGAAAATGAAATTGCTGGCGCCAGGCGGAGGCGCAAAAGGATTATGCCTCGGGAGGCTGCACAATGTGCTGATTGAAATCGGATTGATAAAGATTGGATGGTGTTGATATCTCAGTGGCTAAAAAATTCCAACCTGAAGAAGCAGACTCAATAGCGGTAGTAGTTGAAACGTAATCTTTACTAAACACATTCAATGTCTTTGCATTTTGCTTGGCGCTGAAAGGTTTATCGGTATACGACTTTACGTAGTCGGCAAGGGCTTGATTGATCTTTTGTGTTTCATTGTCTTTGATACAAACAATAAATAAGGTATCTCTTTGCAACTTCTGTTTTACCAATCGATATACTTGGCGATTGTATTCAAAATCGCCATCTACGCGTTCATAACCGCGAGAATCAGAAGCGTAAGGAATCGTGATTGGTATTTTAATAGTTACTTCCTCGCCTAAATACAATTCCGCATTAAATTGCTGACGAAGGGAGGCTTCAGAAGACAGCCGTAACCCAACAAATACCCCATAATATCCCACCATGTTCAGCAGGAAGAGTACGAGCAAAATAAGTGTAATCGGCTTTTTCACTTTATCAAATGTAATTCTTAAAAGGAAAAAAGCAAATGAGGCTAGTGAAACGATATCGTTAAAACATCGAAATTTGCCCTAGTGCATCTCTAAAAACTCTGCTTCCCCTTCTATCCCGATAGCTACCGGGATGGAGAAGAGACAAAGGTTGAGGTAATTGAAGCAAGGGTTTTTAGAGATGACCCCTACTTAAAAAGTGGCTTAAATTCTAGTGATGAATTTTGAAAGCGCCAGATTTCGTCAATCAAACCGTATCGCTTTCACCGGACTAATCTTCGTGATAAATCGGGTCGGTAACAGAAGCACCAGTGTGACGGTAACGAAGATGAGGAGATTCAACCCCACGATGGTTGTCACCGACCACTCGATGGGAACGTAACTCACATAATAATCATGCGGGTTTAGCTTCATTATTTTGAATTGATATTGCAGCCAACAAATTCCCAAGCCAATGGCATTGCCCCAGAGCAGTCCTTGTGCAATCAAGCTCATGCCGTTGTAAATAAATACAGACCGGATAGTGCGGTTGCTTGCACCCAACGCTTTTAATACGCCTACCATGGGGATGCGCTCCATTACTAAAATCAAAATCACCGAAATCATGTTTACCGAGATCACTACAAGAATAACCCCCAATAAAATTTTTACCTGTCGCTTTACCAGATCAAGCCACTCGAATACTTGAATGTATTTGTCGCGTACCGATTCCAAATTCAAATCGTAATCCATCGTGTCACCAATTTGGCGCACGGCCTCGTCCAATGCTGCACGATCAAAATCAAAGGAGGAGGAGTTAGTTGGCTGTTCAAAAAAAACGGTATCGTTTTCATCTTCACTAAATTTATTTGTGCCAATGGGTAAGCTATTTTTCCAAAGCGTAAAAGCATCGAAATAATTTAAGTCAATGGCTACTTCTAGTCCGCCCGCTTCATTATTTTTCCAACCGTTTAGTTGCTGCACCATGCGGATATCTCCCATCAATACTTTGGCATCAAAGTAGTCCGACAAATTGGTTTCATACAAACCCACTACTTTCATTTTGCGAAACCGGGGAGGGTTTTGAAAAAAATGCAATATGATGTTGTCCCCCACTTTGGCGTTGATTTTGTTAGCTATTACTTTACTGAGCAACACTTCCTTCGAGTACCCAGAATCCGAAAAATGAATGAACCTTCCTTCAACGATATTTTCCGCGAAGGCGTTTTGATTAAAACTCCTCCCCACACCTTTGAACACAATTCCCAGCACTTCATTTTCTGTTTTGATCAGCCCCGCTTTATGACTATACTCTTGCACGTTTTTTACATACGGAAATTTACCGGGCTGCTGCTGGAGTGGTATCTCAAAATCAAAGGGCTGCTCTTCAACGCCATTGTTCATCGTGAATTTGGTGATGAGCAAGTGGTTGCTAAAGCCATAAATTTTATTCTTCACAGCCGTTTGAAAACCCTGCATCACCAAAAACGAAACGATCGAGGCGGCCAGCCCGATGGCAATACTGCCCACAGCAATTTTGTGAATGATAGACGAGAAACTGTCTACTGTGTTTTGCCGAAGTCTTTTGGATATGAAGTATGAAAGGTTCAAAGAATGCGTAAATTTGAAAAGTATGGGTAAGCAAAGTAAAAGAAAATGATTGATAACGCGTGCAATCTTTCAAAGACAAAATCAGGCGGCCTGCCACGCGAAGCGCGTGGCACCGGGCTATTCGCTTATACTCCTCCCCCGCGAGGCGCGTGGGGCGGGGTATCGCTTCTATCCCTGCCCGTCCGGTTGGCGGGCCTGCCCGTCCGGCAGGCGGGCCTGACCGAAGTGCGTACCCATTCATTTCTCTGCGAAACTCGACATGCATTTCTTTCTATGGTTCGTGTCTTCATCAATGCCATGGTTCGCGCTAACGCCATGGTTCGTGTCCTCACGAACCATCATCTCTCATCACAAATTTTTAGTTATACTTTTGCCTTGGTTCGTGTATTCACGAACCATAAAACATCACAAAATTTTGGTCTGTGCGGACACAGACCAAAGCATGGCACTAGTATCCTATTCGTTCCAATTTGTTTATCGTTTCTGTTCGCAACTACCCAAGCCCAGCCATCAAAAGTGATAGTTGGTGCAGAGCAGTTGGAGATGTTGCTTCCACTCCTAAAAGAAAAACGGGTTGGTTTGGTTGTCAACAATACATCGTTCGTTAAAAGAACGCACTTGGCAGACACACTTTTTGCTTCTGGCATTCAAATCAAGAAAATATTTGG
>JBBSCN010000103.1:0-10979 GCA_038250265.1 Cytophagales bacterium | reverse complement strand
TCCTTACTGAGGATATACTCATCGTAACCAATACTTACCTGATGTTTCCATAGTTGCTTAAATTCCTCTGACCAAGGTGAATTAGAAAGGACTAAGGCCACCGCAGCAGACGAAAACAATACGATGCCACTGGTTGTGCTGTTGCTGATGAACCGACTTAACGGATCAATAATCCAGCGGTCTACCGGATATACTCTCTTCTCATTATCTTCCATCTGTTTAAAGATAGAAGATAAGGAGAACTTTCAAAGCTTTTAGTGATGAAAAATATGATTTAATGAAAGAAATAGGCTTTCGCTCGTTTGGTGTCAAATTTTATACTTAAAATCTTTTGTTGGCGCGCGTTTGCAACGCGTGCCCGTAATAATATCGATTAAGCCACACTTTTCACACTGCACCTAAACCTACCCTGCAAACAAAGCAACGTGGTGGAATTAGGGCAGCACCCGTTGCAAACGCGCGCTAACATGGTATAATAGAGTAATGAATTACGCGAAGTCCCCGAGGCGCGAGACTTCGCTGCGAAGCAAATGGTCTGACAGAATTTGGCTGGGAAGTGTTGCAGTTAAAAAAGGCGATGGTAGAGGCTGCCAATAAAGTGATGGTGCTTACTATTTCTGAGAAAATCAATTCATCGCAGCGGTTTAATATTTGCACCACTTCCGCCATCCATACGTTGGTGACAGAACTAGATCCCAGCAATGCGATCTTAAGCCCAGTCAGAGAAAAAGGGCTGGAGATTTTGTGAAGAATCTATTTCAGTGAGGAAATGAAATCTTCCCCATCGACACGCTGGGTATTCCATTTCTGCCCGAACCATATTGAACATTGCCTCCACAGATGCATTCGTTAGCAAGGGTTGCAAATAATACGGCTTCCTTCGCATCGGGGTGAATGCCCAACTCCGCAGTCGTTGAGAAGTTGGCATCGGGCAGCTGTTTTTTTATATTTTGTATTAACAATGGATTGTGTATGCCTCCTCCGCTCGAGTAAATTTTAAATGGCTTGTTGGCAAAATCTTTTTTCAACGCGGTTGCAATCACATCTGCTGAAAAATGATTGAGGGTAGCCATGGTGTCTTCAAAACTGAGCGAAGAAGTATTTGTTTTTTGTTTGGCCTCCTCCAAATAATCAAGATTAAAAACTTCGGGGCCGGTGGTTTTGGGAAAAGACTGTTCAAAAAAGGCGTTTTCTTTTAACGCGGCTAACAAACTAGCATTGCAATTCCCCTTTCGGGCGATGGCTGCATCCTCATCACAAAATTTGCCGGGGAAATGTTTCTGAATCAACGCGTCCATGAGTGTATTGCCCGGCCCCACATCGGTGCTAAACACTTCATCAGCGTTCAAATTTCCTGGCAGATAAGTAAAATTGGCAATACCACCAATGTTTAGCATGATGCGTTCTTCCCCTGCTTTTGAAAAGATCAGGAAATCTCCGTACGAAGCGAGCGGTGCGCCCTCGCCACCGGCTGCAATATGTTTTTGTCTGAAGTCACTGAGAGTAATGACTCCTGTGGCAACTGCCAAGTGGTCGCCATCCCCAATTTGCAAAGTGGCATTGCCAAATTTTAGTTGGCCATGCTGCGTTTTTGGTGCGTGATAAATCGTTTGTCCGTGGCTAGCAACCAAATCGATTTGATCGGTGGTAATTCCCCATTTATTTAATGACATTAAAATCATGTTTGCATGCGTGAGGCCCACCCATGGATTTAACAAACAAACCTTTTCTAGATCAACCTTACGTTTGGGGAAGACGGATTTGATTTCATTTTTGAAATCAGTCTCATAAAGAACCGTTTCAAATTTCAATAAATCGATTTTTGTGTCTTGCCCATTTCCGCGAAAGCGGCAGAGGGCAATATCCAAACCATCTAGCGAAGTGCCAGACATTAGTCCAATAATCAATCGTTCGGACTTTTTACTAATGTCATAAAGTTTTTTTATCTGTAAATTCATGTCTTTAGGTATTAGAACTTAGGGATTAAAACTTAGGGATTAGGAATTGGGAATTAGCGCTTAGGGGATTAGAGTTAGGGATTAGGACTTAGGATTAAGATTGGAACCAAAGACCTAACACCCAAACCCTAAATTTTATCTCATCACCTTTTCCAATCGCTTGCTTCGCTCAAACGATTCAACGGCTTCTACTTTTCGGCCATAGTGCAAACTGGCATTTACTTCATACCCGTATAAAAGAATCATCGTTACCAGTTGAATCCAAGCCATCAGTGCAATCAATGCGCCAATGGAACCATACACTTTGTTGTAGCTTCCAAAATTGGTAATGTAAAAGGAGAAACCATAGGATAAGCCGATGATGGCTAACGTTGCTAGCAATGAACCGATCGAAAAGAAACTCCAATTGTAATGAACGGCTGGGCCAAAATAATAGATGAATGAGATAGCTATAAAAAATACGATGAAGATAACCACAAAGCGCAGCACAAAGAGCATAGAGATGGTGAACCCATCCATATTCAAATGACTAAATTCCGAAAGGTTACTAGTCACATAGTCGAGCGCGAACTGACCTACAATCAAAAGTATAATCGCAGAAAATAATACAACGGCCAACATCAATGTTAAACCCAACGAAGTAAGTCGTGTTCGAAGCCAGTGCCGTTTTTCTACGGTGCGGTAGCATGCATTGAAGGCGCGCATCAAGGCCATCATACCGTTGGTAGAAAGATACACCGCAAATAGAAAACCAAACGTCAACAGTCCTCCGCGTTGGTTACTAATAATATCGAGCACTGTGGAGGCAATCGTATCATACATGGAAGCCGGCACCAGTTCCTTTATGAAATTCATAATTGTGTCCGTAGTTATCTCGGGAAAATAAACAGAGATGTACGGTAGCAATGTGAACAAGAAAATAATCGCTGGAAAGGTTGCCAAGATGAAGTTATACGCCACCCCGTTGGCGCGATCCATAATTTCGTCTTCTTGGAGGTTATAAGAAAAAATTTTGATCAATTTGTAAAGTGATAGATTATCGTACTTTTTGAATTTTATTTTTTTCATCCAACTGCGACTGGTGCGTGCCGTTGAAAATTTTAGTATCTGTTTTCGCGTTACGTACTTCATGTGTCAATTTGAAAATTGGAGCATTGCGAGTTTTAGCTGACTGAAAATGCCGGTAGCCTGCTCGGGCTTATGGCTTGACGCCACCCATTGTAGAACAGAACACATCTTCTTTTTGATATTGAATTTCATTTGAAATAGGGCTTCAATAAATCCATAAATATTTGTGGAGGCCGGCAAGGCTTTCCTGATTTTTTATTTACAAAAGCCAAGTGGGTTTCCCCCGAGTGTATTAGCTTCCCAACTTCGTTATAGATCGCGTAGGTAAAACAAATGCGCACGCTGGGCTTCTCTTTAATGATGGTCACTATTTTTAAGCGGTCATCGTATAAAGCAGCCTGATGATAGTTGGATTTATTTTCTAGTACGGGCATCATCACGCCCATTTCTTCCAATTCTTTATAGGTCAATCCCAGCTGCCGTAAACTCTCTACACGCCCGACTTCATAATACATGGCATAATTGCCATAGTAGACGTAACCCATTTGATCCGTCTCTCCGTAGCGCACCCGCACAAATGTTTCCGAGGTGTACATTACTTTTTATTGGCAGCCCCTTTTTTCATTTCTGCCGTAAGCGCCTTTTGATATTTGCGCGCGTTTACGCTGTGCTCACTTAAGTTTGCCGCAAAGTTGTGATAGCCCGAAAAATCTTCTTTGGCGCACATGTAGTAGTAGTTGCTTTGCGTGTAGTTGAGTACCGCTTCAATGTTGACTATTTGTGGCACATTGATTGGACCAGGTGGCAACCCGGGATATTTGTAAGTGTTGTAGGGTGAATCAACTCCCTTATGAACGTTGTAGATTCTCTTCAACGAGAAATCACCGGACGCATATACAAGAGTTGGATCTGCTTGTAGGGCAATATCTTTTTTTAATCGATTGATATAAAGGCCAGCAATCAAAGGCGCTTCGTCTTGCTTGACGGTTTCAGCCTGTACGATAGATGCAAGAATAGAAACTTCTAATGGCGTCAAGCCAATTTGTTTTGCTTTTGCCAGTCGTTCCTCATTCCAGAATTTTTTGAATTCACTGTGCATTCGCGCGATCAGCTCAGAGGCGGTTACATTAAAATAAACCTCATAGGTATTTGGCAAAAACATGCTGCGGACGTTTTCTTTTGTAAACCCTTCGTTGTTGTTGGCTACAAAATTTGCAAGTGCGTCCTTAAATTCCTCAGGCGATACGCCAATATTTTTTGTTAGTTTTTCAGCCAGCTCATCTGTAAGGCGCACGTAAGAGAAGGTGAGTTTAACCGGCTGTTGGTTACCCGTTTTCAAGAATTTAATGGCGGCTAGATTGGTCATTCCCCTTCTCAGCACAAAGCGACCCGGCACAATGTTTTTGTCATACCCTGATAGCCGTGCTAAAAAACTGAAAGAAACCATGTCGTTTACAAACCCGCCCTTACCCAAATTGGTTAAAACCGTCTGGTAGGTTTGTTCGGGTTTTATGATGAAGACTTTGTCATCACGCTCTACTAAAATATTCGGCACATAAACAATTTGATAGGCATAGAAGGTGAATGAAATCAACAGCACCGAGCCAACCAAAAACAAAACCAACTTGCCCTTTTTTACTTCCGCCATATATCAAAAAGTGAACGGCAAAAATACGAAAAGTAATTCTACTGTGCCTAGGTGAAAAAACGCATATCATAATATTAGCTAACTTGGTCGCCAGAATCAAAATGCCCGCAGAACTGCTTACCATTCATCCCATCAATCCGGAAACGAGGAAAATAGCTCGCGTGGTAGAAGTTTTGCAAAATGGAGGCGTAATTGTGTATCCAACCGATACCATTTACGGGATTGGTTGTGACTTAATGAACAAACGATCGGTGGAGCGCTTGTGCCAGATCGAAGGGGTGAAACCACAAAAAATGAACTTGTCATTTATCTGTAATGATCTAAGCCACATTTCCGAATATGTGAAACGATTGGATACGGCAGCTTTTAAAATTTTAAAGAAATTGTTGCCGGGGCCTTTCACTTTTATTTTTGAATCAAGTGCCAATGTTCCAAAAATTTTAGGAGTCAATAAGAAAACAGTTGGTATTCGCATACCCAATCATCGTATCCCATTGGAAATTGTAAGGCTATTGGGAAATCCGCTGATCACATCTTCCATTAAAGATGACGATAGTATCAAAGAATACACCACCGACCCGGAAGAAATCTATGAGGATTTTAAGAACAAAGTAGATTTGGTGATAGATGGAGGACAGGGTGGCAATATGCCTTCTACCGTTGTTGATTTTACTTCGAATGAACCGATCCTAATCAGGCAGGGACTCGGAGCGTTTGTTTACTAGACTCCAACGCACTTCTCAATTATATCACAACACTCGTGCAGCTGCTCTTCGGTAATTACCAAGGGAGGGGCAAGTCTGATAATATTGCCCTGTGTTGGTTTTGCCAATAGACCGTTTTCTGCAAACTTTACACAAATATTCCAGGCTGTTTCGCCTGCCTGTCCGGTAAGCAGGCTGCTGGCAGTGTCATTGATGACAATGGCATTTAGCAATCCTTTACCTCTTACCAATTTAATCATTGATGACTTTTTCATGAAAGCCGTCATTCGTTCGCGAAAAATTTTTCCTAAACGTTCAGCATTTTCCGCCAGCTTTTCATCTTTTATCACCTGCAATGCCGCCATCACTACAACCGAAGCCAGCGGGTTTCCACCAAAAGTGGAACCGTGCTCACCTGGATTGATCACTAACATAATTTCGTCATCCGCCAGTACTAATGAGATCGGGAACACGCCACCTGAAAGTGCTTTTCCCAATATCAGCAGATCAGGTCGCACACCTTCGTGATCGGATGCCAGCATTTTTCCGGTGCGCGCAATGCCGGTTTGAATTTCATCCATCATCAACAACACATTATGCTGCTTGCATAATGTTTCCGCGGATTTCAAATAGCCATCGTGCGGAACGTACACTCCTGCTTCTCCTTGAATGGGTTCGATCCACAAACCGCACACATTCGGATTGGCCAATGCTTTTTCTAAAACAGCAACATTGTCGTAATCAACAATTTCAAAGCCTGGCATGAAGGGACCAAAGCCTTTGGTAGAACTAGGGTCGGTAGAGGCCGATATAAGAGTGGTAGTCCGTCCATGAAAATTCTTCTTCACGGCAACAATCACCGCTTCATTGTTGGGAATTCCTTTTTTTGTGTAGCCCCACTTACGCGCCAACTTGATGGCTGTCTCATTGGCTTCTGCCCCACTGTTCATAAACAAGGCCTTCTCATAGCCAAAGGTTTCGCAAACGTATTTTTCAGCAACACCTAACTTGTCATTATAAAATGCGCGCGAAGTGAGCGTCAATTCTCTTGCTTGCTCAATCAGTGCATTGATGATGCGCGGATGACAATGCCCTTGATTAACAGCACTATATGCCGATAGGAAATCGAAATATCTTTTTCCCTCAACATCCCACAGGAATACACCCTCACCCTTGCTGAGCACAACCGGAAGCGGATGATAATTATGCGCCCCGTACTTCTCTTCAAGTTCAATTGCCTCTTGGCTGGATGTGATAGTATCAATCATAAAATAAGGGTCTAAAACGTTTGCAAAGGTAATTAAAGGAGTTTAATTAAGAATTTCGCCTTCAACATTTAAAATTCCCTGCTCCGCAAAATGCTCTAACTTTGCCAGCGTATGGAAATCATTCTTTTGATCATTGGATTGCTTATTGGGGGCATTGTCGGCTGGTTGATCAGCAAAGCGTCTCTATCTAATTCGCTTCAAGATGCAAAAACCAGACTATTGGTTGAGCAGGAGAAAAATAACTCCCTCTCAAGTCAATTTGCTGAGCAACGAAAAACAGTGGATCAGGAACGGGAAAAGAAGCTGGAATTAACCAATACCCTAGCTGCTGTAGAAGCCAATTACCGCAATTTGGAAAAGAAGTTGGAGGAACGGAAGGGCGAGATGGAAGAGCTTCAAAAGAGATTCACCGATCAGTTCAAAAACTTGGCCAACGAAATTTTTGAAGAGAAGAGCAAAAAATTCACCGACCAAAACAAATCCAACATATTCGATTTACTTAAACCATTGGGTGAAAAGATTGTAGAATTTGAGAAACGGGTGGAAGAAACTCACAAGGATACTATTTCTCGTAACTCTGCTTTGCGCGAACAATTGGAGAATTTGCAAAGGCTGAACGTGCAGATAACTAAAGAAGCCAGTAATCTAACCAGAGCTTTAAAGGGAGATTCTAAAGCCCAGGGTAATTGGGGAGAATATATTTTAGAGAGCATTTTAGAAAAGTCTGGGCTGGCGAAGGGGCGAGAATATTTTGTTCAAGAATCCATTACCTCCGATGAAGGAAGACGCTTGCAACCCGATGTGGTAATTAAGCTACCTGATAATAAAAACTTAATTGTCGATTCAAAAGTAAGTTTGTTGGCGTACGAGCGATTTGTGAGCTCGGAGGATGAAACCGAACGGGCTGCTAATTTAAAACAACATATTTTTTCGCTTCGGCAACACATTAAGGGACTGAGTGAAAAAAATTATCAAACTTTATATGCCACCGGCAACTTAGATTTTATCTTACTTTTTGTGCCGATTGAACCAGCCTTCGGAATTTCTGTGCAGTACGATGTTGAAATTTTTAATGACGCCTTTGAGAAAAATATTGTAATTGTTAGCCCTTCAACACTCATTGCCACACTTCGCACCATCGCCAGTATTTGGAAGCAAGAATTTCAAAATAGAAATACCATTGAGATTGTGCGCCAAGCTACCGGTCTCTACGAAAAGTTTAGAGGTTTTACAGATGATATGATTGAGATTGGAAAGCAATTGGAGAAATCGAAGGAGACCTATGCGGGCGCTATGAATAAATTATCTACCGGAAATGGCAATCTGGTGCGTAGTGTCGAAAAATTTAGGACCCTTGGCATCAAGCCTTCTAGAGATATCAATTCACGTTTGGTAGAACGATCGGAAGATCAAGCGGACTTATTTGAATAGGAATAATGAAAGTTACAGCAGATAACAAACTCAAAAAATTGATTGTGGTGGGCGATCGTGTTCTGATCCGCCCTGCAAAAGAGTCAGATAAAACTGATAGTGGTTTATATCTTCCACCGGGTGTACAAGAGAAAGAAAAAATTCAAAAAGGCTACATTATCAAAGTTGGGCCGGGTTATCCGTTGCCGATGCCAGCCGATGAAGATGATTTGTGGAAGGGCAAAGAAGATCAAATCAAGTATCTGCCACTACAAGCTCAAGAGGGTGACCTAGCTATCTTTTTACAAAAAGGTGCCATTGAAGTAATGTATGAAAGCGAAAAATATTTCATCGTACCACAAGCTTCTATTCTGATGTTGGAACGAGAAGAAGATTTGAGTTAGCTATGGCAGGTTTATCTTTTGGCGCACTGCGCGTAGGCAAAAAATATTATTTAATCAATTTTGGGGATCGCTATGAATTTCAATTGGAAACCATTCAATCCAATGGAGATTTTAAAGTAAAAGACCTCAACACCTTAGAGCGGTATACAATTAAAGACTTGATAAAATTCGGGAAGGGAAAAGATTTTGAGATCAGAGAACTAGGTGAATAATTTGTTGAATGGTATCCTTTTCCCGTTGATGATTTTTTAGCTTGCAAAAAACTCACTTGGAATACTTCGGTTACTTTGCTTCTATTTTTATCGGCTTGCTGCTGGGCCTGTTGGGCGGTGGAGGTTCTATTCTCTCTATCCCCATTCTGGTTTACCTCTTCCAAATCGATGCCGTGACTGCTTCCGCTTATTCGCTGTTTATTGTCGGCACAACTAGTTTTGCGGGCGCGGTGCCAAAGTACCGCGATCATTTGGTGAATATCCGCACGGGCTTTCTGTTCGGTATACCATCGATCATTGCTATTTTCCTCACCCGCAGATTTGTGATACCAGCCATTCCCGATGTGCTTTTGCAGTCGGGTGATTTTATTTTTACCAAACGATTTTTATTGCTGGGCCTGTTCGCCATTCTTATGGTGTTAGCCTCAATCCCGATGATCAGGGGCAGGCGCGACATTCAGCCGAACCGAAAAAAATTCCAGACGATTTTGATCATCGTGGAGGGAACTTTGATTGGCTTCCTCACGGGATTGGTCGGGGCGGGCGGAGGTTTTTTAATTATTCCGGCATTGGTACTGCTAACCGGGTTGCCCATGAAAACAGCCGCAGGCACTTCATTATTCATTATTGCCATCAACTCTCTCACGGGTTTCATGGGCGATGTGCTCAATAGAAGTATGGATTGGCCTTTTCTTCTTAGTCTTACTGCCATTGCCATTGTTGGAGTTCACATTGGCAATGTACTCTCCCGAAAAATATCAGGAATCAAGTTAAAAAAAGCGTTTGGCTTGTTTACACTCGCCATGGGCTGTTGGATTCTTGCTAAGGAAACTTTCCTTTCGCGTTAGATGAGGTTAAAAATAAATCCTCAAATTCGTAACCTTTTGCTCGGCTTTTGCGATTCATGATAGCAATACTATTACATTTGTTTATACTAGTATCAAAATGCCAAACCTTGCTTTCAAACTTAACCAACAACTCTACCTGCGAGATCCACAGCACACGCAGTTAGGTCAAAAAATTATCCGCAGCAGTGTGGAGTTGATAGGTAGGCTTGGTTTTGAACAATTTACTTTCAAGAAGTTGGCGGAAGAAATTGACTCCACGGAAGCTTCTATTTACCGATACTTCGAAAACAAGCACCGTCTATTGGTTTATCTGATTGCCTGGTATTGGAATTGGGTGGAGTATCGGATGGATATTTTTACGAGCGCGGTCAGCGATCCGAAAGAAAAATTGAAGGCCTGTCTGCGCGTGCTGGCGGAAGAAAAAAAGTACGACCCCACATTTGAGTTTGTCAATGAGGAGGCATTGCATAGGATAGTTGTTTCCGAACTTGACAAAACCTATTTGACAAAAGATGTAGATGACGATAATAAGTCAGGGTTTTTTGGTGGATTTAAAGTAGTTTGTAATAAAATTGCCGAACTCATTTTGCAGATCAACCCCAATTATCCATTTGCCAGCACGTTAGTCAGCACTATTTTGGTCACCTCCAACCAACAGTTATTTTTTGCTGAACACTTGCCAGCCTTGACTAGCATAAAACCCAATGAAGATCGTTACACTGACCTATATACCTTTTTAGAAAATGTTGTTTTCAGATCTATTCAAGCCTAAAAATTTATGTTGAACAACCAACAGATAGTCCGGTGCTTACGCGAAGTCTCATTTGTAATGAAGCACAGCTTGAAGTTAGAGAATATACAATACGTAGAAGCCAACCAACATAACTATTCAGACGATGAATTTATTGAATTCAAAAGAGATTTGATAGAGGCTGGCAACCAGGTGCGTGTCATGTTCATGGAAAACCAGTTGGATGAGACAACATTTTTGGATTTTTTTCACGAGCAATCTTCGCCTGTGCTTACGTTTCTACGCGATAAAAATGGACTTTACCCCGCTTTGCTCGTGCCTGAAAAAGGTAAGGCAAAATGGATCAAGATTCATTTTGATACCAACAGTGATGCGCCCTTTGATGCTAACGAATTATTGAAGAATGAGAATGGGGAGATAACTTTTTTTGCCATTTACTCTTATGAAAGCCCTGTGAGTATTCAGGGGGAGGAAGGGTTGAACCAGAGTCCGGTGCGTAGGTTAGTCCACTTATTAAGGACAGAAAAGAAGGAGGTTTTCTATATACTCTTTTATGCGGTAGTAGTAGGTTTGATCAGCTTAACAGTTCCTCTTGGGATACAAACCACCGTTGAGTTGATTTCGGGCGGAGTAGTTTTCAGTTCAGTTTACTTGATTATTGGGTTGGTAATCGTAGGGGTGCTGATCAGCGGAATTCTTCAAATGATT